>CAYLLI010000064.1:0-11564 GCA_964384295.1 uncultured Chromatiaceae bacterium
TGGCTGGATCTCGGTTCAGGTGAACCGGGTCACAACGCTTGGCAGCCTGCCTTGGGATCCGGAGAGAGTCAGCCTTTCGACCTTGCTGGAGAGTATTGCAGCACTGGGTTACACGCCGGCTCCATTCACAGAAGCTGCTACCGAAGCAGCGGGCACCGACGAATATCGCCTCGGTTTGCGACGTCTGGTCATTGCAGGGCTGGGCATGATGCAGGTCATGAGCTATGCCGTTGCGCTGTACGCCGGCGCATTGGATGGCGTGTCCGCTGACATCGGCGAGTTTCTCCGGCTGATTAGCCTGCTGGTCTCCACTCCGGTCGTGCTGTACTCCGGTGCCCCGTTTTTTAAAAACGCCTGGAACAACATTCGCGCGCGCAATGTGGGTATGGATGTGCCCGTTGCCATAGCGATCGGTGCAGCCTATTCGGTCAGCGTCTGGAACACGCTGCGCGGCTCGGGCGAAGTCTATTTTGATTCGGCCACCATGTTCGTGTTTTTCCTCTCAGCCACCCGCTTTCTGGAAATGGCCGGACGGCATAAGGCGCTGAGCCTGACCGGCGCAATGTCGCGGCATCTGCCGAAAACCGCGATGCGGGTGGTTGGTAATCACAGCGAAGTGGTCGGCGTGATGGAACTCGAATTCGGCGACAGAGTGCTGGTACAGCCGGGGCAGGCATTCCCGGCAGACGGCACACTCGACGATGCTCAGGCAAAGGTCGACGAATCGCTACTCACCGGCGAATCCGAACCGGTAAATAAGCAGCGTGACAGCCAGGTTGTTGCCGGCAGTGTGAATCTGGAATCCGCTGTGCATATGCGGATTGAAAAAGTCGGCGCCGAGACCGTGTTGGCAGGCATAGGGCGGATGGTGACTGAAGCTCGCGAGCAAAAACCCAGACTGGTGCAACTCGCCGATCAGGTCGGCGGTTGGTTCGTAACTGCCATGCTCGCCGTAGCGGCGACCACCGGCATTGCCTGGTATCTGATTGCTCCGGAACGCGCTTTCGAAATCACGCTCGCGGTTCTGGTTGTTACATGCCCCTGTGCGCTGGCGTTAGCAACACCGGCGGCCTTCAGTGTGGCGCTGTCCAATCTGGCCCGCCAGGGTCTGCTACTGCGCCGGCCGGGCGCGTTGCAGTCTTTGTGCGAAGTGACTGATGTCGTGTTCGACAAAACCGGCACCCTCACCACCGGCCAGTTTACGATTCGGCACACCGAATGCTTCGGCGATATCCCGGCGAGCACGAGCCTGAACATTGCGGCCCAGCTCGAACACTATTCGGAGCACCCGATCTCGCGGGCGTTTCCGTTTACACCGGATGCATCAGCCGTTGAAGGGGTAATGAGCGTGCCATCCGAAGGACTCGAAGGCAGCTACAAGGGAGAGATCTACCGCATCGGGACCGCGAAATTTGTCGCCGGGCTGAGTAGCACGGACAGCAACTCGCTTGAGTATTCAGATGATGACACCAAAGCGGTGTTTCTTGGCAACAGCGACGGGGTTTTCGCTCGGTTTGATATCGCGGAGCACGTCCGTACAGATGCCGCGACAACCGTAGCCGAACTCAAGTCGCGCGGGCTGCGCGTGACCATTGCCTCAGGCGATCACTTGGTGCCGGTTAAGCGACTGGCCAATGAGCTCGGCATCGATGCCTGGTATCCGGGTCTGAAAGCCGAAGACAAACTGAAGCTGGTGAGACGGCTGCAGCGCAACGAACAAAAAGTGGCAGTGGTCGGCGATGGCATCAACGACTCACCCGTCCTTGCCGGTGCCGATGTGTCAGTAGCGATGGGCGGAGGAACATCGTTGGCTCAGCACTCAGCCGACTGCGTGCTAATGAGCAATAGCCTGAGCACACTCTCTGACGGCTTTTCGCTCGCCGCGAAAACCATGCATGTCGTGCGCCAGAACCTGCTGTGGGCCGCCGTCTACAACGCTACGGCCATTCCGCTTGCCGCTACCGGACTGCTGGCCCCGTGGATGGCAGCGCTAGGCATGTCGTTAAGTTCGCTGATGGTAACTCTGAACGCTTTGCGACTCGGCACCAGTCAATCCGGCGCCGTGACAGAGTCCGACTCGACCCCGGATTGCTGTACCGCTAAAGTCGAAGCGAAGCCGTCATGCTGCAGCAGCGAGGCCAATCCGGTGCCGGGCAAATGAACATTATTTATATTTTGATTCCGCTGGGACTCGTCGTACTCGCCGTCGCGGTGTTTGCGTTCTTTTGGGCCGTTCGTGCCGGGCAGTTTGATGATATGGACACGCCGGCATGGAGCGTTGTTCTGGATGACGATGAAAGACCACCCGGTAGCGGTCAATCCGACCAAGCGGATTAATTCACAGAGTTGCGTTTTCTATCTCGATTTACCACGCACTCAGGATTGGACCGAACGGCAAGTGCGAATAGCTATGGTGCTTAGTAGACTGCCACCACCTGAAACAGGTGATGTAGAAAGACGGTAATGACCTGTCAGGCGTTGGCCTGATTCTTCAGGAAATAACCATCCCGATCATTAAGATCATACAGGCTGCAAAAAACGCAGCAGAAAGTATGAGCATGACAGCTGACTTACGTTTCACATAGAGCATCCTTACAGACCCTCAATCAAACAAAGCTTCAGCCTCCCCAGACTCAAATTTTGTGCGTTTAACAATAACAGGTTTGTTGCAAGATAACATAATCCATTTAGATGACTTTGAGCCACCTGCTGAAAACCCTTTGCTATAAACGCTTTCAGAAGGTTTAGCGGGCTGCCGAACTGCTACTATTAAGCACTTCCGGGACTTTCCGGGAAAACGTATCGGGTTTATTCAGCGTGCTAAAGCAAATAAAAATGGTGACCTACGCGGTCTCCAGCCTAGACCAACACCTCAGCGCGTGGACCCGCTACCTGGGCTACAACGTGATCGCAGACGGCACAATAGCCACCGAACTCGCCACTGCGTGGAGCGCACCGGCGGCAGCCGGACTGCCCTACGCCATCGCTGAGCCGTCCAGTGGCGACGCGGTTTGGCTTCGGTTTATCGAAACCGGCAGCGACCTGCCGTTTCAATACCCGCTGTATCAGGGCTGGAATGCCACCGAACTGCTGGTAGAGAACCCCGATCAGCTTGCTGCGGACTTTGCCGACTCGCCGTTCAAGGTCATAGGCGGGCCCCACGATCTCTACGCCACACCAAAAGCGCCGAGAGCCATCCAGGTCATCGGGCCAGGCGGCGAACTGCTGTACTTCAGCCGACTGCTTCCCGGCGGCAGTCGCTACGGTTTAAAGGGCGCAAAGTCCTACGTTGACCGGACGTTTAACGTGATTGCAGGCGGCACGGATTTGCGCGCAATGGGCGAGTTCTATCACCAACGTTTGGGTCTTCGAACGTTTGACCCGATCACATTCACAATACCGATGCTCGCGGACGTTTGTGGTGCACCACCCGCAACACCTTTCAGCCTGCAGATCGCCAAGATTGCCGGCCGGCGATTCATCATTGAGCTCGACGAATACCCGCCGCACGTCCCGGCACGCCCTGTGTCAGAAGGACATCTGCCTCCGGGCATGGCGATGGTCAGTTTCCTGACAGATTCACTCGATGCGTTTGATGTCAGCTGGCACAGCCCGCCCAAGACCATCGACTCGCCGGGCTACGAAGGGCAGCGGACAGCAGTCACACGAGGTGCTGCCGGAGAGTGGATCGAACTCATCGAGCGCTCTAAGTAGCCCCCCGCTGTCGAGTTAACGCATCGTGTTCCCGCTAAACGACAACAATCCGAAACTGCTGTTTCCGTGGGCGACTCTGCTGATCATCACGTTGACCGCATTAGCCTGGTTCGTCGTACAAGGTGCCGGCGGAGAGCCCCGGCTGTCAGCAACCGTGTGCACTCTGGGGCTGGTTCCGGGGGAGTTACTGCAGACACTCCCTGCAGGCTATTCACTGCCCATCGGTCTGAACCTCTATTGCACGCTCGACGCCGAGCCGCACTGGTACACGCTGATTACGCATATGTTCATGCACGGCGGCTGGGCGCATCTTCTGGGCAATCTTTGGTTTCTCTGGGTCTTTGGCCGCAGCGTTGAAGACTCGATGGGCCCGTTCCGGTTCATCAGTTTTTATTTGGTTTGCGGGCTGGCGGCGGCATCGCTTCAGGTGGCCTTTGCACCCGCCTCTGCCATACCCATGGTCGGCGCGTCCGGCGCGATTGGTGGTGTGATGGGTGGCTATCTGATGCTGTATCCGCGGGTACGCGTCACGATGCTGATCTTTCTGCTGATCTTCATTACCACCATTCGTATTCCGGCTTACTTCATGCTCGGCTACTGGGGCATCGTGCAGTTTATCGGCGGGCTCAACAGCCTCGGCAATGACGTCGGTGGCGTTGCGTTCTGGGCCCACGTCGGCGGCTTTGTCATGGGGGCAGTAATCATCCGCTTTTGGACCAATGACGAACTGTTAAGAAGACACCCCGCCTATCGCGGAACCTAGCGACCAGCCAGCGCGGCCGGGGTCAGACCGCAAAACGGATACATCAATGCTTTCAATGGGTTATTTATTTCACTTTGATACATATCCCGAATGAACGCGAGCCCAATAGTGCCAACCTGCCCGTAGCTTGGTGCTATGCTCGAAAAAAGCAATTTGTCATGGAGCAACGCAAGTGAGTCAGCACAAAGAACCGACCAAGCCGAATACAACTGATGCGACAGAAGTCGAAGCAACCACGGTAAAAGATAAGAGCCGTCGCCGATTCCTGACTGCCGGTGCCGCGGGCATCGCCGCCGCATCCGCAATGCCCTCGCTGGGCTTTAGTGCCGAAGAGCGCATTCAACTGGCTGCTGCCGATACCGGCAAAAAGAAACGTCGCAAAACCAACGCTCCGTTCGACTCACTTCGCGAGTACATCGAAGTCTGTAAGGACGAAGGGCTGGTGATGCACGTTAAGCGTCTCGACCAGGACAACTATGAAATGACCGAATTGATGTACCGGCTTATCGACGAGTACGGCTGGTACGACGCGCCGATTGTCATGGCAGACGAAGTAAAGATTAACGGTGAATGGGTTAAAGGCCCGGTGCTTACCAACCATCAGGGACACCTCGAAACCGAAGCCATTGTGTTCGGACTTGAGAATACGCCGGGCGATTCAAAAGGCACCTATCGTCGCGCGATCAATTACCTCGAAGGCAAGATAGAAAAAGGCAAGTATCCGAAAATTAAGCCGGTGATCATTGATGCTGAAGATGCACCGGTCAAAGAAATTGTGCTGAAAGGTGACGAGTGCGATCTGACAAAGTACGCCTTCATTCAGAGCAACCCGGCGGATTCACGGCGTTACGTGAACACGGGCTCTGTGTATACCGAGGATCCAAATCTGGGCAAAAACTTTGGCACCTACCGCTGCGAACTGCGCGGACCGCGTCTGCTGGGCGTCAATCCGGAGCCAAACCAAACAGCTTGGAAAATGTTCATGGCCGCCAAGGAACGCGGCGAGAAAGTTGCGAAAGTCTCGATTGCTGTAGGGCAGGATCCAATCACCTGGATCACCAGCGGTTCACGCGTGGTCAACCGCATCGCCGAACGCGGCCAGGTCGATGAGCATGATGCAGTAGGCGGGCTTCGTGGCAAACCGTTGGAGTTAGTGAAGTCGGAAACCAATGACATCACCGTGCCGGCGCACAGCGAGATGATTATCGAAGGCGAAGTCTCTCTGACAGAAACTCTGCCGGAAGGCCCGTTCGGTGAGATGTATGGCTATTTGGGACTAAAGAAGAAGGAAAACTTCTTCATGCGCGTCACTGCGATCACTCACCGCAAGAATCCGTGGATCGTAAACCAGTTTACCGGGGCGACCCGCGGCTACTGCACGGGTCCGACTGCCGCTCTTTACAACACGACGCTGAAGCGATTGGTGCCGGGTTTGATTGAACTGCATTCGCCGGTTGAGTCGACCGGACTCACCTTTGTACGCATCAAAAAGACGAAGGCCGGCGAAGGCTTAAAGTCCGGCGAGAAACTCGCGAAGATCATTCCGATCTTCAAGGTAGTCGTCGTGGTCGATGAGGACATCGATGTCATGGACACCGCCGCGGTCGGCCTCGCAATGGGCTCACGACTGCAGGCAGAAACAGCGGTCAGCATATTCGGTGGTCCCGGCATGCCGCTGGATCCGAGCTCCATCGAGCGCGGCAAGTCGGGCAAACTCGTGATCGATGCCACACGCCAGTGGCCCGAAGAAGGCGGCCCTGAGAGCTATCCTGAATTCAACCGGACATTGCTCAAAAACCTGGCGCCGCAGGCCGAAGAACTGGTGGAAAAGCGGCTTGGAAAGTACATCGAGCAAGGACGCACCTGGCAAGGTCCGAAACGCCGGATCTAAAAATCGCTAAACAAACAGCCCGGCACTACGCCGGGCTTTTTTTCGCCCTTTTTTCATTTTGAGGGAACACACATGACAGCAGCGAACCCCGACATGGTCCGCGAGGACGGCACCTACCCCTGCGCCGAACTGCGCCGGCCGATCACGATGGTCAGTGCGGTACAAACCCGCGTTCAAGGCGTTGATGGCGCGAACCCCGGCCCCGGCATTCGCAAGAACCTCGATTACATGCTCGAGTGCATCGACATTGCACAGGGCAATGGACCGCCGAGCGACCTGCTGGTGTTCCATGAGTTTCCGATTACCGGCTTTGGCACCCGCTGGACGAAAGAGCAACACTACAATCTGGCACTGGAAGTACCGGGTCCTGAAGTGATGGAAGTTGCGGCCAAAGCCAAACAGTATGGTTGCTACATTGTGTTCGGCACCTACGCCAAAGATCCGGTCGACTGGCCCGGTCATGTGCTGCATCTGATGGTCATGGTGGGCCCGGAAGGTGATGTTGTTGCCAAGCACTGGAAACAGCGCAATGTACGCGGCATGTTCCCCGGCACCGAGCAATACACGTCCACAATTTATGACGTCTACGACCGGTTTGTTGAGATGTACGGCATTGATGCAGTCGTGCCTGTCGTCCAAACGGATATCGGCAATATCGCAATGTCTGCCGTGCAGTTCGAGCCTGAGCTGTTTCGTTGCTTTGCCTTGAAAGGCGCGGAAATTATTTGTCGGGTGGCTACCGGCGGGTTTGAGTTTGACGACATGCGTCTGACCTCTTACCACAACAGCCTGTACACGATGATCGTGAATAACTCTGTCACAGTCGGCGAGCGCAACCCCGGTTTTTTTGATGAGGAAGCCTACGGCGGCTCCGGCCGTTCGGCGATCTTCGGCCCGAGAGGTGTCGAGATTGCCAAAGCCGGGCCGTTCGAGTGCAAGCAGTTTGCAGTGATTCCAATGGCCCAGTTTCGGGCCAAGCACCGCATACCGGACGTGCACATGACGCTCTATAAGCCGGTGCTCGATCAGTATCGCGAGCGCTACGATGCGAGTGCGTATCTGGACTATCAGCCGACCGACAAGCGTGACGCATTCCGGTTTTTTAATGAAAACTCACGCTGGACCCACAACTGGTAACGTCGGTTTACTCCGCCTGACTGCGATAGTCGGCCAACGCAGCGGTCAGCCAGCGCGCTGACGGCACTTGCGCCTCGCCGGGGCATTGAATGCTATAGGGTTTGCCGGTCCAGCTACTCTCGGTCGCCAGGTTCTCAATAAACGACTCGGCAGTGTCGACATAGCGCGCACCCTTGCGCAGCTTCAGGCGCAGATGGGACTCGGCGGCCTTCGAACTGTAGTCTTTGCCGTTCCGCGTGAAAACGCAGTCACTGGAACCGACAGTCTCCAGCAAATACTCGATCTCCGCATCCGCATTGCCCGCTGACAGCGACAGCGGCAGTACATTGACCACCAGCATCACAACGACAAAGCGAATGCGTTTTATCCGGGCATGACGGGCCGACGTTCTCATAGCAACGCCTCCTTCACCCGTAGCTCAACCCGCAAAGCGTTGTGGTCGGACGTATCAACCTCATACGTCGCCGTGTCGGTGATCTCGATCCCCCGCACCAGAACGTGATCCAGCGGATGACCAAACACACTTTTGCGGTAATCGATATCGAACTTCGGACTCTCCATTCCATGTGCAGTGGCGAACTGATTCAGGACATTCACCCGCGCCTTGCTCCAGGTATTCATATCGCCTGAGATAATCACAGGCCCGGTATGTTCCCGAACCAGCTCCGACAGCACGCCCAACTGTTCCGCCAATGCTTTCGCGGTAAAGGTAAAGTTCACTCCATGCACGTTGATAAACAACAAAGTGGTCGCACTACCCTGCAACGGATACTCAATCACGCTGGTTGCCTTCGGCGTACGTAGCCAAGGTTCGGTAACAGCAAACACGCAATGGGTCAGCGGTTCAGCATCACTTAAAGTCATCACGCCCGTGACATTTTTCGGCGTCACGTAACCGGGACCAAAGGACCAAAATGGTACGTTCGGAAACTGCTGCTCAAACTCATCGGTGAGCGTGGCTTCCTGAATCGATACCAGGTCGATATCGCTACTTAAAAGCCCAAGCTGATACACCGCATCGGTTTGCTGAGCTTTCTGCATGTTCCAGCTCAGCACCCGAATGTCAGCAGGGTTGAGACCATCCGTCTGAGTTTCGGTGTTGGCCAAAATTGCTTTGGCACACAGACCGGGGTTATCAATCGTCGACAGCACACTGTCGAGTTGCTGATCAGCGTACCGGGCTGCCCCCGAAGACGCGCAGCCGGCAAGCACTAACATGACCAGCGCAGTACAGCCCGGCACGAACCGGTAGCCGGTCGCGGAATAGTTTGCTGAACCATTAAAGATCATCATTCCAATATGATGCGCCGTCTCGCCCGGTTGCGTAACGTCCGCACTCGTCAAAACGTCGTCAATTAGCGCCAAACACGCTGTTCAAGGCGGTTTTAGCCGTCTTTCAACATCGCTTCGGGAAACTCGACAGTGACCATTTGCTCGAACTGTTCCCGCAAAGCCGCGTCATCCATACCGACCGAGCGACCCAGTACAACAGCTGCTGCCAGAGCAGCATATACTGCGACCTCGGGCTCGATAGCGTCATCATCCGCCTGTTGCATGATGGCATCACAGATATCTTCCGACCATTCAATGGCAAAATGATTTGAGGTTTTATCGGTCATAACAGAATCCGGCGAATGATTGATCAGTGAATGATTCATTGTACGCCAATGGCAACGCATCGTTGCTCCCGAATACCGCGAAAGTCGGCTTTTAGGGATAACAAGGTTCTTTTTGCACGGACTGAAGAAAAATAACGGGCTATAGAGGCAAAGCTATGAAACACCTTACAGTAATCACCACACTCGTATTTGCAGCACTCGCGTTGTCCGGCTGCGCATCACAGCCCAAAGGCGGGATTGAGGTTACGCGGTTTCATCTGAATGAGGCTATTCCACCGCAGGAGATTGCGATCGAACCGGCGGACGGCACCGATGACACCCGAATTGAATACACGCTGTACGCAGAAGCGGTGAAGAAACAGCTGGTGAAGCTCGGAATGACGCCTGTCGAGAGTATGTCGACGCCGCTGATCGCCACGGTAGGTATCTCGCGTCAGATAGAACAAACGCCAGCCAAACGCTCCAAGTTCTCGGTAGGACTCGGTATGGGCTCATTCGGCAGCAGCGGCGGCGTCAGCGGCGGGGTTAACATGCCGGTCGGCGGGACTCCTGCAGGCGAAGCGTTGGTCAACAAACTTGACGTGCGGATCATTCGTCGCGAAGAGAACGCGGTGAGCTGGGAAGGAGAAGCATTGGTATCGTCCGATACCAGCGGTGAAGCAAGCACCGTCAGCGTCGATGAACTCGCTGCCGCACTGTTTAATAACTTCCCCGGCGAATCGGGCAAGACGGTGACGTTGATTCCGGAGAACGACGCTGCGGAATAGTGAGGATGGTGCCGAAAGCCAGAATCGAACTGGCGACCAAATCCGGCCTTCTAACCATGCAAAAGACCGGAGCTTTATCCCGGATTTGGTGAACGAAGCACGAAAGACACCACAAGGCGAAATGGTAGGTGTGTCTGGTCAAAGAACAGGATTACGACAACAGCAAAGGGATGGTGCCGAAAGCCAGAATCGAACTGGCGACCTACCACTTACGAGGCGGTTGCTCTACCAACTGAGCTATTTCGGCATTGCTTGAAGAATCCGCAGCCTGAGGCGTTTCCGGTCTGAAAGCCTCGGGACAGCGGGATTATAGGGCGTTTTGCGCTGCCAGAACACCAATTAGCAGGTGGTTTATGGCTTTCAGCAGCGTTTCGCTGCTCTGCTTCGATGATTCGGCGGTATCGGCCCATAAAAAAACCGGCTTAAAGCCGGCTTTTTTATGCTTCGTTCACTACTGCCTGTTAAGCAGCGTTTCTCACGCGAACGATAATCTCAACGTCCTGCTCTACCGTGCCGTCCGGCAGCGTCGGCAAACCGCTGATGCGGACCGTGGCGTCATCAATGTCGGTTAACTCGCCGGTGTCTACGTTGTAAAAGTGATGATGCGGATGCGCTGTTGAGTCATACAACATGCGTTCCGGATCAACAGCGATCTCACGCAGAATGCCTTCTTTCGACAGCAGGTTCAGTGTGTTGTAAACGGTGGCTTTGGATAGCTTGCTGCCCTTGCCGCGCAGCTCCACCAAAATTTGTTCTGCAGACATGTGGCGAGGATTCGCCAGCAGTAGTTCCCCGATTTCCAAACGTTGGCGCGTTGGCCGAACACCCTTTTCGCGCAGACGCGCTTCAAGTTCCTCTCTTAGCTCCAATTCAGTCTCCCCCGAGCTCTGATCTAAAAAAAACGGGTGTTGCCACCCTTAAATCGAACAGCGATTCTAGCCTCAGTCTTAAGTTCGCTGCAAAGACCTACATCACCATTTATTGGCTTAATGTCGAGTTAGCAACAAACAGATAGAGCTAACCTACTGCCAGCATTAACAATAATTTTTTGAACACTGTGCGGATAATTTCGAGGATAGTGCGGTGAGGCTTTTTCATTGGCGGGTCGATAAAGCTATCGCGCGCATGAGCAAAAATATCGCTGCGCAAATTTGGCCGGAACGCCCGGAAATTCCCCTCAGGCAATTATGCGACAAAACGCTGACAAGTGGCGCTCGCGACGGGGCGTCTGTGCTCGCACAGTATGGCCATGGGCTGCCGGCGAACTCTAATACAGCAACTTTTATCCCGGAGGGCAGGTTCGGGCTATACCCTGATTGAAGCTTGCGCAGTGATGGGCTTGCTTGCGATCGCATCAACTGCAGCCGTTGCCGGTTTTAGAGAGGCACTGCTGCTGGCGCAACAGCGAAGTTACTCCCACGTCCTGCAGGATGCGGTACAGCTTGCCCGGACTGCTGCCCGCGCGCGGCAGTCTAGTGTCACGGTATGCCCGCACAGTTTCGATGGCCGCTGCGCTGAGAACTGGAGCAAAGGCTGGTCGGTCGTTGCCGACGATTCCGGTGAAGTACTGCGCAGTTTCGTCCTGCCTACGAGCAACGTATCGGTATCAGCCAATCGCCCGGCGTTTCGGTTTCACGCCCATGACCGCAGCACCAATGGCAGTGTGACGTTCT
>CAYLLI010000065.1:0-11558 GCA_964384295.1 uncultured Chromatiaceae bacterium
TTAATGCGGCGTCCGGCAAGTATCATCTCGGGGTGATAACCCACCTCCTGTGATTTATGCGTCAGGTAATACGGATCAACACCGATACAGTGTCCGCCGACTAAGCCCGGCCGAAAGTTCAGAAAGTTCCACTTGGTACCGGCAGCCTCAAGCACCTCCAGCGTATCGATATCCATGCGGTTGAAGATCAGTGACAGCTCATTGATCAACGCAATGTTGACGTCACGCTGCGTGTTCTCAATGACTTTCGCTGCTTCCGCGACGCGAATGCTTGAAGCACGATGAGTGCCCGCAGTAATAATGGTTGAGTACAGCGCGTCGACATACTCAGCTGCTTCAGGTGTTGATCCGGACGTCACCTTCATGATTTCCGGCAACCGGTGCGCTTTGTCACCGGGGTTGATACGTTCGGGGCTGTAGCCGGCGAAGAAATCTTCATTGAACGTCAGCCCGGACACTTCTTCGAGAATAGGAACGCAGTCTTCTTCGGTCGCACCCGGATATACGGTTGACTCGTAAATAACGACGTCACCGCGGCTCAGCACTTTGCCGACTGCCGCACTCGCTTTACGCAGTGCGGTGATATCGGGGCGATTCGCGGAATCGATCGGCGTTGGCACCGTTACGATGAATACGTTGCAGTCTTTCAGCTTTGCCATATCGTCGACAAAACTGAGACGATCGGCACTGGCCAACTCGTCGTCACTCACCTCCAGCGTCTGATCATGACCGCCTTGAAGGGCTGCGATACGGGCAGAGTCGATATCAAACCCAACGGTCTGAAAGTGCTTACTGAACTCGACCGCCAACGGCAGGCCCACGTAGCCTAAGCCGAGAATCGCTATTTTCGAATCTTCCAAAGAGTGCATTCCGGAACCCCCGCTCCGCTTCAATCCCACAGCAAGCCTACAGCACCACGCTGCAGACTGCCCTTATTTATCCATACATCAGCGAAGTTAACCGCGAGTTATCTCACATAATCGCAAGCGTGCGCCCCCGCGCACGGCATCAGTTACAACAAATACATCACCGCCAGCAAGCCAGTGATGCTCATCACAATGGTATACGGCAACGCCATCCAAACCATACGGCCATAAGACAGACGTAACAGCGGCGCAATGGCCGAAGTCAGCAAAAACAGAAATGCAGCCTGCCCGTTCGGCGTGGCCACACTCGGAATGTTGGTACCGGTGTTGATTGCTACAGCCAGCAGGTCGAACTGCTCGCGGCCGATCTCGCCGGTTTCAAGCGCCTGCTTGACCTCGGAGATATAGACCGTGGCCACAAACACATTGTCGCTGATCATCGACAGCACGCCGTTAGCCAGATAGAACACCGAGGGCTGAACTCCAGGCTCAAGCGCCAACACAGTATCGATGATGGGTTGGAACAAGTGCTGAGCATGAATAACGGAAACCACCCCGAAGAACACGACCAGCAAGGATGTAAACGGCAGCGCTTCTTCGAACGCATGACCCAACTGATGCTCGCTGGTCACGCCGGTAAATGCGGTCGCCAGCACAATCACGGTCAAGCCGATAATGCCCACTTCAGCCAAATGGAACCCGAGCGCAACGACCAGAAATATGGCTGTCGCACCCTGGACGATTAACCGGGCACGATCGCTGACGGTGCGGCGCTCCGTTTCATACTGGTCGTACTCCTCGAGCACATGCCGCACTGAATCTGGCAAGTGCGCGCCGTAAGCAAAATAGCCGGTCGTTTCCAACAGCAGGCAGGTGGTCAGGCCGGCAATCAGCACGGGCAGCGTCACCGGCAACATCATCAGAAAAAACTGACTGAACTCCCAGCCCGCCTCTTCGGCAATCAGAAGGTTTTGCGGCTCGCCCACCAGCGTCATGACGCCGCCCAGTGCGGTGCCAACGGCTGCATGCATCATCAGGCTGCGCAGAAACGCCCTGAATTGCAGCAGATCTTCGCGGTGATACTCCTCAACCTGATTATCGTCACCCTGATCGTGAGACGTGTCGTAGTGCTTGCCCGATGCAACCCGGTGATACACCGAATAAAACCCGTCAGCAACGGCGATGACAACCGCGATGACCGTGAGCGCATCCAAGAACGCCGACAGCAGCGCAGCCATGCCACAGAACAACAAAGACAGCAGCTTTTTGGAGCGGACGCCCAGCAGAATTTTGGTGAACGTGAACAGCAACAGGTCTTTCAGAAAATAGATACCTGCCACCATGAACATCAGCAACAGAATGACCGGGAAGTTATGCAGCGTTTCCTCATAAACCGCTTCCGGCGTCGTCAGACCAATAATGATCGCCTCGATGGCCAGCAATCCGCCCGGTTGCAACGGGTAACACTTCAGCGCCATCGCAAGCGTGAAAATGAACTCGAGGATCAGCACCCAACCGGTGACAAAGGGACCTGCCAGCCACAGCAATAGCGGATTAACGGCGAGGAATCCCAAAATGGCCCATTTGTACCAAGGAGGAGAATTGCCGAGAAAGTTATCGACAAATGCGGCGGGCAGAGTCTGCATGAAAGTTGTTCCGGAGCTGAATCAATTGAGCGCCCGGGCATCGCTACCCGGCACATGGCACACCTGAGTTTCAGGCGGACCCGATTAGCGCAGAATTATACTATTAGACGCCGTCGCACTTGTAGCACCAGAATGGTGCCGGCCGCAGATAGCAAAAGCTAGCTGGACTTACGCCAGATAACGTCGCCGCCGGATTGGCCGGCAATCATGTCCAGCTGGGCTTCGTGGGCCCTCAGCTCGGCTTCCGAGGGCTGCAGCACGACCAAATCGAGCTCTTCGCGATCCAGATAGTCAATTTCAGCGCTGCCCATGCTCGCTTCCGGGTCGGACTCACTACCCAGATCAAGACCGGCCTGCCCGCCCGTCATCATCAGGTAGACATCGGCCAGCAAACGCGCATCCAGCAACGCGCCATGCAGGTCGCGCTTGGTATTGTCGACGTTGTAGCGTTTGCACAACGCGTCCAGCGAGTTACGCTGACCGGGATGCATTTCGCGTGCCAGCAGCAGCGTATCAAGCACCGTGCAGGCCTGATCGAGACGCTTGATGCCGTAGCCGGTCAGGTGTAATTCGTTGTCGAGAAAGCCAACGTCGAACGGTGCGTTGTGAATGATCAGCTCAGAGCCGTCAACAAACTGCAGAAACTCATCCGCCACCTCTTCAAACACCGGCTTGTCTGCCAGCATCTCGAGAGAAATGCCGTGGACTTCCTGAGCGGCCTCGTCAATTTCGCGGTTCGGGCGAATGTACTGATGGTAGGTATTGCCGGTCTGCTTGCGGTTGACGATTTCAACACAGCCAATTTCAATGACCCGATGACCGTGCTCCCAATCCAGGCCCGTAGTCTCAGTATCCAGTACAACCTGCCTCATCGGCTTGACGCTCCCTTAAACTGACCTTCTATTCACTGATTGCAAAACACCGGCGAAGTTCAGCACAAGATAGCACAGCAACAAACCTACAGCGCAGCTTCAAGACCTTTATTCGCCAGAGCGTCAGCCCGCTCGTTACCCGGATTACCGGCATGACCTTTCACCCAGCGCCAGTCGATTTGGTGCCTCGCCGTCGCCTCATCGAGGGCCTGCCACAGATCGGCATTCTTCACCGGCTTACGGGCTGCCGTTTTCCAGCCCCGGGCTTTCCACCCCGTCAGCCACTCACTAATACCTTTTTGAACGTAGGTTGAGTCGGTGTAAAGCACGACATCGCACGGCCGTTTCAGCGCATTCAATGCTTCGATCGCGGCGAGCAGCTCCATCCTGTTGTTGGTCGTTCCCGATTCTCCGCCATACAGCTCGCGCTCTTTACCGGCTGCCAGTAACAGAGCACCCCAGCCGCCCGGACCCGGGTTCCCGCGACAGGCACCGTCGGTATAAATTTCAACTTTACTCAATGCAGTTCCTTTGCACGACCGGTGAATCAACCGCGATCAATCGGTATCACTCTGGCAGAGGTCCGCGCCGTCGGGTTTACCAGACTGCCGACCAACCGCGGTCGCGCAAACCGCGATTCGCGTATCGGGGTTAATGAAATCACTTCCTTGCGGGCAACGGTAATGTAGCAAGCCGAGGTCGCACGCCAATATCGCCACGCTCTTAAGCGGCGCAGTAAACCCCGTTGCTCTGCCGGTCGCCGCAGCAGCAAGCGCTGCCACCAACTGTGTTCCGCCAGCTTGACCATATCTTCAATACCTTCAGCACTACCGGCAATGACACGATCGATCGCTTTAGCGGGGTGATAAAAGCGGCCCCGTTCCGCACGAAACCCGAGCACTTGCAGCCAGTCCCGCAGCCGGTGCTCGCTGACCATCCGGTTCAACCCGGGGAGAAACCCACCATCAGAAAGCTTCTGACGAACCGACCAAACTGCCGGCGCATTGAACCCCAGAACGATCAATCGGCCATCGGGACGCAAAACGCGATCCACCTCACGCAGCAACTGATGCGGATCGGCGGCAGTCTCAAGC
Organism: uncultured Chromatiaceae bacterium; assembly: GCA_964384295.1. GTDB lineage: Bacteria > Pseudomonadota > Gammaproteobacteria > Steroidobacterales > JABIQA01. The sequence continues at coordinate 4,479 of CAYLLI010000065.1, forward strand.
GAGTGCGGCAGCAGTACCGCATCGACAGAATCCGATGCAATGCCCCAGTGGGAACTCGCCGTGACAATGTCGGCGCCCTGCCCTGCGGCCACATCCAGCAAATAGCTGTGCCGGGTGCGCGAAGCCTCCAGAAATGCGTCGGCGGGACCCCAGCGGCCCACTTGCAGCAGGTATTCGCCAAACACAGACTCAAGCGCCTGTTTCACCTGCTGCCGTTCTTCCCACAGCAGTCCGACACCGCGTTCACTTTCTAACCAGTCCATCATCGTTCCCGAGCATGTTGTCACGACCGACATCATGACTATAACCCAGACCGCAAATAAGTACTCCAACATTGCGGCAGAGCGAGGTACACTAAGCGCTTCAGAGTTTAGTGTCTGCACCAGAGTAAGGATAAAACATGGGGTTTCTCGAGGGAAAAAAATGCCTGATAGCGGGCTTGGCCAGCAAACGCTCAATTGCCTGGGGGATTGCCTCAGCCATGCGCGAACAAGGTGCCGAACTGGCTTTTACCTACCAGGGTGAGAAGCTGGGCCCCAGAGTCACAGACTTTGCCGCGGAACTGGGCTCGAACATTGTTATTCCTATGGACGTGTCCAGCGACGCCGAAATCGAGCAGGCGTTCAGCGCACTGAAAGAACACTGGAACGAACTGGACATCATGGTGCACTCCATCGGCTTCGCGCCCCGCGAGCAACTGGACGGCAACTATCTCGATTGCGTCACCCGCGAAGGCTCAATGATTGCTCACGACATCAGCAGTTACAGTTTTGCCGCGATGGGCAAAGTCGCGCGCCACATGATGCCTGCCGGCGGTGCAATGCTGACGCTCAGTTATTTGGGCGCGATACGGTCTATTCCGCAGTACAACGTCATGGGGCCTGCCAAGGCGAGCCTGGAGGCCAATGTGCGTTTCATGGCGGCAGCCACCGGTGAACTCGGCATCAGAGTAAACGGTATCTCTGCCGGCCCGATCAAAACACTGGCTGCCTCAGGTGTCGGCAACTTCCGCCGTATGCTGCAGATGGGCGCTGAAGGCAACCCGATGAAGCGCAATATCACTATTGAAGAGGTTGGCAATGCGGCGGCATTCCTCTGCTCCGATCTGGCCAGCGGCATCACCGGTGAAATACTGATGGTTGATAACGGCTACAGCACAGTCGGCACGCCACAGGTTGGCTCGCAGGACGAATAAACAGGCCGCGTTCAGCAGCGAACTCAGTCTGTAAAGCAAAAAGGCGCCCTATGGGCGCCTTTTTAGTATCTTAGGTCTTAGCCGCAGCGCTCAGCCAGCTGTAGTCTCTTCCAGAATACCCTGCTCACCCTCAAGGCGCGCAACGATAACTGCACAACAGCCATCACCGAGGACATTCACGGACGTCCGGGCCATATCCAGTATTCGATCGAACACGAACAGCACACCAATAGCCTCAACAGGCAATCCGATAGCGCCGAGAATAATGGCAATAGCAACCAATGACGCCGACGGAATACCCGCAACGCCGATTGACGTCAGCAACGCAATCACCACAATCAAAAACTGCGTGCTCAGCGTAATCTCAAGGCCGTAAGCCTGAGCCAGAAAAAGAGCTGCGCCACACTCATAAAGTGCCGTGCCATTCATGTTCACCGTCGCGCCCAAAGGCAACACAAAACTGCTAATGCGATTGGAGACTCCGGCGTCTTTCTCAACCGCTTCCATCGTAACCGGCAACGTAGCGGACGAAGATGCTGTCGAGAATGCGGTTAACAACGCAGGCGACATTGCACGATACAGTCGCAGTGGCGATACGCGGGCAAACACTTTAAGCAGCAACGGCAACGTAACGCCCGCATGAATCGCCAGCGCCAGTAAAACGCCGGCCGAAAAGACCAACAGGGGCTCCGCCGAGTCGAATCCGGTCTTCGCCACAACTTCGGCGACCAGCCCAAAAACGCCTATCGGAGCGAACTGCATGACCCACTCCGTCATGCGCATCATGACCTGGAACACCCCGTTCCAGAATCGAAACAGCGGGTCGGCATACTCGTGATCGATGTGCGCCATGAAGTAACCAAACAGCAGGCAAAACACAATGACGCCCAGCATCTGACCACGCGCAGCAGCATTAACGATATTTGCCGGCACCGCACGCAGGAAAATCTCAACGACGTCACCAACACCCCGTTCACCCACCTTTTCAACAACGGTTGAAGTATCAGCATCCAGTGCCAATAGTTCACGCGCCGGCTCGCCGTCGACAATACCCGGCTGCAACACGTTGATGACCAGCAACCCGACGAGCACAGAAGCAAAGGTCGTCAGCACATAGAACGCCAATGTCTTGCCGCCAATACTGCCGAGGTTGCTCGAGCTGCCGATGTTCGCGACGCCGACGATGATCGACGAAGCGATCAGCGGCACGATCAGCATTTTCAGCGCATTGATAAACAACGTGCCGACAAAGTCGAACACCGCTACGAGACTGATGCCGAAAATGGCACCATCCGCACCTGACAGATAGCCGGCGATGCCGGCAAGGACAATCGCAATCAGAATCTGCCAGTGCAGTTGCAGCTTCACTGGAATACTCCGGAATCAGGTAGCTGGCTAAAGGGCATCCGGATCCTGCAGTACGTCATCAAACAGGCGAATGGTAGCTGTATCGCGAAGATCCGCGACGACTGCTGTCAGCTGAGATTGCCCGACCAGCTGCTCAAGCTGACGTTTTCGCGCATCGCGTTCAGAACGCTCCAACTCTTCCGGCTTACCCGGCGTTACAGCGTCAAGCAACAGTACAGAAACGCTGCCATCGCCGGACAACACCAGCTGTGGCTGTGGCGCATCAGCTACCTTAGGAGCGCTGAAACTGGCATCCACCAACTCCGGTGCGAGCTCACCCGAGCCTCGTGTCAGCCCCTGACGAACCTGAATCTCCAGTCCATTTTCAGCCGCAACCACGGCCAGCGGCTCGCCAGCCTGCAAAGCAGTCATCGCCGCATCTGCCGCTGCAGCAGCCCTGCCGGCAGCTTCCCGGTTCGTCAACTCCAACAGGATACCGGCGCGCACATCTTCCAACGGACGAACCTCAGGAAGGTCATGACGGGTGACCCGTGCCACGACGACATGTCCGGGTTCGATCTCGATCAAAGGCGTATTCTCACCGTCTTCGAGCACTTCCAACGAGTACAGAGCGTTCAAGAGCGGCTCGCTGACCGGCAGCCCGACAGTACCGCCGGAACGGACCACACCCTCGACAGCAATTAGCTCGAGCCCCAGCTCCTCTGCAACCGGCGCCAGTCCATCGAGGCTCTCAAGCGCCAGGTCATCCAGACGTTCGCTCTCAGCGTAGAACCGGTCTTCCGCAGCGTCTCTCGCCAGATCTTCAAGCAAACCGTCACGAACATCGGCCAAAGGCTTGCTGGCTCCGGGGCGAATATCGGTAAGCTTAATCACGTGATAACCGAACTGAGTTTTCACAGGCACGGAAATTTCGTCGCGCTCCAACTCGAACAGCGCCGCTTCGAACTCCGGCACGAAGACTCCGGCTGCACTCCAGCCGAGATCACCACCCTGCCCCGCAGAGCCCGGATCATCCGAAAACTCGGCGGCCAACGCAGCGAAATCCTCACCGGCGTTGATACGGCTCAATGCTTCGTTCGCTCTTTCAAGCGCAGCGGCATCATCCAGCTCATCCGTAGCAATCAGAATGTGACTTGCACGTCGCTCTGTTTCGCTACTGAACAGATCAATGTTTTCTTCGTAGTAGCGCAACACCTCTTCTTCAGTAACCTCAACCTCTGCCGCAATATCCTCAAGCTTCAGCTCAAGGTACTCGACGTCGACAGTCTCCTGAGTTTCAAACAGTTCTGCATTTGCTTCGTAGTACTCCGCGATGGACTCTTCGGCGATTTGAATATCGTTGCGGTAGTTCTCCGCCGTGAAAGTGACAAAACTGACATCGCGCGTCTCTGCTTCCAGTTCAAGAAAACGGCGGTAGTCCGACGGGGTAACAAAGGCTGTGTTGATAATTGTGGCTTGAAGTTGACGTGTTTCCAGAGCGCGGCGGCGATCTTCTTCAAACAGCTGCGGAGAAAGCCCCTGACTCAGCAGCAAGGCCTCATAGGTTTGCTGCGAAAACTGGCCGTCAATCTGAAAGACCGACATGTTGCGAATTTCATCAGCAACGGCAGCATCGCTGACCCGGTAACCCGACCCGCTGACATACTGAAGCAGCAAACGACTGTTAATAATTCCATCGAGAACCCCGTCCGCAATCTGGGCTTTAATTTCTGCGGGCAGCTCCTGACCGGTGGCGCTTTGATAGCGCTGGACCTGAGCATCAACGCCCTGTCTGAGCTCCTGGACAGAGATTCGTTCGCCATTAACTTCGGCGACAACAACATCGGGATTAATTCCGGAATCCATGTTGCCAAAGGAAATGACCAGCGCCAACGCGATTACACCCAATATAACGATGGCCACCCAGCCGGAAAGGCGGGTGCGAATTGCTTCAAGCATGCTTACTCCTGACCCCGTCCCCTGACGGGTGTTGCGTGTCACGTATCAACAAAATTCGGACTTCGACTCTCGGCAAAAAACGTCGCAATGAAATCCGGCTGCTGACTTTGCGTGACATTGTAGCGCGAAACAAAAAAAAGGCGTCACCTTTCGGCAACGCCTTTTCACTGTTTTTGGTAACCACGGCCAAACAACCCGTTTATTGAAAGCGGTGCTTAAATGGCGGACTGGACGGGACTCGAACCCGCGACCCCCGGCGTGACAGGCCGGTATTCTAACCAACTGAACTACCAGTCCACTTAAGCTACTACTTACAAACGATTCTGTCGTTTGATGCTGCCTGCCTCAATACATCTACTATATCTAAGACAGACGATTACCAAATTTTTTGGTGGGTGCTGAGGGGATCGAACCCCCGACCTACGCCTTGTAAGGGCGCCGCTCTACCAGCTGAGCTAAGCACCCGGTAAACCGTTTCTTTCTGAGCTAAAGAAATCGGCGCTCAAGAGCGCCGAAATCCTGATGCGAGGCCACATTACGCCGCCCGCATCGGGCTCTTACAGAACCCTTTAAGCTCGAAAGGCGCGCTAGTTTACGGCATCCTTCAGCGCTTTACCAGCCTTAAAACCAGGGACTTTGCTGGCTTTAATCTGGATAGTTTCACCCGTGCGTGGATTGCGACCGGTTCTTGCCGCACGCGCCTTAACAGTAAAGGTACCAAAGCCAACCAATGACACCTGGTTGCCACCCTGCAGAGCACCCGTAATTGAGCTAATCACAGCATCAACAGCACGACCAGCGTCGGCTTTTGAGAGGTTTGCTGCGGTAGCAACTGCTTCGATCAAATCACCCTTGTTCATCAATCCACCTTTTTCAAAAGAGGTTAAAAAAAACGTCCCAGCCACCCTTGGCCAAACACTGCAAAACTACTACTTAGCCATCCCCTAAATCGGCAAACAAATTTAAACCGAATCTAAGCTCTGATTCTGGTCTTGCGACCAACTCCTGCAGTGCTTAAGCCGCTACAGCGACCCCAAAACTTATAACCCGCTGCAAAAACTAATGTCAACAAACTTTGCAGAAGGATAACCACTAACCTCAATGCGGACGGACGTCTTTGGAATCGGTCTCGCTGTCTGAAACGTCTTTTTGCTTGTCGACAGACGCTTCTGTTTCGGCCTTCGGCAACGGCATATGTTGCAGAGCCAAATCGAGCACTTCATCTATCCAACGAACCGGAACAATATTCAATTTGTCTTTGATGTTCTTCGGAATTTCTGCCAGATCTTTCTCGTTCTCATGGGGGATCAGAACCGTCTTAATACCCCCGCGATGAGCCGCCAGCAGCTTCTCTTTCAGACCACCAATTGGCAGGACTTCACCCCGCAAAGTGATCTCGCCTGTCATGGCGACATCGGCCTTTACAGGAATGCCCGAAATCGCCGATACAAGGGCGGTACACATGCCCACTCCCGCACTCGGACCGTCTTTTGGCGTCGCTCCCTCAGGCACGTGAATGTGAATATCCATCTTCTGATGGAACTCAGGATCGATGCCCAGCACCCCAGCCCGGCTTCGTACCACCGTCGTTGCAGCCTGAATCGACTCCTGCATTACATCACCGAGCTTACCGGTGTTAATCAACTTGCCTTTGCCCGGGATCACCGTGGATTCAATCGTCAGCAACTCACCGCCGACTTCTGTCCAGGCAAGTCCGGTGACCTGACCGACCTGGTCACTCTCTTCTGCCAACCCGTAACGGAACTTCTTAACGCCGAGGAATTTCTCGAGGTTTTCGGGCCGCACCAGAATCTGGTCTTCAGTGGGCTCCAATAACAAGCCCTTCACAACCTTCCGACACACCTTCGCGATTTCCCGCTCGAGGCTGCGAACGCCCGCTTCACGCGTGTAGTAGCGCACCATGTCGCGCACGCTGTCGTCGGTAATATCAATCTCTTCCGGCTTCAGACCATTCGCCTTGATCTGTTTCTTGATCAGGTAGTTGCGTGCGATATTGATCTTTTCATCTTCCGTGTAACCCGGAATTCGAATGACCTCCATTCGATCGAGCAACGGCGCAGGAATGTTCAGCGTGTTGGCGGTACACACGAACATGACGTCGGACAGATCAAAATCGACTTCCAGATAATGATCGGCAAACGTCGAGTTCTGCTCAGGATCCAGAACCTCAAGCAGAGCCGATGCCGGATCACCGCGGAAGTCCTGTGACATCTTGTCGATCTCGTCGAGGAGCATCAGCGGATTACGCACACCCACCTTCGACAGGTTCTGCACGATCTTGCCTGGCATTGAACCGATGTAGGTACGTCGATGGCCGCGAATCTCCGCTTCATCACGCACGCCGCCGAGCGACATTCTGACAAACTTGCGATTGGTCGAGCGCGCGATACTCTTTCCGAGAGACGTTTTACCCACGCCCGGCGGGCCTACCAAACAGAGAATCGGCCCTTTCAGCTTGCGCACCCGCTGCTGGACCGCAAGGTACTCAAGAATTCTTTCCTTAACCTTTTCAAGACCATAGTGGTCTTCCTCAAGAATCGCCTCAGCTTTGTCCAGGC
>CAYLLI010000066.1:0-8545 GCA_964384295.1 uncultured Chromatiaceae bacterium
ACTCGTGCCGGGATCATCCATCCGGTCGCGAACTTCATCAATCAAGCCCGCACGCTCCAGGCTCTGGAATACGATGTCATCCAGCTCCCCTTTATTCCGGGCAAGCCCATGAATACGCGGACCGTAAGCGACATTCTCATAGATTGATTTCGGAAACGGGTTCGGCTTTTGGAACACCATGCCAACGCGCGCACGCAACAAAACCGGGTCCATTTTTTTGGCGTAGATGTTCTGGCCTTCCAAAAGAATCTCACCACTGACCCGCGCCGATTCAACGGTATCGTTCATACGGTTAAGGCAACGCAGGAAGGTTGATTTGCCGCAGCCGGAAGGCCCGATCAGTGACACAATCTCATTGCGACGAAAGTTCATCGTAATGTGTCGCAGCGCATGATTGCTGCCGTAATGCACGTTGCAGTCTTTAACAGATACAGCGATATCGCCGTCAACCAGAGGCTCACCTACCGTTCCTCTGCTTTCCTTATCTGCTTTCTTCTGCACTTCCGCGTTCGATGCACTCACCGAAGTCTCCACTTTACTGCTTGTTGTTTCGCGATTCATTTTAGCAAGACCTTAAAGGCCAAATAGTTTTACCAGCGTCGCTCATAGCGCTGTCTCAGCCAGACCGCCAGACCGTTCATAATGAGCAAAAACGTCAGCAGCACAATAATGGCAGCAGCGGTCCGCTCAACAAAGGCCTTTTCAGGACTGTCCGCCCACAGGTAGATCTGCACCGGCAGGGCCGTCGCCGGATCAAACGGGGTGCCGGGAACCTCTACGATAAAGGCCACCATACCAATCATCAACAACGGCGCCGTCTCACCCAGCGCGCGCGCCATACCAATAATGGCGCCGGTCATCAGCCCCGGCAGCGCCAGCGGCAACACATGATGAAACACGGCCTGAACGTCCGAAGCACCCAGACCCAGCGCTGCCTCACGAATCGACGGCGGGACAGCGCGAATGGCACTGCGACCGGCGATGATAATGATCGGCAACGTCATCAACGCCAGCACCAGGCCACCCACCAGCGGCGCTGACCGCGGCAGGCCCATAAAATTGATAAACACGGACAAACCCAACAGACCATAGATAATCGACGGCACGGCAGCGAGATTGTTGATGTTCACTTCCAACAAATCGATCCAGCGGTTGCGGGGCGCAAATTCCTCAAGATAAATGGAAGCTGCAACACCCAGCGGAAACGCAATCGAGATTGTTACCAGCAACATAAAGAACGAGCCCTTCATAGCACCCAGAATGCCCGACATCTCGGGGTCGCGGGAGTCGCCGCTCGTAAAGAAGGCCGTATTAAACTGTTTACGGACACGACCCTTAGCATCCAATGCATCCACCCAGGCAATCTGATTGTCCTTAAAGCGCCGCTTCCCTTCCTCCAGCGTTCTGTCGACATTGCCCTTGTAGAACATATCGACTTCATCATCGGCCGGGAGCCAGTACGTCTGACGCGTTCCCAGCAGCTCCGGGTCGGACAGCAGTTTATCCTGCAGAATAAACGGGGTGCCGCCACTGACGAGCTGACGCAGCGCTTTCTTGTCGGAGCGCTTCTTCACGTCCGGAAACTCCGCCTGCAAGGCAGTGCGAATCAACTTGGCGTAGTTCGCTTTGCTCCAGACTTGCGGGTCATTCGTGCCCTTCGGATCGATCACTTCCGGATCAAAGTAAATCTCAAACTGCACGTGCGTTTGTGAAAACGCGGTGTAGCCATCACCGATGATCGTGACGAAGAAGTAACCGAGAAACAAAAGTCCGGTAATCACGCCCATAACGCCGTACGCACGGAATCTGCTTTCCGCCTTGCGACGCTTAGCGAGACTCGCAATCACCAAATCGCGGGTCACTTTGGGATCTCTGTTAGCGCTGCCCATCAGTCGTATTGCTCCCGGTATTTGCGCACCACTTGCAGCGCGATCACGTTAAGCGCGAGCGTCACCAGCAATAACGTTAAACCCAGGCCAAAGGCCGCCAGCGTCTTGGCACTGTCAAACTCCTGGTCACCGACCAGCAACGTAACAATCTGCACGGTCACAGTAGTGACGGACTCCAGCGGGTTGACCGTTAGGTTGGCCGCAAGCCCGGCCGCCATCACGACGATCATCGTCTCACCGATAGCCCGCGACATTGCCAGCAGGACAGCGCTGACAATGCCCGGCAACGCGGCAGGAAACACAACACGTTTAATCGTTTCCGACTGCGTCGCACCCAGCCCGTAAGAGCCATCACGCAAGGCCTGCGGCACCGAGTTAATGACATCATCAGACAGCGAAGACACAAACGGAATAATCATGACGCCCATAACAAGCCCGGCTGTCAGCGCACTCTCAGATGCCACATCGAGGCCAAGCTGCAGGCCCAGATCCCGCATCAACGGAGCCACAGTGATCGCCGCAAAGTAGCCATACACTACGGTTGGAATGCCGGCCAGCACCTCAAGCAACGGCTTGGCGGTTTTGCGCACGTTACTGTTCGCGTATTCCGACAAATACACCGCAACCAGCAAACCAATGGGCACCGCAACGCACATCGCAATTGACGAGATTAGCAGCGTACCGACAAACAGAGGCACAGCGCCAAACGAGCCTGACGAGCCCACCTCATCGGCGCGGATCGCAGTTTGCGGACTCCAGGTGAGCCCGAACAAAAAGTCCGTCACGGGCACTTCACGGAAAAAACGGACGGCTTCCAGCAACACGGACATCAGGATGCCAACCGTTGTCAGTACCGCAATACTCGATGCAGCCACGAGGCCCCATTTGACAACGCGTTCGACGTAATTTCTGGCCCGCTGATTCGGGCGAATCCGGCCGAAAGCAAACACCCAACCGAGTAATGCGATTGCCGCGCAGAAGATTGCGAGCAGCCACAACGAACTGGCATGCATCTCGAGGTAGCTGTCAGCCGCTGCTGCAATCTCGGCCTTCGGGTCTGCGGCAGAGATATTGCCTTCAGCAAGGTTGCGGATATCGTTGATAACGAGATTAATCTGAGCTTCGGTCATCTCGGCGTAGGCCAGCGGCAAATCGCTGACGACGCGGGCAACGATGAACTGGTCGGCCAGTGCCATCCAGACAATCAGCATCATAAATGCGGGCACAACACTGACAATCGCGGTCTGGTAACCGTAGTAGTTCGGCAGCGAATGGAGGTTACGCATTTTGCGGGCACCGCCGACCGCGTTCAGAGCGCGCTGGCGCCCAAACACAAATCCCGCGACTGCAAAGACAGCCAGCATCAAAATGATTGTTGAAAGTTGCATAAACCCGCTAAGCGCTCATCTTCCCGTAAGCTCCGCCTGATGGCGTTCATTCACGTATAAAAACGCATAAAAACGATGACCCCTCCCCGAGGCCATCGTCCTATGCTGACGTTTACCGACTAACGTCGAGCAATCGTTACAGAACCAACGGTGTCAGGTTCTCAACCGTCGCAGTCAGTTCTTCGTACTCTTCTTCCGGCAGCGGAATCAGACCTTTATCGGCCAGATAACCGTCTTCGCCCATGGCCCGCTCGCTAACGAACTCAGCCAGATATTCTTTAATGCCGGGGATCGCGGCGACATGCGCTTTCTTCACGTAGAAGTATAGCGGACGCGAGACCGGATACTCGCCTTCTGCAATCGCATCAAAGCTCGGCTCAACGCCGTCTACTTTAGAGCCCTGCACGGCATCGGTATTCTGATCCAGGAAGCTAAAGCCAAAGATGCCGAGCGCATTCTTGTTGACCTGCAGCTTCTGCACGATCAGGTTGTCGTTTTCACCGGCCTCAACGAAGCGACCGTCTTCGCGAATCGTGTGACAGATTGCCTTAAACCGGCTCTTGTCTTCTTTCTTGATGGCCTTGATCCAGTCGAACTTCTTGCAGCCACCTTCCATGGCAAGCTCAACAAAGGCGTCGCGCGTACCGGAGGTCGGCGGCGGGCCGAGCACTTCGATCTTGACGTTCGGCAGTGAAGGATCGATGTCGCTCCACATCTGGTAAGGGTTCTCAATAAGCTCAGGGCTACCGTTCGGGTTGGGTACTTCTGCCGCCAGAGCCAGAAACACCTGCTGACGGGTCAGACTCATCTGGTCTGCTTCAATGGAGTTAGCGATAACGATACCGTCATAGCCCACCTTCACTTCGACAATCTCAGTGACACCGTTGCTAGCGCACAGCTCGACTTCAGAGCTCTTAATACGACGCGAGGCATTCGTAATATCCGGGTTTTCAACACCAACGCCGTTGCAAAACAGCTTCAGGCCACCACCGGAGCCCGTGGACTCAACTTTAGGGGTTTTAAAATCGCTGGAGCGGCCAAACTGCTCGGCCACGACAGTTGCAAACGGATAAACGGTAGAAGAACCGACGATGCTGATGTAATCGCGGTTTGACTGTGCCAGCGCCGCGCCGGCAACCAGTGCTGAACCCACCGCTGCAACAGCAATCAGCGCTTTCACGTTTCGAATAGACATTACATGCTCCTTGAGCTTGTTGTTCGGATTGAAATTACTGGGGTGCAGCTTAGTCAGGCTTTATTACAGTATTGTTGCAGGAATGTTTAATTTTGATCTTCGCGTTGCTCGCCAATGACTTGCGAGCGCACAGCATCCATTTCGATGTGCCGGATATCCTTGCCCTTAACCATGTAAATGACGTATTCGGAGATATTGGTCGCGTGATCGCCAATCCGCTCAATCGAGCGAGCGACCCAGCTGATGTGCATAAAACGATGGATATTGCGGCTATCTTCCATCATCTGACCGATGCACTCACGGGTAATGCGGTCATACTCTTCGTCAACGAGCTTGTCTTCCTCGACCACAGCCAGCGCATCCACCGGGTCCAGGCGGGAGAACGTGTCGAGCGCGTCGTGCAGCATCTCAAGCACGTGATCACCCAAGTTCTGAATTTCACGCAAACTGTCCGCTGGCTGCGATTCCGTTGCCAGAAGGCCGGCCAGGCGGCCAATGCGCTCGGCCTCATCGCCGATGCGCTCAAGGTCGGTGATGGTTTTAATGACAGTAATCAGAAGCCGCAGGTCGGCAGCTGCCGGAGACATCGTGGCAAGAATGCGGTTGCACTCCTCGTCAATCTGGACCTCCATGGCATTAACCCGGTGATCCAGCTCTACCACTTGCCGGCCCAGCGCACTGTCGCCAGAGACAATGCTTTCGATGGCGTTGGCAACTTGCTGCTCAACCAGTCCGCCCATCTCCATGACGCTGGTGCGCAGTTCTTCGAGCTCCGCGTTGAACTTGCGGTAGGTATGGTTTGAAAACTGATCGTTCATATATGCCCGACTCCGACGGTCATCGTCTGCCTGAATTGGTGTGTATTTGCCCGGCCACTTTGTGGCCGGTCACGATTCTATACTGTTACTCGGCAATGCGCTCGCGCGGGAACACACAGGTGAATACCGACCCCTGTCCAAGCTCGCTCTCAATCAACAGCTGCGCCTCATGGCGATTCAGCGCATGCTTCACGATAGACAGCCCGAGACCCGTGCCGCCCTTGTCACGGCTCCTTCCGGCATCCACGCGATAGAAGCGTTCCGTCACTCTTGGAATGTCTTCGGGAGATATCCCCATGCCGGTATCCGATACGGTCAGATAGCCCCCTTCTGCATCCACGGACCAGCGCATCACAATGCTGCCATCCGGATCAGTGTGGTTCGCGGCATTAACGACCAAATTAGAAACCACCGACTGCAACTCAGACATCACGCCCAAAATTTTGGCGTCACTGTCGACTTCAATATCAATAGTCGCAGGGTGGCTGTCGAGCGCCTTCGCGGCCTGACGTGCTGCACTCATCAGTGCAGGCACGTCAACCATCTCATCCTTCGGACTGGATTCGGATGATTCCAGCTCGGACAAATGCAGCAAATGCTCCAGCAGCGTGCGCATGCGCGAACTCTGTCGACCCATCTCCAGCAACGGCTCTTTCAGCTCCGGCGCCAGATCCGGATCTTCCGACAAAACATCGAGATACCCGGTGATTACTGTCAGCGGCGTGCGCAACTCATGCGATGCGTTAGCCACAAAATCGCGACGCATCGTTTCCAACATCTTCTTGCGGGAAATATCCTGCATGATCAGCAGACTCTGATTCGGACCGTAATTCACGATCCGGCACAGCACCCAAACCCTCTTAGTCGGCGGTAACGCAAACTCCAGCGGTTCGGCAAACTTGCCGGCATGCAGATAATCGATGAACTGGGGCGCCCGGACCAGGTTCTCAACACGCTGTCCGCGATCCAGCCGTTTTTTCAAACCCAGCAGGTTTCTGGCAGCACGGTTGAAATAGATGGCCTCGTTGTTAGAGCTCAAAATCACCGCGGCATCAGGAAACGCAGACGCGGACTGCCTGAACTCTTTCAGAACCGCGCGCAGACGCTTGCCGCGCCGACGTGCCCGAACCCGGTAAAAACTGACCTTGGCAAACACTTCGGGCCAGATTCCCTGCCCCATCGGAAACGAATCGAAATCGTTGGTATCCAGCCAATGATGCAGGCGATACAAGTTGTAAACATGCCACGCCAGACACAGCAGCGCTGCCAACAACATGCCGCCGGGCACAGAACCGTACAAAGCGCCGACAATGGCGCCAAAGACCAAAGAGATGACGATTCTAAGTAGCGTAATCGACCAGGATTTAGTCATCAGCGGGAACATCCGCGCAGAACCGGTAGCCTGCCCCGCGCACGGTCTGAATATAGGCGTCAGCGCCGCAGTGCGAGATTGCCTTGCGCAGACGCTGGACATGAACGTCCACAGTCCGCTCTTCCACATACACGTTCTGGCCCCAGACAAAGTCCAGCAGTTGCGCCCGGCTGAACACGCGGTCGGGATGGGATACGAGGTATTTCAGCAGTCGATATTCGGTGGGACCCAGCTGCACTTCTTCAGAGCCACAAAACACGCGATGACTTTCAGGCCGGATCTCGATTTTACCGGCAGTAAGAACGCTTTCAGCACCGCTACTGCTGCGCCGCAAGACAGCATTGATGCGTGACACCAGTTCCCGGCCCGAAAACGGTTTGGTCATGTAATCGTCGGCCCCGCCGTCGAGACCCAACACTTTATCCCGCTCTTCAGCGCGCGCTGTCAGCATGATAATCGGCAAATCTTTGTAGGTTTCATCTTGCCGTAACATTCGGGTCAGCTCCAAACCACTGGAGTCCGGCAGCATCCAGTCGACCAGCACCAAATCCGGACGGTCATCCGCAATACTGGCTCTGGCATCGTGACAATCGCCTGCCTCATTAACTTCATATCCTGCGCGCATCAGATTGAAGGCGATCATTTGACGGATCGGCTCTTCATCCTCGACTACGAGTACTTTTTGACTCGCCATAGCTTACTGCTCCTTATTCCTTGCGCGGAATTAGAACAAGCAAACATTACAGTTTCGTGACAGATACTGTAACACGCTAAAGCGGCAGGTTTTTTGGGGTTTTTGCTTAGTTGGTTTTCTGTAACAGGTACGCAATCAGATTAGCGCGCTGCTGCGGATCACGAATGCCAACGAAGACCATCCGGTTACCCGGCACCAGTGCTGCAGGTCGCTCAAGCCATTTATCCATGGTTTCCACGTCCCAGACGATGCCCGAGTTCAACAGCGGATCACTGTAGTTGAAACCTTCCACCTGGCCGGCGGGACGATCGAAGACACCGTGAAGCTTCGGTCCGACTTTATTAATACCGTCGGCCTCAAGGCTATGGCAGGCGCGGCACTGCAGAAACGCCCGCTCACCTTGTTTCAGGTCCGCTTTTGCCAGCAACGCAGTGAGATCGGCGGTTTCTACCGCAGCCTGAGTGGCTTCCTGAGCAGCCGCCTTAGCCTCCGCGGCCGTTTCGCTGGCCGGTTTTTGTCCGCAAGCTGCAAGGCCGATAACGGCTGCTGCCAGCCAGATCACTCGTAACGATGTCATTCCTTGATTCTCCAAAGCCCTCAGGCTTGATTAGTCAGTGTTTTAATCGGCAAACACGCAGCGCGATTTGCCGGCAACCTTTATTTGTCGGGGTTAGCGCTCATCCGGTCGCCATACTCAGACTCGGCTTTCGCCCGGTACTCGGCCGGCAGATCATCCAGTGAGCGCAGTTTCGCACCGGACGCGTGCCAGACCAGATGGCCGGGCCGGTCACCCATATCCATCCACTTCAGCCACGGCATGAATACCGTAGAACTGAATACAGCAGGCAAGCTGGCGACGGAATTATCCAGATAGTCTTTAATCGGGGCAAACATTGTTTGCCGCTGTGCGCGCGGTGGTGGCATGCCCGGCGGATAGACAGTTTGGTTGTGCATCCAGAGCGTATCCCGCGCATAGCTCCACTCGAGCTGCAACGGGCTGGAGGGCATTTTGTCTTTAAACATCATCGGCCGAATGCCGTTGGTCGCGTAACTGAAGCCGCGACCTTTGCCGCCGCCCTGAACCGCATCACTCACTTCAACGGTTTTGCCGGTGAACGGGTTCGCCCACGTATCCATGAACTCGTGGGTTTCAAGATCACGGAAGAACGTTACCGTATTGCCGGTCAAC
>CAYLLI010000066.1:8555-11410 GCA_964384295.1 uncultured Chromatiaceae bacterium
ATACTCAGCATCCGAAATCTTCCGCATCCAATAGATTTCCATGCCCTCGAACTTCATGACGGGACGCGGCTGTTCATCACCGACGATGGCGTACATCGTGCCGTTGTACCACCAGGGGGTATCTTCCGCCTTCAGGCTGGCCGTCATGCGCACCAGCGAACGCAGATTTTCTTCCGGGGTGTTGATTGACACCGATGCGTCACCGGAAATACCGGTCACATCCGGCAACGACGTCACCGCTTCGGCACAGCCGGCGGCAATCAGCATGCCACTCGCACCGACCATCATCTCGCGACGATTAATACTGTTCATTTGCTGTTCTCCCTGTCTGTCGCTGGAACGACGGTATTACTCGGTCAAGCCGCGAAGGCCGCCCGGGTTCATCAGTCCTTTCGGATCCAGCTCCGCTTTTACCTGGCGAACCAGCGACGCAGACTGTGCTTCGCGGCCCCGCATGTAGGTATAAGTTTTACCCAGCTGCATGTGCACAGCGCCAAACTCGGAAAACACATCCTGAATGGCGTCTTTCATCTCGGCAACCAGCGCACGACCCTCGGGATTCGCCTCATACTCTGGCAACACGTCCAGATACTCCTGTGGCAAATAGCGCTTGTGAAACGCGGTACGGTCATCCTGCCAGTAGAACACCGGCTCAAACAGGAAACCGGTCGTGCTGATCGTCGTGTACATGGCCGCCTTTTCAACCTTGGCCGCTTCCATGCGATCAGCATAGCTGGCGTAAAGCTCATCCAGTTTGCGGTTGAAATCGCTCAGTTTCGAAAACGGCATGATGCCGTGCATCGGCACCCAGCGCTGACCCTGCGGGCCCAGAATCGGATACAGCGGGATAAACGGCATCGCCATCAACACGGTCGGCATCGTGTTGGCCGTTTCCGTGCCGTGTTGAGCCACAGCTTTGCGAACGCTCGCCAGTTTATTCGCGACTTCAGCCTTACTGTAACCATCAATGCTGAAATGCGCCGAGTAGTCATAGCCTGCCAAAAAGTTTTTCCCGGCCAGACCCATTTTCATCAGCTGCCACAAACCGTCAAACACATTGCGTGATGATTTGAAGACCGCAATCGCCGCCTCTTTCATCGCGGCTGCATCGGTGCTGCCAAGCTGGCCCTGCTGCAGCTTCGGATCGAGACCAAAGTTCGTGTCGACAACGCCTTCGCGGGCTGCCGCAGCCATGCCGTTAGCCAGACCGTCAAAACTCGTAAAACCGAACGAGCAGGTCGCACGATGCGTTGGCCGCTTAATCAAGCGAAGCGTGATTTCCGCTTTAATGCCCAGAACACCCGCATCGCCGCAAAACAACCCGGTGGTATCAGGCCCCCAATAACGGAAAAATGGCGAGCTGTTTTCAGTCGCATGCGACCCGGAGCGCAGAATCTCGCCGTTCGCCAGAACCACATTCATCGACAGCACTGAATCGGCACAGGTACCGAAAGTACTGGAACCCAGGCTGACGCTGTTTTGGGTAGCAGAGCCGCCGACGGTTGCCATCAAACCGGAGAAAGGCCCCCAGAACGGAGTGCGGAATCCCTTTTCGGCGAGAGCCTCATCCAACTGGGCCCAGGTGACGCCGGGCTGGACCGTCACGTACATATCGTCCGCATTGATTTCCAAAATGCGATTCATACGGGAGGTATCAATCAGCAGCGTGTTTTCACGGGTACAGGCGTAGCCCTCGGTGTATGAGGCACCACCGCCCCGCGGCACCATCGCAATATCGGCTTCGTTCGCGATCCTGACAACGGCCTGCAGATCAGCAACGGTTCCGGGCTGCACAACGGCAACCGGCACTTCCTTCGCCGAGTAAACATCCATTGAGTAGAACTCGCGATCCGCTTGTTCCAACAATACGTAATCACTGCCAATCGCAGTAACCAACTTATCAATCACACTGTGTGATTCTGCTGCAGATACAACCATATCTTCCTCTCAAAACGGCTACTGCCGAATGTTGTTATTCGCTGTCTTTTACGACGGTGTTACTTCGGTTTTCCCACAGCCGAACCGACGATGGCCTTGCCCCCCGGCAAACCAAAGTCGCGCCATACCGCAATCTTGCCATCGCGGATCCGGAACAAACCGATAATGTCGAAGTGCATGCTGCGGTCTTCTGTCTCCGCAACAAAATGATCAACGCGTTCATTCATGACCATGTCGCCGATGGCGTACGACCGGACCATCTCCCAGTCCACCTCAACCAAATTTTTCAGAAAGCCATCGAGCGCCTGAATGAATGCCTCTTTCCCGACAATATCCGGCTGACCCTCAAACATCTGATAAACCACATCGTCAGACAGATATTCAGCAAGCAAAGTTGCGTCTTTCTTCGCCCAATCGGCACAGAAGCGATTCACCAATTCAACATTGGCTTTCTCTTGTTCAGTTTGCACTTAGATACACCTTATTTATTGTTGCACCTGCCGCGATTCGCGGGCAGAGGATATTGGCTGTCTGGGATTGTGGCTGAAGCAACTCACCGGAAAACCGGCAGCTCGCCTAGCCTCGATGGCTAGTTTAACCGAATCACCGACGGTTGCATCCACACCGGAAACCTCCGGAATCGGCATAGGCACAGTGACCGCGCGGCGGTATCATGCTGACTCTATGGTGAACGGCGGCAAGGACGACAGTCAATGAGCGTGGTCAGAGAGACACTTCCGGTGGGGCCTTTACAGTGCAATTGCACGATCCTCGGTGATACCGAAACGGGCCGTGGCTACATATTTGATCCCGGCGGCGATCCCGACGAGATTATGGCTATCGTTGAGGGATTCGGGCTGCGCATCGAAGCGCTGATCCACACCCATGCGCATCTCGATCATTTTCTTGCTGCCGGC
>CAYLLI010000067.1:0-11004 GCA_964384295.1 uncultured Chromatiaceae bacterium
ATGACAGCTGGTAACAGCACACCGCTCACTGACGGTGCGAGTTCGGTACTGCTTGCATCAGAGGAATGGGCGGCCAATCACAACCTGCCGGTCCTGGCCTACCTGCGGTACGGCAAAGTCGCCGCTATCGACTTTCTCGACAAACATCCCGACGAACTGTTGTTAGCGCCTGCGTACGCAGTATCAGAGATGCTTAGTGATGCGGGTCTGAGCCTGCAGGATTTTGACTTCTACGAGATCCATGAAGCGTTTGCTGCACAAACACTGGCGACATTGGCAGCCTGGGAATCGGAAGAATTCTGCCGCAATGAACTGGGCCGCGATGCACCGCTCGGCAGCATTGACCGCGACAAGCTGAACGTCAAAGGCGGTTCACTGGCAATGGGACATCCGTTTGCAGCAACCGGCGGACGGGTTCTCGCGACTGTTGCAAAACTCATTCAACAGAACGGTGGTGGCAGAGGTCTTGTTTCTGTCTGCACAGCCGGCGGCATGGGCGTTACAGCCATTGTTGAGGGCTAATCCCGCTCTTACTGTTTAACCCAAACCACGTGCGCCTGGGGACGCCGTCGAATGGAACTGATGAACCAATTTCTTGCTGCGATTAATGCAGTGATTTGGCACGACTATGTGCTCTATTGCTTACTCGGCACAGGCATTCTGTTCACGCTGCGCAGCGGCTTTAGCCAGTACCGTGCGCTCAGCCATGGCTTCGCCGTCATCAGAGGTAAATACGACCACCCGGATGACCCGGGCGCCATCAACCATTTTCAGGCCTTGTCGGCAGCACTCTCAGCTACTGTGGGACTCGGCAATATCGGCGGCGTGGCACTGGCAATCTCATTGGGCGGGCCGGGCGCCGTGTTCTGGATGTGGGTCATCGGACTGTTCGGCATGGCCACCAAGCTGGTCGAAGTGACACTGTCGATGCTCTACAGAAACACCGACGAGCAGACGAATCCTCACGGCGGGCCAATGTGGGTTATTGCGGAAGCGTCGAAGCACAAAGGCTGGGGAGCTCTCGGCAGAATCATTGGCGTCGTGTTTTCAGTAACAACTCTCATTATGTGCTTTGCCGGCGGCAACATGTTTCAGGCATGGAATGTCGGTGAGATCACCCAGAGTTACTTCGGTGTTCCCTCCATTCTCTGCGGCGTTCTTCTGGCGCTGGTCGTCGGCACCACCATTCTGGGTGGCATTACACGCATCGGCGCAATCGCCGGGCGTTTGGTGCCGGGTATGTTGGCGCTGTATCTGATTGCAGCCCTGTTTGTTCTGGCAGTCAATTTCGAGCAAATACCGGCGATGTTCGCCACCATCATTCGCGGCGCATTCGGACCGCTTGAAGCGAGTGGCGCATTTATCGGCGGCACGTTTGGCTACGCGTTTTTGTTTGGGATGAAACGCGCCCTGTTCTCGAGCGAAGCCGGGATGGGGTCGTCACCGATTGCGCACTCTGCTGCCAAAACCAAAGAGCCGGTTCGCGAAGGCGTTGTCGCCGGCCTCGAACCGTTTATCGACACCATCGTCGTGTGCACGCTCACCGCTCTCGTTATTCTTAGCACCGGTGTATGGCAGCGGCCCGCCGAAGCAACTGTGGCAGCCGATGTTGCGTTTGAGCAAACCGCGGACGGCCGCTGGACTTTGAACTCTGACGAAGTGGGCGCGCGAGCCGTCGGGGAATGGGCGAACAATCAGCAGGTGTTCGTTCTATATAACGGTGACAACAACCCGGGCAGCGGCAACTCGCTGCATCAGCTTGATGGTCTGGTCAATTTCGACCAGGCAGGCAAAGTCCGTGTCGATTGGGCCGCAGTCAGCAGCGAGGTTCCGCCGGTTCTGAAAGATAACGGCGTTTATGCCAGTTACGTCGGCGCAACCCTGACAGCGTATGCCTTCGACACCGTGGTTCCGGGACTCGGCAAATGGCTGATTACGATTGCGGTCTGGCTGTTTGCGGTCAGCACCATGATCTCGTGGAGCTATTACGGCGAACAGGCAATGGTGTTTCTGTCAGGAGATCGCTTTGTGCTCGGCTACAAGCTGGTTTTTTGCTGCCTGATTCTGGTCGCTACGGCCGGCCTGCTCCGCACCGATGTTGAACTCGACAACTTAAGCAGCTTCGGGTCAGGGCTGATGCTCATCGCAAACCTGCCGATCATCTGGCTGTTCGGCGGGCAAGCCATTCGGGCTTACAAAAACTACATTCGACGACTGGAGTCGGGGCAAGTCGGCGACGACCATGAACCGCCGGATCTTAACGATCTGATCAGCGGCAAAGACGTCCTCTAAGCGATCACGGTATCGCCCAAAGCAACAAAAACGGCAACGTAATAAAACTGAGCACGGTCGATACCAAAATCGCGCCGGCCACATCCTCGGGTGCACGCTGATAGCGTGCTGCAAACAGATAGTTAAAGACGGCCACCGGCATGCAGGCTTCGATCAATACAACACCGCGCATGACGCCCTCAAGCGCCAGCCACTCGACCGCCAACAGGCCGGCAATGGCACCGAGGGAAAATCGCAACACGCTCAAGCCCAGCGCCACGTTGATGCTACTTACCGTGAATGTCGACAGCGAATAGCCCATTGCAATCAGCATCAGCGGCAACGTAATTCCACCCACCAGTTCGACCGTGTTAGCAACGACTGCGGGCACCGGCACTTCAAACTGCAACAGCGCAAGACCGGATAACGCCGCATAAACAATCGGCGTGGTTAACAGTGTGCGCCATGCCGCTTGCCGACCCTGAATCATCGGTGCAAGCACAAACTGAGTCACGGATGCCGCGATGTAGAAACCGATAACCAGGCTGAAACCCTCATCACCAAAGGCAAAGGCGCATAGCGGCACACCCAGATTACCCATATTCCCGAACATCACCGCAGGCACATAGCTGCGCACCGGCTGACGGAGTAATTTGAGGACCAAAGCTCCGGTCACGCAGCAGAATCCGATCAGCCACGCGCCCAATGCAGCACTCTGATAAAACTCTGCAGGACCCGCGGAAACGCTGGTCATTCCGTCAAGCACCAGACACGGTGCGCCGACATTCATCACCAAACGAGTCAGAAACTCGCGCTCAAACGGGAAACGGGTTCTGGCCCAGCCATAGCCAATGGCCACGCATACGAGCACCGGGATGATGATGGGTAGTAATTGGGTGTACATTGTTTTAGTACTTTGGGTTCACAAGAAACTAAATCGTCAGCCTGCAGACAAACACACTATGACAGACTCAGCGCCACAGACAACGAGCTTCGGCACCGGTCGCAAAACATTTCACTGGCTTATCGCAGCGCTGCTGTTGGTGCAGATTCCCTTCGGGATTTACATGACAGACCTGCCGCTGGGTCCGGACAAGCTGGAAAAATACTCCCTGCATAAGGCCATCGGCATGGTTATCTTTGTCGTAGCACTTGCCCGTATCGGCTGGGCCACCTTCAGCAAGCGTCCGCCGCTGCCGGCGACGACACCGTTTTATGAAAAAGCTTTCGTAAAGGTATTGCAGGCAATTCTCTACATCGTGGTCTGTCTGATGCCGTTGTCTGGCTGGCTCATGTCATCAGCAGCCGGGTATCCGGTAAGTATCTTCGGATTATTTACTCTGCCGGCCTTAATCCCGGCCGATAAAACCCTTGTCGACGGTTTTGTCGAGATGCATGAGATGCAGTCATGGATTCTGCTCAGTGCGATCGGACTGCACATTATTGGAGCTCTCCGTCACCATGTTCTGCTGAAAGACGACACACTGAAAAGCATGCGACCCGGGAGCAGCTCATGATTCGGCGCGGGCTTTTCAGGCTACTCGCCGCACTTATTCTGGCAGCCCCACTCCATGCGGAGCCGCTGCAGACCGGCGCTCTGGTCGTCAATCCCGACGATAGCCGGCTCAGCTTTCAAGGCTCACAAGAAGGCACAGCTTTCACCGGAATATTCAGTGCGTTTTCCGCACGAATAGAAGTGGATGAAACCCTGGAGGATGGGGGACAGATCAATGCAACGGTCGACACAGGGTTCGTAAACAGCAATAACGAAGACCGGGACACTTTAATCATCGGCGAGGACTGGTTGGCGATTCAGCAGTGGCCGAAAGCCACGTTTGCAAGTACTGCCATAAAGCGAACCGGCCCCGATGAGTTTGTGGCCTCCGGCAACCTCACGCTCCGGGACAGCACGAACCCGGTAGAACTCACTTTCTCGCTTAAACACGAAAACCCGTCGGCAGAAACCTGGCGGTTTACGGGTCAAATTAAAGTCAGCCGCCTGGCATTCGGCGTAGGCCGGGGCGACTGGGTGGACACCCGCTGGGTTGGCGACCTTGTCACCATCAATATTGATTTGTCTCTTATCCCGGCGCCGTAAGGCGCTAAGCAACGATGACCGAGGCACAAGGGTTCGCTGCTGAAAGTACTGCGCACGCAAAAGTTCTGATTCTGGGCTCAATGCCCGGACAGGCGTCACTTGCAGCTCAGCAGTATTACGCCCACCCGCGCAACGCATTCTGGTCAATCATGGGCAGTCTGTTTGGTGCCGGGCCTGAGCTGGACTACTCAGAGCGGGTCAATATTCTGAAGAAAACAGGTATTGCCCTGTGGGATGTGCTCGAGTTTTGCGAGCGGCCGGGCAGTCTGGACAGCGCCATTCGCAAAGACACCGCCCGGGCCAATAACTTTGAACGTTTTTTTCAGAGTCACCGAGAAATACACACGGTGTTCTTCAACGGGAAAACAGCAAGCACGCTGTACCGGCGTCATGTGACCGATCCAACGCGAAACCTCGTGGATCTGCCGTCAACCAGCCCTGCGCATGCCAGCATGAACTTGTCGGAAAAGCTGGAGCAGTGGTCGCAGGTGGCTGATGCGCTCGCCGCCCGCTAGCAGCTCAGCCCATCAGCTTCAACGCAACGTAAGGCGCAAAACTGAATACCAGAAATGCAATTTTAAAGTTCGCCAGATAATCAAAGTAGTAACCGGAGACCTGCTCCTCGGACAGACCGAACATGGCGCCGTGAATCTTAGCGACGGTTCGGCGCAGCGGCACCAGACAAACACTGGTTAACAGCAAAATGCCGCCGTTAATCACCACGCACCAACCAAAAAACGTTGTCAGCATTTCTAGTGTCATCGTTCTCTCCTGTCCCGACGGATCAATTAATAGAGTTCTCAGCTATCTTCATCAACCACTTCGTTTCTCAATTCGCCAATACCGTCAATTTCAACGGAAATCGTATCTCCGGGTTCCAGCCAGAGCTCAGGTGTGCGCCCTGCACCGACACCACCGGGCGTGCCGGTTGTAATGATGTCTCCGGGCTGCAACGTGGTGAACGTTGAGCAATAGGCGATGATGTCAGGAACCGAAAAACGCATGTCGCTGACCGGCGCCTGTTGAACGACAGCACCATTCAGACGCGTGGTTAACTGAAGTTCCGCAGGATCGGGAATCTCATCAGGGGTCACCATCCACGGACCACAGGCACCACTGCACGGAAAGTTTTTGCCGGGCGTAAATTGCGATCCGTGCCTTTGAAAATCCCTCACCGAGCCGTCATTCAGACAGGTATAGCCGGCCACGTAGTCAAGCGCATCTGCCGCATCAACGTAACGCGCCGGCTTGCCGATAATCACAGCCAGCTCGCCTTCAAAGTCGTACTTGTTCGACACCTTCGGGCGCACCAAAGGTTGAGCGTGGCCGACCAGACTGTCGGGGTAACGCATGAAAACGACCGGATAATCCGGCGGCTCGCGGCCCATCTCTTTGATGTGTGCCATGTAGTTCACACCTACCGCCAGAATTTTGTCCGGCGCTATCACCGGCGGGCAGAACGAGAGCTGTTCCAGATTGATAAAGCCTTCAAGTGAGCCCATAAAGTCATCAACGACACCGGCGGACAGAGCCGCTTTCAGGTCCGGATACTTCTGGAAGAAGCGCTCGTTGGGAACTCGCAAGCCGTCGTCAACAACTAAACCATACCCCGTGCGGCCCTGCAGACTGCAGCTTGCCAGCTTCATAGATGCCCCCTAACAACGGTCGAACTGATGCATAAGCCTTTAAATTGGCTCAAACAAGACTACATTACTATCAGACCAACGTAGAATCTCTAAAGAATTGCCGAGCCCAACCTCATGAAAGCCAGTAAATCCCGCGTCAACCTGACAGAAGGCCCTGTCAGCAAGTCAATCACCTCTCTAATGCTGCCAATGATGACCGGCATGGTTGCGCTAATGTCATACAGCCTGGCCGACACGTATTTCGTCGCGCAAATAGGGACACTGGAACTTGCTGCGATGTCATTCACGTTTCCGGTGAACTTCATTGTCGGTGCCATCGCGATGGGGATTGGTACCGGCGTCTCATCCATTGTCTCGCGCTTGTTCGGTGGCGACAAAATGGATGACGTGCAACGTATCGCCACCCACGCAATGATGTTGGCGGCGATTCTCGGTATTGCCGTTACGATTCTCGGGCTCAGCACAATCGACGCATTGTTTACGCTACTCGGCGCTGATGAAACGACCCTCCCGCTGATTCGGGAGTACATGTCGATTTATTACTACGGCGGAATGTTTCTGGTCATACCGATGATCGGCAATTCGGTCATGCGCGCCAGCGGCGATGCCAAAACGCCGGCCAAGATCATGTCGACTGCGGCAATTCTTAACATTATTCTCGACCCCATTCTGATATTTGGCGTCGAACCGCTCGGCATTCCCGCTATGGGTCTGGAAGGCGCCGCTATTGCCACAGTCATGGCAAACATCGGCACCGCGCTGGCGTCGGTCGGCATCGTTGTTTTCCGGGACCACCTGATTCGCCTGAAAACAGAAGACCTCAAGCATCTGTGGGCATCATGGAGCGAGATCCTGCACATTGGCGTGCCGTCGATGACCAGCAGTCTGATCGCACCGATGACGACCGCCTTTATTACCTGGCAGGTGAGTGCATTCGGGCAGGAGTCGGTCGCGGGCTTTGGTGTTGCTTCGCGCGTCGAAGGTGTCGCGATGCTCTGCATTATGGCTTTAAGCGCGTCGATGGCCCCGTTCACAGGGCAAAACTATGGGCGCGGCAACTATGACCGGGTTAAAGACGGGGTTCGTTTTGCGTACCGCTTTGCGCTGACCTACGGTCTGATCGTGGCAGGCGTGATGAGCATCGTCGCGCCATACATTGCGGCGGCATTCACTGACAACCCGACGGCAACCGACACCACCGTCATGCATATGCGGATGGTGCCCTGGAGTTACCTTGGTCTCGGCGTCGGCATGATCACCGTGAGCGCATTCAATGCCATCGGCAAGCCCATGCCGGCGATGTGGATATCCCTCACCCGCACAATACTCGTTTACGCACCCATGGCATTTATTCTCGCATCCACTATTGGTTTATTCGGTGTTTTTCTGGCCGCCTTTATCGCGAACCTGAGCTCAGGTACTCTGGGTTTTCTGTGGTTCCGCTCTGTCTTTTTCAACTGGAAGCGTGAGCCTGAAACGGCGTAAAAGCGAATCGAGGCAATCGACTCATAGCAGCGTTTGCCTAAACCGGTAGACCCACGCATGACATTAATCTCAGCAATCCGCTCTTCCTGGACAGCCTGCCGCAGCAGCGCACCTCTGCTGGCACTTCTGGTCACGGTTTTTCTAGGCGCGTGCGCCACCATTCCGGATGACCCCGACAAACCCTACCAAGCCCACATTCCGCGTTCCGCCGATAGCACTCTCGGCGTTGCAGCTACAGAAGTTGAAGCTGAATACGGACAATCTGTGTTCTATCCGCTGGCAGACGGCCTCGCCGCTTTGGGAGCCCGGCTAAGACTGATTGAAGCTGCCGAAGAAAGCATTGACATGCAGTACTTTCTGATGAAAGGCGACAGTGCCGGGGAGGTCGTGGCCGGCGCTTTAATCAGGGCAGCTGACAGGGGGGTTCGCGTACGGATTCTGTTAGACGACGTGTTTACTTCGGTGAAAGACGCAGAATTGAGCCTGCTGGATGCGCACCCCAATATCGAGGTCCGGCTGTTCAACCCGGTATCACGCCGGTTTTTCTACTGGCTGAATTATGCGGGCGACTACAGGCGAGCCAATCGGCGCATGCACAGCAAGTCATTCACTGTCGACGCTGCTGCCACTATCGTTGGGGGCAGAAACATCGCCGACGAATACTTTCAGATCAACACCAAAGTAAAGTTTCTCGATTTCGATGTGTTTGTTATGGGGCCGGTCGTTTCCGAGGTATCAAATCAGTTCGATGATTTCTGGAACGCGCCACAGTCGATTCCTGTTGCCAGCATTCAGAATCCCGCCAGTGAAGACGAGCTGAATCAGGCCCGTCGGGAAATCAACGCAGAACAACTAAACAACGCCGAATCAATCTATCAAGCCGCCCTCAACTCCGAGTACATGCAGGAGCTGATTAACGGTACCGGCAAAGTGTACGCCGCAGACGCGCGCCTTCTTAACGACACCAGCGAGAAACTCAGCAACCCGATCAGCGAAGACTACATGCACGTCGTGCGCGAACTTAGCGAGGTTATTGATGAAGCTGAAGATAGCGTTGTCGTCATCACACCCTATTTTGTTCCAAGGAAGACCGGCATTGAGTACTGGCAAAGTGTGGTCGACCGTGGCGTCAAGCTTACCGTTGTCACCAATTCACTGGCATCAAACAATCACACGCCGGTGCACGCAGCGTACTCACGCTATCGAAAGCCGATGCTGGAAATGGGTGCTAATCTCTTTGAGGCAAAAGTAAAAGGCATACCGACCGGTAGCGACGAAGATGAACCCGAGGCGCTGACGCTGCACACGAAATTGCTGATGATTGACAGCCGCTACTTGTTCATTGGCTCTTTAAATCTTGACCCTCGCTCACTCGATATTAATGCGGAGATGGGTCTGTTAGTCGACTCGACCGAACTCGGCATTCTGTTCGATAAAGGTCTGGCCGAAGTGCTCGACTATGAGAGCTACCGTTTGACCCTGGATGACCGCGGCAAAGTAAGGTGGTCGACAGTGACTGACGGCAAGCGCGTTGAGTTCAGCAAAGATCCGGAGACGAGCTTCTGGAAGCGCTTCAGCTCAGGGTTCTACAAAATCCTCCCCGAAAGCCAGCTCTGATCTCCTTTCCCGGCGGGTCACCGCCGGCGACACGCCGTATACTGATGACGTTCTTAACGCCTCGGTACAACGGACCAATGAAACACCTTCCAACACTTAAAGCGCCAAGCCTTTTGTTCGCAGTGATGATCACCATGGCGGGGCTTTTGCTCAGCTCACACGCACTGGCCAACAGCAAGACGGACAAGATCTATCTTAAAAACGGTGACCGGATTACCGGAGAGATCAAAGAGCTCACACAGGGTCAGTTACGACTGAAGACGGATGCGATCGATACGATCTATATTAAATGGGAAGACATCGACTACATCGACAGCGATAAATGGCTTCAAGTCGAACTCAGCGACGGCAGCCGCTTTTTCGGGCAAACACCCGAGCCGGAAGAAATCGACAATACGCTGAGCCTGAGCACCAGCCGCGGCGTTATTGACCTCAAAGCCGATGACATCGTCCGCATGGAATCGATCAAGATAAACCAGTCGTTTTGGGATCGTCTGGACGGCCGGATCAAAATTGGCTTCAACTTCACGAAGGCCAGTGATGTCGCCCAATTCAACCTGAACACCAACGCCGATTATCGCACCAGAAAATACCTCGCCTCTGTTTCTCTCGACACCAACCTTACCCGGAAAAGTGAGGGCACTGACACACGACGGGCCGACTTAACCGGCACCTATCTCAGATTCCGGCCAAACCGTTTTTTTCGCTTTGGGAGCGTTAGTGCACAGACCAACGAAGAGCTCGGCATCGACCTCAGGGGATTGGTGGCTCTGGGGTTAGGACGATATCTGGTGCAGGCCCAACGCACCGACCTGCAACTGGCCCTGGGTCTGGCTGCCAACATTGAGCGCACCACGTCAGATGAGCTCATTGACAGTCAAAGCGAAGCCTCCTGGGAAGGGCTGATTTCTGCTGAATGGCGCGTGTTTAAGCTCTACAGTCCGAAATCCAACTGGCGCGTCCGGGCGCAACTGTATCCGGGGCTTTCAGATACCGACCGTAATCGCGGCAACCTGGACGTCAATTTTTCTCAGGAGTTCTGGAAGGATCTGTTCTGGGATATGAGCTTCTACTACTCCTACGACAGCAAGCCGCCCGATAGCGCGCTGGCAAAAGACGACTACGGCATCAACACATCGATCGGGTATAGTTTCTAGCAGTCCTCGATGCTGCCGGGAAAGACAACCCTATGAAGAACACGTTAAAGCAATTGTTGCTCGCGGGCGTTTTCGCAATAGCCACAGTTGAGGCAGGCAATTTCACCGACCAGTTTTTTGATAAACAGGATGGCTGGCTCGACGGCAGCGATTGGGTGCTGGATAACGCCGTCGGCTTTTTGCCGGTTCCGATTGTCATCACGGAACCTGCGGTTGGCGAGGGCATTGGGCTGGCCGCAGCATTTTTTCACCCGCCGGATGACTACGACCGGGAAGCGTTTGTCGAACAACGCCGTAAGGCAATTGAAGCAGGCGAAGACGAGGAATTCGTTCTGCCCGATGTGTCGGTTGTGGCCGCTGCTGCCACCAACAACGGCTCATGGCTCGTCGGCGGCGGGCATCTGGCGCGTTGGCGCGACGACACGATCCGCTTTGAGCCCATTGCCGGCTACGCGTCCATCAACATTAAGTTCTATCTTCAGGAGAACGACCCCGGCAGCGGCCTGACGACGAGTGACGGACTCGAATTTAATGGTGAAGGCGCGTTGCTTAACGTACCGATCGCATTCCGGATTAAAAGCAGCAACTTCTTTATTGGCGCCCAGTACGACTACTCCACCATTGAAACGAAGTTTGATCAGGACTTTCCGATTCTTGAAATTTTCAACTTCGACACGCGCCAGTCCTCACTCGGTGTATTTGCGTTCTACGATTCACGAGACACCCCGTT
>CAYLLI010000068.1:0-2450 GCA_964384295.1 uncultured Chromatiaceae bacterium
GTTCGGGTAATCCCGCGGATCTGGTCCACGCAGGGACAGGCGGCGGGTCTCCAGCACGGGAATGTCGCGATGGCCCATGACTAGCCCTCCCGCCAGAGAGTAGGATCGTGGCGCCAGGCCTCGAGCTCCGGCTTGGCCGGGACCGCCTCCGGGTCAATCCGCGCGCCGAGCCGCTCTGCAAGCTTTGCGGACCCGGCATTCTCAGGATGGATATAGCTGACCCCCGTATCCCAGCCGAGATGCCCGAAGGCATGGGTCAGGCACGCGCGCGCGGCCTCATCCGCATAGCCCTGGCCCTCATGACCGTCCCAAAGCAGCCAGCCGATCTCGCGTTCCGGCCAGTCGGCGGGGAACCAGGGGCCGACCAGGCCAACCGGCGTTTCCGGGTCGGCCTGAGCCAGCACGGTGAACATGCCGAAACCGCGCATGGGCCAGTGGGCCATTTCCACGCAGAACGCGTACCAGGCCTCGACTTCGGTCATCGGGCCATGGGCGTAACGCGAGCGCGCCGAGCCATAGAAATCGCGATAGCCGGGAAAATCCTGAGCCGCAGGCGGGCGCAGGATCAGGCGATCCGTGGTCAGAAGCGTCATGCGAGCACCTCCGCTGGGCCGGGGTGGCGCCAGATCTGCATCGCGCCGTAAAGCGGGCTTTGATATGTGCCGTCGCGCGTGCATCCCAACCGTTCGGCCAGAGCAGCGGAGCGTGTGTTGCCCTCGATGATAAGGCTGATCGGGCTGTCCCAGCCGAGGGTCTCATAGGCCCAGCGGCGGGCGGTCGTCACGGCCTCAAAAGCGATGCCACGCCCCTCTGCGCCGCCATGTGTCCGGGAAGTAGGGCCCACAGATCCCCAGCGCCGCATCGGTCTCGCGATCGGCGATCATCCAGCGGCCATAGCCACGCAGGTGCCAATGCCCCACCGTGCCGCACATCCGGTCAAAGGCATCTGAGGCCTTGAACGGCCCGCCCACACCTGCCGAACGCGGACTCTCGAGGAAAGCGCCATAGGCGGCGGCATCCTCAGGACGGGGCGCGCGCAGGCGCAACCGCTCGGTTTCAAGCGTTGGGATTTGCACAATGGTCGTGGTCATTGCGGCGTCTCCGGGCTCGGATGCCGCCAAACGCCCATTTCGCCGAAGCGTTCGTGCTCGAAACTGCCGTCTTGCTTGGCGCCGAGGCGTTCCGCGAGGCGGATGGAGCGGGCGTTCTCAAGACCGATCAGGCTGATGAGCGTGGTCCAGCCCAACGTACCATACGCATAATCGCGGGCGGCGCGGCCAGCCTCGCTGCCATAGCCCTGACTGCTGCCGGCCCAAATGTACCACCCGACCTCAGGCTCTGGCCAGTCCAGAGGGCAGTGCAGCCCGACAAGGCCAAGGGCGGCATCGTCGTCCCGTTGCGTGACGATCCAACGGCCATATCCCCGCATGTTCCAGTGTCCGATGACCTCGCACAGGTAGCGCCACGTCTGCGCTTCGTTGAGCGGACCACCCACAAAGCGGGCGGCATCCGACCGATAGAAGGCCGCAAATGCGGGCACGTCTTTCGGCTGCGGAGCACGGAGCCGCAGGCGCTCGGTTTCGAGCGCGGGGATATGCTGCTGTGGAGCCAACGCTTACTTCTTCTTCATGTATTCCTTGCGATACCAGTCGTTCATCTCGTCGCCCGTCGTCAGCCACACATCGTCATGCTTGGCCATGTACTCGAACGCGCGCTTCAGATGCTTGAACTTGTTCGGCTGACCCACGTGGAAGGTGTGCAGACAGATTGGCATGCAACGGGCGTTGGTTGCACCTTCTTCGTACAGCACGTCGAACTGATCGATGATCATGTCGCCGAATGCTTCAGACGATACACCCAGGTTCAAAAACGCCGGAATGTCATTCAGCTCAACCGTGTAAGGCACAGCGATCAGGTTCTTCTTCGGTGTGTTGAACGGGAACGGATGATCGTCAGCCGTGTAGTCACACAGGTACTCAACGCCGTATTCCTCGAGCAGGCGAGGGGTGTTGTCAGTGTGCGTCAAAAACGGTGACAGCCAGCCCTTGGTCTTGCGGCCGAGGTATTTCTCCATCGCACCCAAAGTGGCTTCCAGAATCTCGCGCTCACGGGCTTCATCCAGCGCGTGCACGATTTCACCGTTATCTCCGGTGACGTTACCGATGAAGTTGGCCGGTGCGTTGTTGACGCCGTGGCCGATCCAGGCCCAGTTGCGTTTCTCACCTTCTTCCATGATTCGCGGATATTCACGAATGATCTCGGCGTTCAGGCAAACCGTGCCGCGCATGCCGACTTTGTCCATCAGGTCCATCATGCGCCACAGGCCGACGCGGTTGCCGTAGTCACGCCAACCGTAGTTCAGCGGGTCCGGACTAAACACGGCGGTACCCGGAACCAACGGGGTGCCCTTAATGGCGGCCGGGAAATGCTCAATGTTGATGTATGGCATC
>CAYLLI010000068.1:2460-10909 GCA_964384295.1 uncultured Chromatiaceae bacterium
CCTTCCGGCAGTTTGAACGGCTCGCGGTCGATAATGGGCACGAAATCGTAATGTTGCGATTGGGTTAATTCAGACATTATTCACCTCAGTTAAAAAAGTTGGTCGTAAGAGATGCCCGCGGATTAGGCGAGGCCGTTCAGGTATTCCATGCACTCGGCTTTGCTGATCACGTCGCCGTACTTCGCATTGATGTCAAACAGGTTTGCTTCGTGCGGACCATCGTGACGATCGCCGCAGCACTCCTCAACGCAGATTGCGCGGAAGCCGTTCTGCAGCGCATCCACTGCCGTGGCGCGAATACAACCGGACGTTGTGCAGCCGGTAATGATCAGAGTATCGATGCCTGCCGCGGTCAGTGTTGCAGCAAGACTGGTGCCAAAGAAAGCACTTGCATACTGCTTGGTAATGATCGTTTCGCCTGCGGCGGGAATCACGTGGTCGTCGAACTGTGCCAACGGGTTTGACTCGACCAGGCACTTCAGTACCGGCGCTTTCTTGATCCAGATGCCACCGTCGATGTAGTCGGTCTCGTTGTAGCGCACCTGCGTGTGGATGATGTCCAGCCCGGCTTTGCGGGCAGCATCCAGCAGTTCCGGTGTTTCAGCCACGGCTTTAACAACGCCCGGAGCGTACAGGTCTGAACCTTCGGTCGTGTAGCCCTTCAGGAAATCGATGACGATCACGGCCGCTTTTCTGCCAAATCCGAGTTTGCCGTCCCAGACGCCGGCGTAGTTGCTTTGTTGATCTTCTGACATTGTGAATCCTTCTAGTTGTCGTTCAGCCAAGCTGAAAAGAGGTTATTCAGAAGCACCGGCAGCCTGTCGTTATTGGCGGATTGTTCACAGGCGAGGCACAGCCCGGACCGTTTACAAACCGCGTTTATTGAGGCTTTCCGGCAGCTCAGGAGCACCCGATACTAGCGCAATCAAAGTTCTGCACGCTATACACCGCAGCAGGCGGAGGTTCCCTGACCACTGCATGGAACAGCAGCAGCCAACAGGCAATATTCCGGCTTCCGCGGATTATTTCAGCGGCAGGGGTTCGTTGTATTATTGCGGCATTCTTAGCCGCGTTGCCGCGGTGCTTCAGCTTTAAGGAAACTTGCTATGACACTTCAGTACTCGGTTGTTGGTATCCAGAACCAGTCCACGATGGCGATCAGCCGTGATGACTACATGAAAGATCTGGAGCGACTGGCCAAAAGTATCGGTTTCGGCGTCTGGAACTGCAGTCTCGACTTGCCGGTCCGGTTCGTGGCGATCTCCGAGGGCGGTATCGGTGGTTGGGCGCTGGCTGGCGGCGAAGACCACTTCAGGGTCTACAACGAAGTCGTGCCGGAGATCGACGGGCCTGAAACCCGGTTTTTGGGTGATATTGCGCGGCAGATGAATACCTATCTGATTGCCCAGATGATTTGTAAGGATCCGGAGTTCGTTGAAAACCGCATCTTCAACATTGCCTTCATCATCGACCCGGAAGGCAAGATTATTCATAAGCACTACAAAACCTCTTTCTATCAGCGCGAGCCGAACGTTGCACCCAGCGACATCTGGGATATCTATCTTGAGAAGTACGGTGATGACCCGGTTAAGCTGTCTGAGGCGATCTTCCCGGTCGCAAAGACCGAGATTGGCAACATTGGCACGCTGATTTGTGCGGAAGGCAGTTTCCCCGAGGCAGCGCGCGGCCTTGCAATGAATGGTGCGGAGATTATCTGGCGCACGCAGTATCCTGAGCCATGGATGGGCAACAACATGGCACAGATTCAGAACCAGTCGCACGCGATCTTTAACACCTGTTATGTGTTGTCACCGAATATTGGTGCTATCTCACTGCCGGGTGATCCGGACCATCTGGTGTCCTGTGGCAAGAGCCAGATCTTTGACTATCGCGGCAACATCATCTCCGAGTACAAAGGTGGCGGCGAGACTGTCGTCAGTGCCGTACTGAACATCGATGGCCTGCGTGACTTCCGGTTGCGTGCCAAGTGGCAGAACCTTGTAAAGGATATTCGTAACGAAGAGTACAAGGTCATATACGACGCCATGGAAGCCAAGGGCGGCGTCTATCCGAAGAATCTGTGCATGGATGCGCCGCCGTTTACCGAAGCGCATCAGGAAGAATTGGTGAAGCATCAGGTCAACAAGATGGTGGAGTGGGGTGTTTACACAGCGCCCAAAGGCTGGGAGCCGTACGACATTGATCCCGAGGTGACCGAGCGCCTGGAAGCGGCCGAGAAACGCAACAAAAGCTAGGCCGGTTCTTCCGGACCGGTTCTTCTTTAACGGTTCTTGCTGAAAACTCCCCTGTGCTGGTTTAGAATTTTCGCTGAGCGCAAAAAGGGAGTTTTTGATGCTTTATCGCGGTTCGATACTGGCAATACTGCTGGCGGGCGTCAGTGCAACGGCACTGGGCGGGGAGAAGCCCGAATGGCGCAGCTGGCCAACCGGAGAGCGCGTGTCTCTGGGCTATTCCTACTACAAACCGAACCTCGATACGGTGGCGTCTATCCGGGATGTTGATTTCCCGTTGGGCGCCGAGATCAGCTTTGAACGAAACCTGAATCTCGATAGCCGCAAGGGTACTTCGCTCGCGGACTTCCGTTGGCGCATCTCCAAACGCAACAGCCTGCGTTTCAACTACTTTGACCTGTCGCGCAGCTCGTTTGAATCGGCAAGCGGCGCCAGGTTGTTTGTCGGCGACGCGGAGATCGATATCACTTTGCCGATTGAGAGCTTTTTTGACGTCACCGTGTATGACGTCTCCTATGCGTTCTCGCCGATCATGACGGCGAAGCACGATTTGTCGGTCGGACTCGGAATCTCGCTGCAGGAGTACAAGTTCGGCATCCGTGGGATCAGCTTCGACATTGGCGGGATTACCATTCCGCTCGGACAGCTGGTGGACGAGCGGGTTGAGATAACAGCACCGCTGCCGACATTTAAAGCAGGGTACCGCTATGCCTTCAATGACAAATGGATGCTCGACCTGAACGGCGGCTGGCTAGAGGTTGAGCTGCAGCTGGATGATTCCGAAGATTTGACAGGGCGCATTCTGACCGCGGACGCGGCTATTCGTTGGAAAGCCTTCAAGTACGCCAGTTTCCGACTCGGCTATCAGTACTTTGATGTGGACATCGAATACCGCAAGCGAGCACTCGAAGGTACCGTAAATTACACCTACAAAGGTCCGTTGATCGGGGCGGACGTTTTTTTCTAATGGCATCAGCAACTGAAATCGTATTGCAGTCCGAACCTGTCGAGCTTTACAAGGTGCTAAAGTTTGAGGGGATGGTTGGCAGTGGCGGTGAGGCCAAGCATGTCATCGCGGAGGGCTACGTCAGTGTCAACGGCGTCGTTGAAACCCGTAAGCGCAAAAAAATGCATGCCGGCGACACGATTGAGTTCAACGACGAACAGTTTGTGCTGACGCTCGGGTAGCAGCAATCTCAGGCAATAAAAAAGCCCGCGCAAGCGGGCTTTTTTATTATTGTGGTCTATCAATCAAGCTGGCTGTGCTACACCTAGCCACGCCGCTGCAGACAAAGCGATCCAGATGCCAATGATGTAGGGTCGGGCGCTGCCCAACGCCTTGCTCATTTTGGCGTCACCGGCCTCAGACGGGCCGTCTGTCGCCAGACTGGCAAGTGCTGCATCAAACGGCCGCAAGCGAATCTTTGCCATCATGCCGAACAGCATAATTGCGGCAAACAGCACCAGCTTGCCCGTGACCCACGGTGCGTCGTCCATGCGTCCGATGGACCATGAGTAACTGACAGACACCATCACCGCGACCGCCATAAACAGCCGGAACCAGACATCGGTATCGTTGATCAGCTTGCCGAGCTGGGTGTCGGCACGGAAGTGACCGATCACAACCATCGACAGCCACACGGGCCCCAGCAGAATGATACCGGCCATCTGCCACCAAGGATGGGTAAGACCGACTGCTTCCGTCAGAATGCCGCCGACGGTCAGCATCAGGCTGACACACACTTTCGGGAACAGCTCGATCTTGTTGATCAGTTCGCCGGCAGTAATGCGTGCTGTCGGGCTCAGTTGATTATTAGCGGCCCGGGTACTCCAGATGTAACGCCCGAGATCAGGCCCCATCCAGAATACAAACAGGAGCTGATGCAGCACCAGCAGAATCTCATAGCCGTTGATGTCGCCGTCTGTTTCGATCGACATGGTCAGCGCCTGAGCACCGCTAAACCACAGAACAAGCGCGAGGAGGGCGCTAACGAGTATTGATTTACGCATTACGACGCTCCTTAAATGAACTTGGTGGTGGCAATAAAGGCCACGGCAACGACAAGAAAATAGGTGCTCCAGATCGGGAACACCGCGATATTAAACGTGCGCTTGATGAGCCCTTCGATTTCCGGTGTGGAACCCTCGACCGCGAGCCGCCCGAATGCGGGCCCCATCGGGTCGTAAGCAACCACAATAGCCAGGCAGGTCAGGTTAATCAGCCCGTAGAGACCGACCTTCCAGAGCAGCCAGGTGCCTTCCGGCGCGAACGGACCGTTGCCGTAGGCAGAAGAGATGGCCATCCAGATCAACCCGACACCAACGCCAAAAATCAGGAAGTTGCCGAAGTGGGCAAATTTCCTGCCCCACTCTTTGTCGTACCAGATAGCGCCCGTCATGCTGATCGCCCACCAGATGATGCTGAACACCCAGACCAGCGTCAGCTGCATGTCGGTGATTTCCAGCAGTCCCATTTCCCGCGACAGCATCACGCCTAGCGGCAGCGCCGCTTTCCACATCGTACGGGGAATGAGTTCGATCCGCAGTGCCATGTGCAGCAGCAGCACCCGCGTATCAAACGGCAGGCTTTCATCGGTCGAGCGTTTCGCCGATAAAAACACGCTCATGTCGGCACCGACCCATCCGACAAACATCAGGATGTGAAGGTACTTCCAAAAGACAAAGGTTTCGGTCATTTCCATGGGCTAGGCCTCATAAACAGGAAGTTCAGTCGCTGGAGCCGGTAAAGGTTCCGTTTTTCTTCAGTTGCTTGATCGTGTCATAGAAGATCTCATCCGCTTCTTCATGCTGCATGGGCGGATTGTTCTTCGGCCACAGACTGCCATCGTACAACTTGCGGTAAATTTCGGTGCGCAGGAACGGAATCCAGTTCTGGAACCTTGCTGTTTCCCGATAATGACGCAGCGCTTCGATGTTGATCTCTGCCGCAACGTAAGCGTTGTCGACGACGGTAGATTTGGCCATCTCATCGCCTTTGTAGTTGTAGATGGCCGACTGTCCGCCAAGGGCGCCACCGATGGACGTGATGCCGTCGGGACCGGCAACTTCAAGCGCGCCGGTGTTTGTCGCAATCATGTAAGCGGTGTTTTCAATGGCCCGCGAGCGGTTTTGCACTTCCCAGATGCCGCGTGAGACCCAGGGTTCCGGCAGAGAGCCGTGATAGAAGATTTCGGCACCGTTCATCGCGAGCCCGCGGTATGACTCGGGGATATTCCCCTCGACGCCGACGGACCCGCCAATATTGCCGATTTCGGTACGGGCTACCGGGAAGAATGCATCAATGCCATCGCCGTGCATCTTGACCCATTCGTCGTAGACGTCGTGCGGTGTCGTCGAGTGCTCAACGATCAGCACGACGTTCTTTTGGTACTGATAGATCACTTCGCCGGTCGGCCCGACAATGAAGACGGTATTAAAAAAGCGATCGGGGAAAGCAGGGTTGCGAGTTTTCAACTGGCCGATGATGTAGCAGTTCTTCTCTTTCGCCTTCTCACCGAGATACGCCGTCTCGGGGCCCGGAATATCCGCTGCCATGGTCTCGATATAGGTCTGCTGATCCATATCGATGATTTCGTCGATGAAGCCCTGAATCGCCCCTTCACCCAGAGCAATCAGTTTGACCGGCAGTTCCAGTCCGCACATGTGATGCACCAGATCAATCATGTTGCCGATATGGTCGAGGTTCTTCTGCACCTCATTCCGGTTGGGCACGTTCAGTACATTGGTTTGCAGCGCCACTGCCTGATAAGGCTTAATCATCTTCGGGTCCTTATATAAATCGTCTTCGCTGGTCAGAAACTCAACCGGCATTTAGAGGTAGTCCTCGAGATCGTAATCGGCTGCGTTCGGGATCATCGGACGCACCAGTTCATCGAGGTCATCCAGGTCTTTCGTGGCGTCAATGCCAACCCGGGCCGACACCTGGCCGGGCTTGGTGCAGCGTTCCAGCTCCCAGCTGAATACGTCCGGCAGCACGATGATCTTGCGGGCGTCGCCAAGCCGGCTCCAGATGGCCCATTCGACATCTTCGAGACTAAACGGATCGACATCCTCATCGACAATGACAATCCGCTTGGTAATTGTGCTGACCGGGAACAGCCCGCCATCGGCTGCAAAAGCAGCACGGATCAGTTTTTCAGGCTCTTCATCCGACGTTTTGTCGATCGAAATGAAGATATGCAACATTGTGCCCAGCTTGGGTTCGCAGGCCACGTTGATCTGTTTAATGTTGTCGAACTGCTCGCGCAGGTTTTTCTCCAGTACTGCAAGAATGCCGTAAACGGAGATGTTGCCGATGGTGTTGTGCTCAGGATGCCGTCCGGCCATGATCGAGTAGTACATGGCATCTTTGCGGTGCGTGATTGCCACCAGCTCGCTGACTGGCGCTGTTTCCGGCCCGTACTGATCGGCAAATTCGCCCAGCGTATTCTCGACCTTGCGGGAGAAATCGACCTTCGCTTCGATCACGATTTCAGCAGAGGCGGGCACCAGCAGGTCACTGGTTTCGGCCTTAATCATCTCCATCGGCGCGCCCTGCAGGGCACCGGCGACGTCGAGTTCGGACACGCCCGGCGGATGCTTGCCTGACGCACAGAAGGTCAGGGCAGGAGGGACACCCAGGCACATCGCAATGGACATTTCCTCGCCGCGCTCTTCATAGGCCGCGTAGATCTTGCGCAAGTCACTCATTGAGCTTGCATTAATCACCATCGTGCCGTCATCGAGTATCAACGTGCGGTAGAAGCCCACGTTCAGCTGACCTGTCTCCGGGTGGCGGCTCACGCCGACAGCACCGGTAATAAACGGTCCGCTGTCAAATTCAAAGAAGGTCGGCACCGGCAGCATCGACAGCTTGGCGTCAGCCCCTGTCTTAACCACTTCTTTACAAGGCGCATTGTCGGTCTCAACATGAGCGACCGGATTAAACATGGCCTTGTTGAATACGCCCTGCAGTTCCTGATGTCGCCAGCGTTGCGGATGCTCGAGTGACAGCGCCGCCGCAATTCGCGTTGCATCGGCGTAAAGCCCGCCGACATAGGGCAGATCAGCACCTTTAACATTCTCGAAGATGTAGGCTTTATGCCGCTGCTTTTCCAGCTGAGAGACCAGAGAGGGCAGTTCATACTTCGGATCGACCTCACGGGAGATTCGCAGCAGGTCGCCGTCTTTCTCAAGCTGCTCGATAAAGGAACGGAAAGTGTGCATGGGACTATGACTCCGGCAGGCGGGCGGCCTGATAGCTAAATATGGGGCGCGATTTTACCTGTGGCGGCCGGGTCTGCCCGTGAGGGCGAGGCGTGCGACCAATGTGCGGCGCTAACGGCACCGCACAGCCGCCACACTGAAACTCTCAGGCTGCAGCAGCGAAGCGGTCAGGTCTTCGACTGGCTTTCCTGATACATCACCAGCATTTCGAGAAACTCACTCTCAGTGGCCAGCGGACCGGACGGAATTTGTCCCGGGGCCGCTTCACTGACAGAGCATCCCTCAGCCGGCGCTTGCGTCATGGCGTGGCCTTCAGACAGCTTCTCTACCCGATACCACTTGTACCAGTTCGCCAGAGGAAGGACTTCGGCGTCCATTTTTTCATTAT
This sequence comes from uncultured Chromatiaceae bacterium, assembly GCA_964384295.1. Lineage (GTDB taxonomy): Bacteria > Pseudomonadota > Gammaproteobacteria > Steroidobacterales > JABIQA01. Next base: position 10,327 of record CAYLLI010000068.1, read on the forward strand.
AGGCCTTGTGCATGGCATAACGTTGGTAGACCTTCGGGATTTCCTCCGGGTCTAAGCCATATGACAGAGCCTTGTCTTGCCAGTTCATGGGTGATTCCTGCAGTAAATTGCGGGAACGGTAACGCCGGGACTGAATTTGTTCAAGCGGAGAGGCTAGTGGGTGTCTCCGGCGCCCGCATCGAGGGCGAAATCCGCCAGATCAACACTGGTGTCGAGGGCAATGGCGACCCTGCTGTCAGCGCCGCTGCAGTCTGTGATCATGTTGCCGCCGCTGGTCAGATAGCTGTCAATGCTGCGTGGTTTGCCGACATAGTGGCCCTGAGCCCAGTCGATCCCCATATCCCGCAGCAGGCCGACCGCTTCCTTCGAGCCCACGTACTCTGCCACGGTTTCGAGTTCCAGGGACTGCGCGATCTGGGCGATTGCCGCGACCATAGCGCGTGAGACTGCGTTGTCTGCCAGATCTTTGATGAACGCACCGTCTATCTTCAGCGAGGTGATCGGGAAGAGCTTCAGGTAGGCAAACGAGCTGAGTCCGGTGCCGAAGTCATCAAGCGCGAAGTGACATCCCAGAGCACGGACT
>CAYLLI010000069.1:0-10752 GCA_964384295.1 uncultured Chromatiaceae bacterium
TGACAAGGGTTTCGGCGGCAGTTTGGCAGCAGATGCGGGCCTTTGGAATCGTTACAGATAAGTTACATTCGCAACACTAAGTTGTTGTTCTGTAGCGGTTTTATTGTATCGGCAATAGCTTTGTCTAGCAATCTTCAGGGGGTCTTGCGACGGCTGTGCGCCAGTCGGGGGCGAGGGCGGCGGTGAGGATGGCGGGGTAGTCGCCATGAATGTCGGCAGCCTTCAGACAGGCAGTCGCAAATGCCACGAAGTCCGGGTCCGTATCGACCTGCGCTGTGCCTCTGTCGGTCGTTCGCCAGCGATGCGCCCAGCCGCGAATGTTGCCGCGAATCACGAAGGTGCGTTCATGCACGTCTCCGTCAGTGCCGTGCCAACTGGCGACCATGCTGGTTGCACGAGCCAGCTTGTTGACCAGTTCAGTTTGCTTGTCGATTGCATCGCTGACCCAGTCGCCTTTGGCAGCGAAGCCGCTGTCGGCAGTAAGCAGCAGTTGGCGAAGCTCATGGGGTAGTGCAGAAATTTGTTCGTTCAACGCTTTCGCAGTGGCGGCGAGCGCCGCTGTGTTTGCCCGCTGAGCCTTATCGCGTCGGGGGAGTTCTGCCAAGCCTTTCATAAGGCGTGCAGCAAGTTCCTCGGGCGCCTCCATCGATTACCAGGCAGCGGCCGTTTCGTGCTGCTTGGATTTCAGGCCGATGGCTGTAAACAGCACCGCGCAGCCGAGCAACACCAAGCCGAAGAATGCGGATTGATAGCCGAACACTTCGCCGCCCAGAGATGCAGCGATGGCGCCGAACGCAGAAGCGCCGAAGATACGTCCGGCAGATGCGGTCACACTCAGCAAGCCTTGCGCGCTGGCGCGATCGGCAGAACCCGCTTCAGCCAGGACGATGTAGCGAATGGGTGCTCCGACAAGACCTGCAGAACCGATGCCACCGAGAATGCTGGCAAACAGGAATACCGGAATGTTTAAGTCAGCAAACGCATAGATGGCAAGGCTGATTAACACCATGGCCTGGGCGCAGACGAGAATAAGCCGGGTCCCTACATGGTTGATCATTCGTCCGACGATGGGCGCGCTGATCGTTGCGGCGATAACGCCCGGCAACAGCAGAAACGCCGAGTTGGCGGGCGAGACTTCCAGGGCAAGCACCAGTAGTGCCGGCAGGAAAATACTGCCGGCCTGAATCGCACTTGAGCCCATTGAGATGGCACAGCATTTGCGGATTTGTGAGGAATCAAATAACGAGGGTCGTACGATGGGATCTTCGGCGTTTTTCTCGATCTGCCAGAACACTGCGACTAACGCCGCCAGTGCAATCAGACCGCCGCCAACCAATGGGGTCAGCAGGCTTTGCAGTGGGTTATTACTGTCCAGGTTGGTTGTCGCAATCATTAATACCGTGAGTGCGACCAGCAGCACAGCTGTGCCTTTCAGATCGAACGGTTTGGGTTCCTTGCCGCTTTCCTTAGGCAGCATCCGCATCGCCCCAACAACGAGAATAAGCGCGATGGGCAGGTTAATCAGGAACAGCCACTGCCATGAGAATCGCAAGAAGATGCCGCCGAGAATCGGGCCGACCAAAAACGCGAGGCCCCAAACAGCACCCAAAATACCGAGTGCCGGACCGCGTTCTTTCGGGGGCAGTCGAGCACCAATAACCGACGCTGCAGCCGGGAACAAACCACCGGCACCAAAGCCCTGCATGGCACGCCCAAAGTTCAGCATCCAGGTCGATTCTGCGAGCACGATCTGCAGTGAGCCAGTCGCAAACAGAACAATACTGATGATGTAGACGAGGCGTGGCCCTACGCGGTCAGAGAACTTTGCCAATAGCAGAGCTCCGAGCATTTGCAGCAGCGTGTAGGAATTGATCAGTCCGGCCAGCTCGCGTTGCTCCATGCCGAACTCCGCCTGAATGACCGGCAGCGCGGGCCCGATAATGGCGAGGTCCAGCGCGCCCATCAACGTGCCGGTAAAGAGCAGGGCGAGCAGCAGTTTCGTGCTTTTGGGGTCGGTCATAGTGGCTATTTCATCTGCAAAGGGGCACAGCGGCTAACAAGTTACCGGCTGTACCAAGGCTGTGTATCTGATAATTCGCCGGAAACAGCCGTCCGGATGCGGCGTTGTGCGTTGTCTGAACGCCCGTAAACAAGGGCTTACAGAGTTTCAGGCGCAGGATTATAGTGGAGGTCATCCACAAAGCGGAGTCAGGAGAACGCTATGGTGCAGAACGCAACTAAAGCAGCAGCAACCGTTCAGCCGGAACCGAAGCGACCGGCACACTGGCGTGATCAGCACGGCAGCGGGTTTGAGGGTCGCGAAGCATTGCTCGGCGAAGCCATGAGTATGGTGATCAAAACCCTGAACCAGACCGAGCCGTATCAGCACCATGTTAACGGTGCGTTGGTGTTGGCCCACCTCGGTGCGATGCAGTTCGCAAAGAACAACGGCATGCTGGAACAATATGTCGAGCATGACCGTGCCATGATGTTGCCGGTGAACGCACGCATCAAAAAACTCATTGCAGAGACCGGCAACAAAGAGCTGGCGTTGGAAGCGGTGTTCGACATCACCGAGTGTCACTATCAGTTGGTGCTCGACACGAAGGTTGAGCCCGGCAAACGCACGTGGAAGTCGCCGTTTAAAACCGGTCTTGATGCTTGCCGGCGAATGGGGCAGATGGATTTAACCGAGGAAGAAGTGCACAACCTCTGGACGCGACCCCGGCTGGAAGCTTATGCCGAAGACATGGGCGTTACGTTCAAGGTGTCGGACTTAGGCGCCGATGGCACGATCAGCTGCGAGGTGATCTGAAGGCCAACACGATAGGCTCTTGTGCTTCAGACACAGTCTGTTGGACAGATGGTCTTTTGGTAGTGGCCATCGCTTCGATTCGGGCAGCGGCTTTTCTCGCACCTGTTTTGATCGAGCGGTTAATCACCAGAGAGCCCAGCAAGGGCGGCATAAAGAACCCGGTGTCCAGATCGTGCCGGTAGCTGACTACCGTGACATTGCCTTGCGCGGTTAGTGTCCAGCTTTCTACGCTTCGTGCGGCGTCGCTGCGTTCAGGCTCGGCAGTGGCGATGATCGTCTGGTTCGCCTGCACTTCGAGCCGGGCGGTACGTTCAATCGTTTTGCAATAGAACCAGATGCAGCCTTCGGTGCGTGTGTAGATGCGCGGTGTTCCGTCGGCTGCAGGCGCCACGTAGCGGCTCTCGGCAAAAGTGTCGCCGTGCTCTGAGAAGCGGTCGTAATCGAGCAGGGCGGCGTGAACCCGGTCAACGGGTGCTGCAATGACGAATTCAGAGCGAATATCCACCTCACTGCCGTCGCGCTCTACTTTGACCCAGCTGACCTCGGCACCATGCGCAGTGGCAAACATCAGAAGGCAGACGCAGCCGGCGAACCGGTTGCGGAGAAGGTTTGGCGTAAAAATCGGCATCAATTGGGGCGTTTCAGATCAGTTCATTGAGCTATGAATCAGGTTTCGTTCGCCCGTATCCGGCAGATTCAGCAGACCAATGGCGCAACAACTGGACATAAGCTCTCTGAGTATCGGTTTTGCGACCTGTGTATCAGAGTTTGGCGAGTGCAGCTCATAGCATGGCTGCATGCGTTATCTGCTTCCAATCGTTGCCGTGTGTGCTTTGGTGCTGTCGACAATCGCCGGCGCCAATCGTACGCCTTTGCCTGAGCCTGCGGCACCCGTGCAATTAGACCGGTACTCAGGGGAGTGGTACGTGCACGGCGCGATACCGCTGAAGATTCCGTTCTTCAGCGACGCTGAGGCGCGCAACTACACCGAGCACTACGAGCAGTTGTCGCACAACGAGATTCGCATGACTTCAGCGTTCTCAACGCCGGACAATAAACGACGCAGCTTTTCGTTCAAAGGCAAAGTGGTGGATAAAGCGCTGAAAGCCACCTGGAGCATTGGCATTGCATGGCCTATCCGGGCGAAATACTCGATCATCTACCTCGACGACAGTTACACCACGACAGTTGTCGCCAGCCCGAACCGCAAGAACGCGTGGATCATGTCCCGGGAATCCGAAATGAGCGAGGCGGATTACGAAAAGATGCTCGGCTTTATGGCCTCGGCCGGGTTTAACCGCGAGGCGTTTCGGAAGGTACCGCACGACGAGTAGGTTGGGTTCCTCGGACACTCGCTGTTCCGATTAACCGCTTCAGTTTAGTTTGCCGGAGGTCGCTCCCGGCCATCCATGGTCTTCGCGACGCTAGTGCATCCATGCACGTCGGAACCCGGCTGCGCCGGTAATCGCTCACGATACCTGCCACAAAAAAGGCCGCCCAAGGGCAGCCTTTCTGTTTTGTTGGTGGAGGCGGCCGGGATCGAACCGGCGTCCGCAAGCACTCCGCTTTAAGGTCTACATGCTTATTTCGTCATTAATCTCACTGCAAGCTACCCGACGAACGAGGAAGACCTGCAGCCAGTTTAGTAAAGGGTTTAACGCTCAGGCCCCAAACATACCCTTACGCGATTCTGTATAGATAACACCGGGATCCATTCGTACAGACACAAGATGGGCCGATGGCATTACAACTGGTTTTTAAGCAGCTAATGCGTAGTTGTCGTCGTTGGCAACTATAAGGTTTACAGCTGTATTTACGAGGTGATCTGTCCCTCGGCATGCACTCAAAGTTTCGCTACCCACGTCGAAGCCATGTCGCCCCCGTGAATCGTAAAACTCTCGTGTAGTGATAAGTGTATGGGCAAACCCGGTAAACACAATGGCAGGGTTCACAGGGCAACGATCATATTCAATAATATTTTAAGAAATATAATATAAGTATTTAATAATTATATCTTTATCTTGGCTTTAAGATTCTGGCTTTTTGCCTTGCCCAGTCGCGGTCTTTGTCGGCCGCGCGCTTATCGTGCTGCTTCTTGCCCTTGCCGAGGCCCAGCTTCAGCTTCGCTCTGCCGCGGGTCCAATGCAGATCCACGGGTACCAGCGTAAAGCCCTTGCGCTCCACTGAGCCCACCAGCACGTCTAGTTCGTGCCGGCTTAACAGCAGTTTTCGACTGCGGCCGGGTTCGGGATTAATGTGGGTCGATGCGGTTTTCAGCGGGGTGATCGTCGCACCGACCAGCCAGGCTTCGCCGTTTTGAATGATCGCGTAGGCCTCGCTGATACTGACGCGTTTTTCCCGCAGGCTTTTTACCTCCCAACCCTCCAGACACAGCCCGGCCTCGAAGTCCTGCTCGATAAAGTAGTCGTGACGGGCGCGCTTGTTCTGAGCGATCAAACGGTCGTCACCGGGCTTTTTCTTTGGCTTGGCCATGCGACTGAGTGTTAATTAGGTGACGTGAAGTAGCACCTGACAGCGATTCCTGTCCGGTTGGTTTACAATCCTGCCAACATTTGCAGTGCATTGCACCAACGGTGTGCACGTTTCGCTGCAATGGTATTCGGTAATCAGGTAACCACACGCATGGCTTCGAACAATCCGGCTCAATCTGCCCGCAGTTCTTTGCACGGCCAGTGGTCCTCGCGGTTCGCCTTTATTCTTGCCGTATCCGGCTCAGCTGTCGGGCTCGGCAATATCTGGAAGTTTCCATATGTGGCGGGTGCCAATGGCGGCGGGGCGTTCGTGCTCGTGTATTTGCTCTGCGTGTTTGGTATCGGCTTGCCAATCATGATGTCGGAGGTGTTGCTCGGAAGGCGCGGCCGGCGCAATCCGGTTGCCACGATGTCGATTCTTGGTGAAGAGGAATCCGGTTCGTCGGCCTGGGCTTTAGTTGGTGCGAGCGGCGCGTTCGCAGGCTTTTTGATTCTGTCGTTTTACAGCGTCATTGCCGGCTGGACGCTGGCTTATATGTTTGAGGCCATCTCGGGTACGTTCTCTGCCGCCACGGCTGAATCGGTCGGTAATGTGTTTTCAGGTTTGATTGGCAGCGTCGAGGAATCCGCATTCTGGCACTCGGTGTTTCTGGGCTTAACCATTTTGCTGGTCGCACTGGGTGTGGAGCGGGGTATTGAGCGGGCGGTGAAGTTCATGATGCCGGCGTTACTTTTGTTGCTGCTGGTGCTGCTGGGTTACTCGATGAACATGGGCGAGTTTGAGCAGGGTTTCGATTTTCTATTCAAGCCTGACTTTTCCAAACTGAGCCCGCAGATGATTCTGGCAGCCATGGGTCAGGCCTTTTTCACATTGAGCATCGGTATGGGGGCCGTGATGGCTTACGGGGCTTATCTGCCGCAGGAGGCGTCGATCATTAAGACGTCGTTTGCCGTGGTCTGTGCCGATACGCTGATCGCCATTCTGGCGGGGCTGGTGATCTTTCCGATTGTGTTTGCCAACGGGCTGGATCCCACAAGCGGACCGGGTTTGATCTTTCAAACACTGCCGCTGGCATTCGGACAGATGCCGGGCGGGCTCTTCTTTGCCACGCTGTTCTTTTTGTTGCTGGCATTCGCAGCACTCACGTCGGCGCTGAGCCTGATGGAGCCTGCGGTGGTCTGGCTAATGGAAAGCCGCGACTTCCGGCGCCCGGTTGCGGCTGCTGTTGTCGGCCTGGTGATTTGGTCGCTGGGCTTTTTAACGGTGCTGTCGTTTAACGTGCTCAGTGATTTCACCTTCCTTAAGGGTACGTTCTTCGACAACCTGGATTTCCTGACCAGTAACATCATGCTGCCGCTCGGTGGTCTTGCGATTACCGTGTTCTGCGGTTGGGTGATGTGCAAAGATGCATCAGCGATGGAACTGGATCCTGATGTCGGCAGTGGCTATGACGTCTGGCGGTTCCTGTCGCGATATGTGGCACCCGTTGCTGTGGTGTTGATCTTCCTGAATGCAGTAGGGGTGTTTAACTGATATGCGTCGCGTTGAACGCACAGCCATTGTTCCTTATACGCCCGAGCAGATGTTTGATTTGGTGGTGGATGTCGAGTCTTACCCCGAGTTTCTGCCGTGGTGCGAGGGCGCTGAGCTGCGTTCCAGTTCCGAGAATGAAATTGTCGGCGGGATGACCCTGGGTATTAAAGGTATTAACGCCACGTTTGTTACCCGCAATGTGTTGCAGCGGCCAGCCGTGATGAACATGGTGCTCGAAGAAGGGCCTTTTAAGGTGCTCGAAGGCGTCTGGAATTTTGATGCGCTGGGCGACAAGGGTTGCAAGGTGTCGCTGCACATCGATTTTGAATTTGAAAGTACCATGCAGGATATGTTGCTGGGCGGTTCGTTCGAACTGATCTGCAACAAACTGATTGACGCGTTTTCCGGGCGGGCGAAGCAGGTCTATGGCGGCTGATCAGACGATCAGCGTGGCCCTGGCGTATGCGCTGCCCGAACGTCAGCAGGTTGAGACGTTGTCTGTGCCTCAGGGCGTTACCGCGAGAGAGCTTCTAAAGCTGGCCGATCTGCCGAAAGGCTTTCCGGATATTGATATCGAAACATGCCCGATCGGCGTGTTCGGCGAGGTGGTCGCTGACAGCTATGTCATGCAGGCAGGTGATCGTCTGGAAATCTACCGTCCGCTTGAAAACGACCCGCGCGACACCCGAAGACGGTTGGCGGCGGAGGGAAAAACAATGGGGTCGGGCAAGCGCCGGAACTAGCTGCGGTTGATTTCCGCGTCGGGCTCGATGCGTGATACCCGGTTGCCTTCAAAGTAAATAATCACCCAACGTTGATCGGGTTCTTTCGCACGACCGGCCAGGAAGTAGTACATATAGTCCCAGCGTTCGCCATGAAACGTATCGCCGACGACCGGACTTCCGAGCAGGTAGCGCACCTGACTCTGAGTCATGCCCACCTGGACCTGCTCGATATCGCTGATGTCCAGTTTGTTGCCTTGCTGGATGTCAACGTGATACACGCAGCCTTGCAGCATTAGCAGCAAGGCGAAAACGGTAATCAGGCGTTTGAGGTTTAGTAGCATCATCGGGTTTGTGGTAAATTTTTACTTAAGCCACGTCGTGGTGAGCGAATCATAAACCAATTTAAGTCGCGGCAGCAGGGGTTTCAGGGCTTGCGCGCAGCAGCAAATACCGGGAGAGGGCGTTGAGCAAGCAGGAACTGAGGGATGCGGGGCTGAAGGTCACCTCGCCGCGCGTGCAGATTCTGCAACTCCTCGACAATCACAGCAATGCCCATATGACCGCCGAAGAGGTGTACAAAACGCTGGTTGATGCCGGCGATGAGATCGGTCTGGCCACCGTCTACAGAGTGCTGTCCCAGTTTGAAGAGGCGGGGCTGGTTACCCGCCACAACTTCGAAGAAGGCAAGTCGGTGTTTGAGCGAAACCGCGGTGGTCACCATGATCACATGGTGTGCGTGGATACCGGCAAGATCATCGAGTTTGTCGATGAAGAGATTGAACGGCTGCAGCATGCCGTTGCAGAAGCTCATGGCTATGAGCTGGATTCGCACAGCATGGTCTTGTTTGTGCGACCAAAGTCGAAGAACTAAAGACGCAACAGCTTCCGTTTAGCGGGCGGCTTTAATTCGCTCCGCCAGCATTTCTGCCGCGTGCGCGCGGGTGGCTTCGGTCAGTTTTGTGCCACCCAGCATGCGGGCAATTTCTTCAATGCGCTCATCCGCTGTCAGCGGTTTTATTTGAGTGCGGGTCGTTTTGCCGTCACTCAGTTTGCTGACTTTCAGTTGATTGTCGGCCTGGCTGGCCACCTGCGGTAAATGAGTCACACAAATCACCTGAGCCTGACCGGCCAGACCATGCAGTTGTTCGCCGACAATTTCGGCCACCGCGCCGCCAACACCTGAATCCACTTCATCAAAGATCAGTGTCCCCGCCGTGTCGGTGGTTCGGGCGGCGACCTGAATCGCGAGACTGACGCGCGAGAGTTCACCGCCGGAGGCGACTTTGTTCAAAGGCCCCGGCTGCAGGCCGGCGTTCAGGGCGACCTCGTATTCGATGCGCTCAAACCCGGCAGCTCCCGGCGTATCGCCCACCGGCAATAGTTGAATATTGAAGCTGCCACCCTGCATGCCGAGTTTCTGAATGTTCGCCGTGACTTCGGCGCTTAAGGTTTTTGCAGCTTTGGTGCGTGCTTTCGACAACCGGGCGGCGGCGTCGCACAGCTTGGTATGGAGCTCACTGGTTGCCGCTTCGAGCCCGGCAAGGCTTTCGGCAGGATTGTCGAGTTCATGCAGTTCGTTTTCCAGCCGTTCAAGTAGTGCCGGCAGTTCACTGGCGTCCACCCGGTGCTTGCGCGCCTGATCGTGCAGGGCACTCAGTCTGTTTTCCAGTTCCTGCAGCTGTTGCGGGTCGGTGTTCACGCTGTCCAGATGCGAACGCAGTTGCTCAACGGCTTCAGTAATTTGAATTTCAGCCTCGGCCAACAGTTTCGTTGCCGGGCTTAGCCCGCTGTCCACCTCTGCCAGTTTTTCCAGCTGCGTCAGAGAACGTCCGATGAGTGATTGAGCTGAGTCCTCGGCGTCATACAGAGAGTTAACGGATACATCGATGGCATTGGCGATGTCGGCAGCATTGGCGGCGCGACTGTGTTCCGTGGTGAGACTCTCCAGCTCGCCGGTTTCCGGCGCCAGCGTCACCAGTTCCTGAACCTGATAACGCAGAAGCTCCAGTCTTTCGGCGCGTTCAGCTCCGGAGTTGCGCAGGGCTTCCAGCTTGGTGGCTGAGTTATGCCAATCAGCGTGTGCTTGCTTTACGGCAGCCAGCAGCTTGCCGCAGTTGCCAAACGTGTCGAGAAAATCCCTTTGTACGTTCGGTCTTAGCAGTGACTGATGTGCTTGCTGGCCGCAGATATCGACCAGTAATTCGCCGAGCGAGCGCAGTGTTTGCATGGGTACTGCGTTGCCGTTGATGTAGCCGCGTGAGCGGCCTTCGGCCGTAACAATTCGCCTCACCAGACACAGCTTCTGATCATCGAGATCCTGCTCTTTCAGCCAGCCCACTGCTGCGGCATTGTTGCTGAGATCGAAGTTAGCGCTGACTTCCGCGCGCTCCGTGCCCGGGCGCACTGCTTCAGAGTCAGCGCGTTCTCCGAGTGCCAACCCGAGTGCATCGACGAGAATCGATTTACCCGCGCCGGTTTCGCCCGTTAATCCGGTCATGCCTATGGTCAGGTCAAGGTCGATCTCATCAATGATCGCCAGATTACGAATGTGCAGATGGTTTAGCACTTAGGGTATTTGTCTCTGAGGCGTGAACTGAGATTCATTGTAGAGGACAGCCGTGCCCCAGGGAATATGCCTACCGCAGCGAACGCACATGAAAAAGGGGTTGTCTGATAGCTTGACGCTTATCAAGCGCATTGCTAGCGTTTCGCCTCAGTCGTTTCGGTATGGTCAGGACACGCACGGTGACCGATTCTTCGGATAAAAGCATTGAACCCAATGAGCGCGCGGGACTTATCCTGCGGGCGTTGGTGCAAAGTTACATTCGTGACGGTCAGCCGGTCGGGTCGCGGACGTTATCAAAAAGCACCGAACTCTCACTGAGCCCCGCCAGTATTCGCAATGTCATGTCCGACCTTGAGGAGCTCGGGTTCATCGCTGCTCCGCATACTTCCGCAGGCAGGATTCCTACTCAGCGCGGCTATCGGTTTTTTGTCGATACGCTACTGAAGGGGCATGAAGCTTCTGTGTCTGATCTGGCTGATCTGCAGCGCCAGATTATGCTGGACGACCCGGGCGACGGTCGCGAAATGGCATCGAGCGTTTCCTCGCTGTTGTCATCGATGACTGAAATGGCAGGCCTTGTGACCTTGCCGCGCGTGAGTCAGATGGTGCTGCGACAGGTC
>CAYLLI010000070.1:0-10706 GCA_964384295.1 uncultured Chromatiaceae bacterium
TGTACTGGGAAATGCGTTCCAGGTAACGGGCGATAATGTCCGCCTCGATGTTTACCCGCGTTCCGACAACGTAATTCGCAATAATGGTTTGTTCCATCGTATGGGGAACAATGGTTAGGTGGGCAACAGGGCCATCAACGTCGTTGACCGTCAGACTGGTGCCATCGACACAGATAGAGCCTTTCTTCGCGACATAGCGAGCCAACTCTTCAGGGACTTTTATCTGCAGAGCAACCGACTGGGGGTTCGGCTCTACCGATACAACCTCACCGACACCATCAACATGGCCGGTCACCAAATGCCCGCCGAGTGATTCCTGCAGCGTCAGCGCGGGTTCCAGATTCACCGGATCGCCAACATCCAGATCACCAAGCACGGTTAACGCCAGCGTTTCACGCGAAACGTCAGCCGCAAAACTCGACCCGGTAAATTCGACAACTGTCAGGCAGCAGCCGCAGACGGCAATGCTGTCGCCGAGATGGGTGTTACTCATATCAAGCTCGCCGGTGTCAAAAACCAAACGCCCTTCGCCATCCTGCAGCTGTTTGTCGAGCAACTTGCCTACTGTTTTTACAATGCCTGTAAACACACATTCATCCTGATGTTGATACCTCAAAGTGGCCGGTCTAATCGTCACCGGCAACCGTCGAGTATCGCAGCCTTACGTCATCGCCAACACGGCGAACCTCATGCAGCGACAATGGCAACCGCTGCGACATGTCAGTCAATTCGGGGATAGCAAACATGCCCCGTGCGTCGCTGCCCAATACATGAGCCGCCTGATACACGATCAACTCATCAATCAGACCCTGCTGCAAGAAGCTGCCGTTCAAGCGTGGCCCCGCTTCAAGCATGACGTCGTTGATTTCCCGCTGACCCAGTAGCTTGAGCATTTCGGGCAGATTCACTCTGCAGTCATCACCGCTAACCACTACAACTTCTGCACCTGCAGCCTCCAGGGCTGCGCGGCGTTCAGCGTAATCTTCAACCGCGATAATCAATACATCGCCGTCCAATGTCAGAGTTTTCGCCGCTGCAGGGGTGTTCAGATTCGAATCAACAATGACGCGCAGCGGCTGCTTTGCCCCCGCATACTGTTCTGCCCGGACGTTCAACGACGGATCATCAGCAATGACGGTGCCAACGCCGGTGACCACGGCAGAACTGCGCGCCCGCAAACGTTGCACATCAAGCCGCGCGGCTTCACCGGTGATCCAGTTACTTTGGCCGTTCGCTAAAGCCGTCCGGCCGTCCATACTTGCGGCGATCTTGCTGATCACTCTCGGCGTGCCACGCTGCATTCGCGACCAAAACCCGGCGTTTATTTCGCGGGCTTCTGCGGCAAGCACGTCGGACGTAACTTCAATGCCCTGCGCTGCAAGCCACGCGCCGCCCCGCCCGGCAACTTTCGGGTTCGGGTCATCAACGGCATAGACCACTCTGGCGATGCCGGCATTGTGCAGCGCTTCGGTACAGGCGCCGGTGCGACCCTGATGGCAGCACGGCTCCAGCGTTACGTATGCCGTTGCGCCCTTCGCCGCAGCACCCGCAGCCCGCAAAGCATTGACTTCGGCGTGTCCCTCACCGGCCACCTGATGCCAGCCTTCACCGACAATGGTGCCGTCTACAACTAAGACGCAGCCGACGCAGGGATTCGGATCAGTGGTGGTCAGACCGCGCTCTGCCAGCTGCAGTGCGCGAGCCATAAACCTGCGGTCTTGCACAGGATTCGCGCTGCTCATTAGCGTTTCCGGCCTTTGCCCTGCAGGTTGCGGTCTTTCGGCAGTAACGACAGCTGGTCACGTCGCGATGCAGGGCTCGGCATCTGCTGCAAGCGGCGAATCTCTTCCTCAAACTCAGTGACGTCCTGGAAACTGCGGTACACCGACGCGAAGCGCACGTAGGCCACTTCATCCACAGCACGCAGCTCTTCCATCACCATATCGCCCAGTTGCAATGCCGGAATTTCGCGTTCTCCCAGCGACTGCAGTTTGTGAATAATCCGGGCGACCATCGCCTCAACGGTTTCGGCACTGACCGGGCGTTTCTCAACCGCACGAACAATACCTGCCCGCAGCTTTGCTTCATTAAAAGGCTCACGCGATTCATCGCGTTTAACGATCCGCGGCACAACAAGCTCGGCCGTTTCAAAGGTACTGAAACGCTCATTGCACGACACGCACTCACGACGGCGACGAATCTGACGACCTTCTCCGGCCAGCCGGGAGTCGATGACCTTTGTTTCGTCGTGACCGCAAAAAGGGCAATGCATGGCGGGTGGTCGCTGCTAGGAGCGGTAAACCGGAAAACGGGCGCAGAGCGCCTTCACCTGCTCACGGACACGCTCTTCAACGGCTTCGTCGCCCAGGTTGTCGAGCACATCCGCAATCCAGTTTGCCAGGTCGGCAAACTCTGCTTCGTTAAAACCGCGCGTGGTCATTGCCGGCGTGCCAATGCGAAGGCCACTGGTGACGAACGGCGAACGAGGGTCATTCGGTACCGAGTTTTTATTCACCGTAATGTGTGCACGGCCCAATGCCGCATCAGCGTCCTTACCACTGATGTCTTTATCGATTAAGTCCATCAGAAACATGTGGCAATCGGTCGTGCCGGAAACAATGTTGTAACCCCGTTCAGACAGCGTCTGCGCCATAACCCGTGCGTTGGCTTTCACCCGTTTCGCGTAACCACTGAACTCCGGGTCCATCGCTTCTTTAAAAGCCACCGCCTTGGCAGCAATCACATGCATCAACGGACCGCCCTGACTGCCGGGGAAGATTCTGGAGTTCAGTTTCTTTTCGATGTCCGGATTGGACTTGGCGAGAATCAGGCCGCCGCGGGGACCGCGCAATGTTTTGTGTGTGGTGGTCGTCGTGACGTCGGCAATTTGCACAGGACTCGGGTACTCGCCGCCGGCAATCAGGCCGGCAACGTGCGCCATATCGGCCATCAGATATGCACCAACAGAGTCCGCAGTATCCCGGAACCGTTGCCAGTCGATTTCACGCGCGTATGCCGAGAAACCGGCAATAATCATCTTCGGCTTATGCTCTTTGGCAAGCGCTTCAACCTGAGCGTAGTCAATCTCGCCGGTTTCGGCATTCAGGCCGTATAGCACCGAGTTGTAGATCTGCCCGGAGAAATTCACTTTGGCGCCGTGGGTCAGATGGCCACCGGCATCCAGACTCATGCCAAGGACGGTATCACCGGGTTCCATCAATGCCATGTAAACAGCAGCATTTGCCTGCGAGCCGGAATGCGGCTGGACGTTGGCGTAGTCGGCCCCGAACAGTGCTTTGGCCCGGTCGATCGCAAGCTGCTCAGCGACATCGACGTACTCGCAACCACCGTAGTAGCGCTTACCGGGGTAGCCTTCGGCGTATTTGTTGGTCAGCACAGACCCCTGAGCCTCCATGACCCGCGGGCTGGTGTAGTTCTCAGAAGCAATTAGCTCGACATGGTCCTCCTGACGCTGTGCCTCAGCTTCCATCGCCTGCGCCAATTCAGGATCAAAATCCGCGATATTCCAGTCGCCGCCGTACATTCCGTGCTCCAATGTTAAGTAAGTGCAAAGGGGCGTAATTGTAAAGGAAAACGCCCGCCCGAATGGCTGTTTTCTGTGGTTATAATTTGCCCCGCTTTATCGTCCGGCAGCGAAACAGAATTCAAGTTCCACACGCCTGCCCGGATACTCGCCAAATGGCACCGTCAGTCTCAGTCAGGGAGAATCTAAGTGGCTCAGTACGTCTATGTTATGAATCAGGTATCTAAGCTGGTTCCGCCTAAACGCTTCATTCTAAAGGACATTTCTCTGAGCTTCTTTCCCGGCGCAAAAATTGGCGTGCTGGGTCTGAACGGCGCAGGCAAATCCAGCCTGCTAAAGATCATGGCAGGCATCGATACTGAGATTGAGGGTGAAGCCCGGCCGCAACCGGACATCAACGTGGGTTTTCTGCCCCAGGAGCCCCTGCTGAACCCCGACAAAGACGTGCGCGGCAACGTGGCCGAAGGCCTGGGCGAAACGATGGAACTGGTCCAGCGGTTCAATGAAATCAGCGACAAATTTGCCGAGCCGATGGACGACGACGAGATGAACGCGCTGATCGAGGAACAGGGCGAACTGCAGACCAAGATCGATGCGGTCAATGGCTGGGACGTCGAGCACAAGCTTGAAGTGGCCGCCGACGCACTGCGGCTGCCCGCCTGGGAAACCAGCATCGACAATCTGTCGGGCGGCGAAAAGCGTCGCGTCGCACTGTGCCGGCTGCTGCTGTCTGAGCCCGACATGCTGTTGCTCGACGAACCGACCAACCATCTGGACGCCGAATCTGTCGCCTGGATGGAACACTTTCTGGAGCAGTACCCGGGAACGGTGGTCGCCGTAACTCATGACCGCTATTTCCTCGATAACGTGGCCGGCTGGATTCTTGAACTCGACCGTGGCGAAGGAATTCCGTGGGAAGGCAACTACTCGAGCTGGCTGGAGCAAAAAGAAGCACGCCTGGAAATGGAAGAGAAGCAGGAGGCTTCGCGGCAGAAAGCCATTAAGAAAGAACTCGAGTGGGTGCGAACCTCACCGAAAGCGCGGCATGCCAAAAGCAAAGCCCGCCTGGCCCAGTTCGAAGAGCTCAACTCGCAGCAGTTCCAGCAGCGTCAGGAGACAAATGAGATTTACATTCCGCCCGGCCCGCGGCTCGGCGACATTGTTATCGACATAAAAGGCCTGAAGAAAGGCTTTGGCGACAAACTGCTGGTGGAAGACTTCAACGCATCGATTCCACCGGGTGCCATTGTCGGCATCATCGGACCAAACGGTGCCGGTAAAACCACGCTGTTCCGAATGATCACCGGCGAAGAACAGCCGGATGAAGGTGAAATTGTGCTGGGCGAAACCGTGAAGCTCGCCTACGTGGATCAATCCCGTCACGCGCTCGATGACAGCAACACGGTGTGGGAAGAGGTGTCGGGTGGCCAGGAGCTGATCACGGTCGGCAGCTACGAAACATCGTCACGCGCCTATGTCGGCCGTTTCAACTTCAAGGGCAATCAGCAACAACAGAGCATCGGCGAACTGTCAGGCGGAGAACGCAATCGCGTGCATCTAGCCAAGGTGCTCAAAGAAGGCGGCAATGTTCTGCTGCTCGACGAACCAACCAACGACCTTGACGTAGAGACCCTGCGGGCCCTTGAAGAAGCGCTGCTCGACTTTCCGGGCTGCGCCATTGTGATCTCGCACGATCGCTGGTTCCTCGATCGTATTGCAACGCACATCATCGCGTTCGAGGGCGACAGCCACATCGAGTTTTTCGCGGGCAACTACATGGAATACGAAGCTGACCGCAAAAAACGGCTGGGCACCGATGCCGATGTGCCGACCCGCATCAAATACAAGAAGCTGGCCAGTTAAGCACCGTTGTTGCAGCCGGCCAGACAGCCATTGCTTCACGTCATAAATAGAGTATTGTGAGGTCATGAAACTGTTTGCGGATGACCGCGTGTGTCACGAGGCCGGGAACCTGAATCCCGGCTGTCCGCAATGCCAGCAGCAAACCCCGATGACTCCGATATCGCGGCCGGACTTTGCTGCCATCAGCGCACTCAAACCCGAAACCACGGCACTGACATTTCTTTGTCTGAAGTGCCGCGAACCCGTCATGGTGCGTTACGCGATTGATGACATCGGCGAGACTGAGATCAAGCTGAGCCCTGCACCGCCGGTTGCCGCATCGGCCGACACGAAGGTCAACCTGAACTACCTGCCCGGACGGGTCAGAAAACCCTACTCCGACGCGCTGGGTTGCTATCAGCATGAACTGATTCAGCCGTTCGCCCTGATGTGCAAGCAAACTGTCGATGCCGTTATTCGCGATTTGGGTGAAGGCGGCAGACTCCGCGTGTTCAATCATCTTGAGGAACTGCGCGATATTTTTGACGTCGAGCCGCAGGTGTTTGAGGCGATTGGCGAAGTGCTGTTCGAAAACAAGCGATCACTGGTGAGCAACAGCGTGTTCGGCAAAACTGAAGCGGCCGTGTTGCTCGAATCAATGAAAGATATGCTGTACCAGTTTTATGTGCGGGAGCAGCGGCTAAAGAAAGCCGTCAGCATGCGGCGTTTTTTTGCCGGACAAGCCGGCAATGATGACGGACCGGCGGTGAAGCCGCTGCAGAGGCCGGCGTAAACTGACTTTTAAACGTAGGGGAAACCAATGGACTGGTGGGGTTGGATGATTCTGGGCGCGGTTCTGCTCGGCAGCGAACTGTTGGTCGTCGATGCAGCGTTCTACTTAATTTTTCTGGGTGTGGCTGCTGCGATAACCGGTGCAGTCGTGCTGCTCGGTGTTCCCATAGAGCCCTGGCTGCAATGGATCATGTTCGGCACGCTGTCCCTGGTGGCGATGGTGACGTTCCGTCAGCGCCTCTACAACAAGTTGCGTGGCGACATTCCCGACTACACAGACGGCCCTGTCGGCGAGCTGATTCGTATCGAGGCAGATCTTGCCGCCGGTGACTCGTGCCGGCAGGCTTTCCGGGGCACAACGTGGACTGTCATCAATCGCAGCGAGGCGGACATAAAGGCCAACGCTGAAGTTCAGATCAGCGAAGTCAACGGGCTGAACCTCATCATTAAATAGCAGTGCGCTTATTTTGCTTTACCTAAAAAAGGAAAGACTCCATGTTTGAAAACACAGCATTCCTTGTCTCACTGGCAGCTGTCATTGTCGTCATCATCGTGTTGGCAAAGACAGCCATCATCGTGCCGCAACAAAGTGCTTTTGTGGTCGAAAACCTGGGTAAGTACAGCCGCACGCTGCGCGCCGGCTTTCATATTCTGATTCCGTTTATTGAACGGGCCGCGTACCGGCACAGCCTGAAAGAACTCGCCATCGATATCGCCGAGCAAATCTGCATCACCAAAGACAATGTGCAAGTTGGTGTGGATGGTGTGCTGTACCTTCAGGTACTGGATCCGGAACGGGCTTCCTATGGCATTACCGACTACGTATTCGCCATCTCACAGCTGGCGCAGACCACGCTGCGTAGTGAGATCGGCAAGATTGATCTCGATCGCACCTTTGAGGAACGCGGATCCATCAACGCCAACGTGGTGGCTGAACTCGACAAAGCTTCGGACCCGTGGGGCGTGAAAGTGCTGCGCTACGAAATCAAGAACATCAACCCGCCGTCCGATGTTTTGAGCGCGATGGAAAAACAAATGCGCGCCGAGCGTGAAAAGCGCGCGGTGGTGCTGACGTCCGAAGGTGAACGTGACGCCAAAATCAACGAGGCAGAAGGCGAAAAGCAACGCGTCATTAAAGAGTCTGAAGCGGTCAAACAACAACAGATCAATGAAGCTGAAGGTCAGGCTGCCGCGATTGAGGCGATTGCCGCGGCAACAGCGGAAGGTCTGCGACAGGTGGCTAGTGCCGTGAATGCGCCCGGTGGTGAAGCGGCGATGCAACTGCGAATCGCAGAAGACTACGTCAATCAGTTTGGCAATCTGGCAAAAGAAGCCAACACGCTGGTCGTGCCGGCAAACCTCAGCGAAGTGTCATCAATGATTTCGCTGGCCACGAATATCTTTAAGCAAGGCAGTGGTTCCGGTTCCGCGCAGCCGCCGTCGCAGTCACCCACGCCACCCAATGTCTAGACAACCCTGCGTCTGGAAACGATTAAAGGGCTCTGCGGAATATCCGCTGAGCCCTTTTTCATGATCAGCTGACAAACACCCGCGCGTTACGGAACATACGCAGCCACGGACCGTCCTCGCCCCAATGTTCGGGATGCCAGGAATGCTGCACCGTGCGGAAGACACGCTCGGGATGCGGCATAAAGGCTGTGACACGACCATCGGCAGAGCAGATACCTGCAAGCCCTTCGGGCGATCCGTTCGGGTTCGCCGGATACGTCGTTGCCACCCCACCCCGGTTATCCACATAACGCAGCGCGACCTGTTGCTTCGCTTGCAGTGACTGCAAATCGTTATCCGCAGCAAACTCTGCGCGCCCTTCACCGTGCGACGTCGCAATCATCAGACGACTGCCCGCCATACCGTCAAGAAACAGCGAAGGACTCTGCTGCACTTCGACCAGACTCAACCGCGCCTCAAACTGCTCGGACAGATTGGTCACAAACTTCGGCCAATGATCAGAGCCCGGAATAATCTCCGCGAGATTGGCCAACATCTGGCAGCCGTTGCAGACCCCCAGCGTAAAGCTGTCTGCACGGGCAAAGAAAGTTTCAAACTGTTCCCGAACCGCCGCATTAAACAAAATCGACTTTGCCCAGCCACCACCGGCACCCAGAACATCACCATAGGAAAAGCCGCCACACGCAACCATGCCTTTGCAGTCGTCGAGATTGCGCTCACCGCTCAATAACTCAGACATGTGAATGTCAACAGGCTGAAAGCCCGCACGGTCAAACGCAGCCGCCATTTCCTGAAAACTGTTAACGCCCTGCTCTCGCAGAATGGCAACCCGCGGGCGGGCACCATTCAAAACAAACGGTGCAGCAACATCGTCCTGCGGGTCGAAGCCGAGCGACGGACTTAAGCCCGGATCCTCAACATCGAGCAACGTGTCGAACGCTTCTTTCGCGGTATCCGGATTGTCGCGTTCGGCCTGCATGCGGTAGCTCACTTCGGACCACACACGATGCAATTCAGAACGGTTTGCAGCAAACAGCTTATTGTCATTTGCAAAGATTCGAATGCGGTCGTCATGCGTAACGTAAGCTACCCGGCGCAGCGTTCTGGCCAAACCAAAACTCTCGATCAGAGCGAGCGCTTCCATCGCATCAGCGTCAGCGATCTGCAACAGACCACCGAGCTCTTCGCTGAACAACGCTGCGAAAACCGCCTGCATTTCCTGCTCGGCGAACTCAATATCAAGGCCGAGCCGACCGGCAAACGCCATCTCGCACAGTGCCGCAAACAGGCCACCGTCGGAGCGGTCGTGGTACGCCTGCACCAGGCCCTGCTTACTCAGAGCCTGGATACAATCAAAGTAATTGCGCAGCAGCTGCGGGTCATCGACATCAGCAGGTGCACCGCCCGGTACATTGAATACCTGAGTCAACACCGAACCACCCAGGCGGTTCTGCCCCAGACCCAGATCAAGCAGATACACGCTACTTCCCGGCGTTGGCTCATCATCGCGGTGCAGGGCTTTCAGCTGCGGTGTCAGTGTTCTGCGAATTCCTTCAGCAGGTGCAAAGGCCGAAACAATCAGCGACAGCGGCGCATATACGGTGCGTTGCTCGCCATCGTCATCCCAGCTGGTGCGCATCGACAGCGAGTCTTTACCGACCGGAATTGCCAGACCCAGCGCCTGACAAAAACCATCGGCAACAGCGGCAACCGTATCGAATAACGCCTGGTTTTCGGAATCGATGCCGCAGGCCGCCATCCAGTTTGCCGACAAGCGCACATCGGTAATTTGATTGATCGGCGCTGCGGCGATGTTCGTCAACGCCTCGCCCACCGCCAACCTTCCGGACGCCGCCGGATTCAGCAGCGCAACGGGCGAACGTTCACCCATCGCCATCGCTTCGCCATCTTCACTGTCGAAGCTGCGGGCGGTGACCGCCACATCACTGACCGGTACCTGCCACGGACCCACCAACTGATCCTGAGCAACCAAGCCGCCGACCGTCCGGTCGCCAATGTGAATCAGAAACGATTTGTCGGCGACGGTGGGAAACGCCAGTACACGACGACAGGCATCGGCTAAATCAATACCCCGCAAATCCAGCGGCGGGACCTCGCGTTCAGAGCGCGTCACCGTCATCGTGGTTTTCGGGGGTTTGCCCAGCAGTGTTTCCATCGGCATGTTAACCGGATGGTTATCGTGCAGCGGGTCGTACACTTTTAACTGCGCCGAGTCGTCGATCTCGCCGACAACAGCATACGGGCAACGCTCGCGCTGACACACCTGGTCCAGCCAGTCCAGATGCTCCGGCAGCACCGCGAGCACATAACGCTCCTGCGATTCGTTGCACCAGATTTCGAGGGGCGACAATCCGGACTCGGCCGTTTGAATATCACGCAGATTAATAACAGCGCCCCGCTCACTGTGGTCCACCACTTCCGGTATCGCGTTCGACAGGCCGCCGGCACCCACATCATGAATAATGACGATCGGGTTTTCTTCACCAACCAACTGACGCCCCCAGCACGCATCAATGACCTGCTGCGCGCGCCGCTCCATCTCGGGATTGCCTCGCTGGACTGATGCATAGTCGAGATCCTCGCTCGATGTGCCGCTGCCCATCGATGATGCGGCGCCGCCACCCAGACCGATCAACATGGCAGGCCCGCCCAGCACCACCAGCTTTGCGCCGACCGGAACGTCCGGTTTCAGCACATCCTGATCGCGAATGTTGCCGACGCCGCCGGCGATCATAATGGGCTTGTGATAGCCCGCCGCGGTGTTGTCCGTTTCGGGCTGTTCAAATGTGCGGAAATAGCCAAGGATGTTCGGGCGCCCGAACTCGTTATTAAACGCTGCCCCGCCAATCGGGCCTTCCAGCATAATCTCGCGGGCAGTCGCCAACCGGTCCGGATGACCGATTGTCAGCTCCCACGGCTGCTCCAAACCCGGAATCCGCAAATGCGATACCGAGAAACCGGTCAGCCCGGCTTTCGGGGATGCACCACGCCCGGTTGCACCCTCACATATTCTTCGTCGGTGTTGATTTCCAAAATC
>CAYLLI010000071.1:0-10688 GCA_964384295.1 uncultured Chromatiaceae bacterium
CTTGAAATGAACACCCGTCTGCAGGTCGAGCATCCTGTAACGGAAAAAATTACCGGTCTCGATCTCGTAGAGCTAATGATTCGTGTTGCTGCGGGCGAAACGCTGCCGCTGACGCAGGACGACGTCAAGCTCACCGGCTGGTCGATGGAAGCTCGCGTGTACGCCGAAGACCCGTTCCGCAACTTCATGCCTTCAATCGGTCGCCTGACGAAGTACAAGCCACCGGTTGAAACCGACACCGTCCGCGTTGATACCGGCATTCAGGAAGGCAGTGAAGTGTCGATGTACTACGATCCGATGATTGCCAAGCTGGTCACCTACGGTGAAACCCGCGAGGCAGCCATCGCTGCAATGTCAGACGCGCTGGATAACTACTACATCCGCGGCGTCTCTCACAACATCAGCTTCTTGAACGCGCTGTTTGTGCACCCGCGCTTTGGTGAAGGTCGTCTGACCACGAACTTCATTCCGGAGGAATTCCCTGACGGGTTCCGTAAGGAAGATGCGCCGCAAAAGGATCCGGCATTAACGATCGCGATTGCGGCTGTTCTGTACCGCACGCACATGGACAGAGCCGCGAAACTGAGCGGACAGCTGCCGAGTCATGAGCGTCTGGTCAGCGACAACGTGGTCATCGTGCTCGACGACGAGCACTACAACGACGCCCACGTCGTGCGTTCCGGCGACGGCTTTACCGTCACTCAGGGGGACAAAGTCAGCACCGTCAAGACCGACTGGAACATCGGCGATCCGATGATTCATGCAGAAGTAGACGGCACACAGGTCACTTTCCAGATCGACGTTGATGGACCAGCCTACAAGCTGTTCCATTGGGGTAACGAGGTACGCGCTTTGCCGCTGTCGCCGCGCGCAGCTGAGCTGAACCGCTACATGCTGAAGAAAGAAGCGCCTGACCTGTCGAAGTTCCTGCTGTCGCCAATGCCCGGACTGCTGGTGAAACTGAAAGCAGAAGTCGGCCAGTCGATTAAGGCAGGCGAGGAAGTTGCCGTGGTTGAAGCCATGAAAATGGAAAACAGCCTGCGTGCAACCGAAGATGGCGTTGTGGCAAAAGTGATGGCAGAACAGGGCGAAAGCCTGGCTGTCGATCAGCCTATCGTTGAGTTCGAATAGGACTCTCATGACGGCCAGCGATGCGCAACAACTGGCCCAAGCCGTTCAGAGCGGCGACCGTCGGTCTTTGGGGCGCGCGATTACACTGATTGAATCGCGTCGCCCCGACGACCGCGTTGCTGCTCGTGAACTGCTCGACCTGCTTGCTCCCAAAGCGGGTAACTCAATCCGAATCGGCATCTCCGGCGCTCCCGGTGCCGGGAAATCCACCTTTATTGAATCGCTCGGCAACCACTTGATTGATGCCGGGCACAAGGTTGCAGTGCTCGCCGTCGATCCGTCCTCTGCACTGAGCGGCGGCTCGATCCTCGGCGACAAAACCCGTATGGAAATACTGTCGCGTCGGGTCGAAGCATTTATTCGTCCGTCACCATCGGGCGATACGCTGGGCGGTGTGGCGCGCCGCACACGCGAAACAATGCAGGTGGTGGAAGCGGCAGGGTTTGATGTCGTGCTGGTGGAAACTGTCGGCGTTGGTCAAAGCGAAACCGAAGTTGCCCGCATGACCGACATGTTTCTGCTGTTGCTGCTGCCCGGCGGCGGCGACGAACTGCAGGGCATCAAACGCGGCATTGTTGAGCTCGCCGACCTGATCATCGTTAACAAAGCAGACGGAGATACCAAAGCTCAGGCGCAACGCACCGCCGCAGACTACCGTAACGCACTGCACCTGCTGCATCCGCGCAGTGAAAACTGGCAGGTACCGGTACAGAGCATCTCTTCGTTGGACGGCGATCACACCGAAGACATCTGGAACACCATCGAGAAGTTCCGCGCGACAATGACTGCCAGCGGCGAGTTTGAATCGCAGCGCGCCGCCCAGGCTCGTGCGTGGATGTGGGCCGAAGTAACCGACTCGTTGCTCGACTTGCTGCGCAATGATCAACAGGTGCGTGATCAGGTTGAAGCACTGGAAGCTTCAGTGACGAAAGGCACGAACTCTCCGACAGCTGCAGCTCAGCAGCTGGTGGACACTTTCCTAAAACACTCGTAAAAAACACAACCGCGGGCGCGCATGCGCGCGCAATACATGAGGACACATCATGATCGGAAAACTGAACCACGTCGCCATTGTCACGCCGGATCTGGAAGCGGCTACAGCAGTCTATCGGGACACGCTGGGCGCGAATGTCTCTGACCCGACAGACATGCCTGAGCATGGCGTCACCACGGTTTTTGTTGAGCTGCCGAATACCAAGATCGAACTGCTGTTGCCACTGGGCGAAGGCTCACCAATCGCCAAATTCCTCGAGAAGAACCCCAGCGGCGGCATGCATCACGTCTGCTATGAAGTGGAGGACATCATTGCCGCGCGCGACAAACTGGTGGCAGACGGTGCCCGGGTTCTCGGAGATGGCGAGCCAAAGATCGGAGCCCACAATAAGCCGGTACTGTTCCTGCATCCGAAAGATTTCGTCGGCACTCTGGTCGAACTCGAACAGGTTTAATCGCAATAAAAAAAGGCCGGATACTGTCACCAGTATCCGGCCTTTTTAATGCCTGAGCGCTAAGCGAGTTCTGCGGCCGTTGCGCGCAAACTCTCGCTGTTGATAGCCGGAAAATAAGCGGCTTCGTGTTCCAGAGCACGCAGATTCTTGTTGATGATGCTCTGCAAGTTCGGCTTCTTCG
Organism: uncultured Chromatiaceae bacterium; assembly: GCA_964384295.1. GTDB lineage: Bacteria > Pseudomonadota > Gammaproteobacteria > Steroidobacterales > JABIQA01. Next base: position 2,761 of record CAYLLI010000071.1, read on the forward strand.
CAGCCGGGCCTTCGCCGCTGCCAATACCGCCACCAAACTCAACAAAAGCGTCCACACCACTGGCTGCGGCGCTGGCAACGCAACCGACCCAGTTGACCGGAGCAAACAGCTGGAAGAACAAACGGGTGCGAATGCTTTCAGGCGTCTCTTCATGCGCCACGCCGGTGTAGTTCGACAGCACACCGCAATTCGCCGCATTGAAGGTGACTGCATCCAGCTCGGCACGAAACTCTCTGGCTGCCTGAACCATCAGGTAGGTGTGAAACGCACCTTCTGTTTTCAATCGCGTGGCGCGCTTGCGCGGATAGATGTCCGGCAAGGCGGCCTCCAAAGCATCGAGATCAGCATCCGTTCCGCCGACTACCGTCTGCTGGGGCAGGTTGCAGCTGGCCACCTGACAGTAAAAACGATCTGCCAACGGCTCGGCTTCTTCAACCGTCAAGCCCAAAGCCACCATGCCGCCTTCGCCATGCTCGCCCATGAGCTCGCCACGCCGCCGCACCAGACGCAAACCGTCTTCAAAACTCAATACTCCCGCAGCTACTAGAGCTGAGTACTCACCCAGGCTGTGCCCTGCGGCCAGTGACGGACTGACCTTACCGCCGGTCAATTCACGAAACACTTCCAGGCAGGCGATCTCATGAGTAAGGAGCGCCGGCTGTGTATTGCGGGTAAGCCCGAGCTCTTCTTCAGGTCCTTCGTGAGACAGCTTCGTCAGGTCAAACCCGAGAATGTCGTTGGCACGCGCATAGATATCTGCCGCAACCGGAAAATCGGCGCACAGGTCGCTGCCCATGCCCGCGTACTGACCACCCTGGCCGGGAAAGATAAACATGATGCTGTTTGGCATAAGTCGACTCCGAGTTCGATTATTGTCTGTTGCCGTCGGCGCATACCGACAGCCCGGGCGCTGCCCATGAGCCCCGCCCTTCAGTAATTTGAGGGGCGAATTGTCCCTGTTTCATCGTGCCCTGACAACGCCGATTGAGCTCGAAAACCACTTTACTCGGCGAGTATCTGTTGCACCTCATCGGCAATAATCGCTATGCCCTCGCGCACCATTGAATCATCCTGCGAATAGGTGACCCGAATGCATTCCTGTGTGTGCGGCCATTCCTCGTCCAGTCCCGGGAAAAAATGATGTCCGGCAATCACCAATACGCCGCGCTGCTTCAGCCTTTGATACAGCTGCTCCGACGACACCGGCAGCCCCGGAAACCAAATCCACAGGAACAACGCACCTTCAGGACGATGGATTCGATAATCGACGTCGGCCAGATACTCCGCAAACCAGGCGACAGCGCGTTTCGCTTTCGCTTCATAAAACGGGCGAATCACGTCCCGGCTCAGACTCAGAATTGCACCACTCTCGACCAGCCCTTGAGCAAGAACAGGGCCAACACTGCCAACGGCAAGACTCAGCACCGCATTCATACTGGTCAGCGCGTCAATGGTGTCTTCGTCAGCCACCACGATGCCGGTTCGCACACCCGGCAAACCAATTTTCGACAGACTCAAACACAGAATCATGCCGGAATGCCATTGTGGCGTGATGTCCGCAAACAGTATCCCGGGAAACGGAGCGCCATACGCGTTATCAACGATGAGCGGCACGTCGTTTGCTTGCGCAAACCCGATCAGACGCTGCATCTCATCGTCAGTCAGCACATTGCCCGTCGGGTTTGTCGGTCTCGACACACAGATGGCCCCAATATCGCCGCCGGAATCCGACTGCAAGCGGTCAAAATCCACGCGGTACTTAAACTGGTTGTCAGGCAGCAACTCGATATCCGGCCGGTTAGATACCAGCATGTCGCTGGCAACACCTAGATCGGCATAGCCAATGTATTCCGGTGTCAGTGGTAACAGGACTTTACGATTATTTTGCGGACCCGCCCCCGGCCCTGCGAACAGGTTAAACAACAGAAAGAAACTGCTCTGACTGCCTCCCGTTAAGGCAACGTTTTTCTCGCTCAGGTCCCACCCGTATTCACGATTTAACAGCCCTGCAATAGCGGCCCGAAAATACTCCTCACCGGCCGGCGCAGGGTAATTCGACAGCATTCGCTTCAGCAGCCCGTCATCATTGGCAACCTCGCGTAAGCGCTGACTCATCAGTTCCTGCACTTCCGGAATGTGCGCCGGGTTGCCCCCGCCGAGCATCTTGACGCTGCTGTCTCCGGACATCGCAGCACCCAGGTCGTCCATTAGCTCACGCGCACCGGTCATCCGCGCGAAACGTAGTCCAAAATCAGAAAAACTCACAGTCACCCCTACCCGTCTGATGAACGGTCAGAAATCAAAACACCGTCCGTCGCGGCTGTTCAAAGAACAATGACACAATGCAGTCACGGTATATCAAGAATAAAGTGTCCCACCCGACGCAACAACACGGCGGAAGGACTCACGCCAGCAGAACTCACAGCTGACGATGAAGAGCACGGAAGCCAACGATCAGACAGTCACAATTATTGGCGCCGGGATTGGCGGCCTGACGGCTGCACTGGCTCTGCAGCACTTTGGCTTTAGCGTCAGAATCTACGAGCAATCCGCCGACCCGCGCGAGATCGGCGCAGGATTAACGCTGAGCCCGAACGCAAACCATGCGCTGAATTATCTCGGTCTTGAGAAAGCCATCGCCGACGTTGCCATTATTCCGCGAAGCGCGGGCGTTAAGCATTATCAAACCGGTGAGATGCTCGTTACTAACAACCGGGCAACCACGCCTCGCCAGCGCTACGGCGCAGACTACCTGCAGATTCACCGTGCTGACCTGCACCGCATTTTACTAACAGCGGTGCTTGGCAACGACCCGGACTGCCTGTTCAGCGGCTACAAACTGGCCGGTTTGAGCCAAGACGATGACAGAGTCACGGCAACGTTCAGCAACGGTGTGACTGTTCATACCAACACGCTTGTCGGCTGCGACGGGATTCACTCGGTGGTGCGCCGTGTCTTGTTCGGCGACGAGGCACCTCAATTTACCGGCTACATTGCTTGGCGCGGGCTGGTACCGACAGAACGATTGCCGGCGGGCGCAGTAGAACCCGATTCAGCGATCTGCACAGGACCACATCAGACCTTTACGCGCTACGCTGTCCGCGGTGGCGAGCTGCTGAACTATGTCGCTATCGCCAAGCGCAGCGGCTGGGAAATCGAAGGCTGGTCCGTACCATCAACAACAGAAGAAATTCTAGATGAGTTTTCCGACTGGTCAGGGGACGTGCGCGAGATGATTGCCGCAACGCCCGAGGACAGCCTGTTTAAGTGGGCACTGTTTGACCGGGACCCGCTTGATAACTGGACGGACAGACGGGTGACCTTACTCGGAGACGCTGCCCATGCGATGTTGCCGTTTCTGGGGCAAGGCGCGGCTATGGCAATCGAAGACGGTCTGATTCTTGGGCGGGCCTTTGCCACCGGCGACCCGGTCGCTGAAGCACTGCTGCGCTATCAACGCGCGCGTCAGGAGAGAACCCGATTCGTGTTGCTCGAGTCCCGACAAAATATTAAACGTCTGCAGCGCAGCGACACGTCGGGATACAACCAGAGCACGCATAAAAACGAGGAGATTCTTGGCTTGTTCGACTACAACCCTGCCACGGTCGCTATCTGATACAGGGCTTATAAAGCTGCACCGCCCTGCTCATAGAGGTCATCCATCGCGGCGACAAGCTGGGTTGCCCAGCGTTTCAGCAGACGCCGGACCTCCTGCCGGTTAATCACCGGATTCGTCTCCCGCAGCATTAGTGTCGTCCGGCTGGGCTCCACACGTTTGCGATCGGCGGCGCGCACCAATGATTCTCCGGACAACGAATCACTGAGCTCCAATACCAACGTTCCCTGACCGAGCTCCGACAAATAGATCTGATCGCGTTGCGGCCGCTGCGGCGGCACGAACGACACCACATCGGTAAACCCGCCTTTGACAGCAAGCACTCCTTCGCCCGGCTGATCGACGACAGTAAAGTGCTTACTGTCGGCGAAAGCCTCTGCAAATACCTCATGAATAAGCTCTTCGAGATTCTGCTTCTGGCCTTCAGTCAGCGCATACTCATTTCTGCCTGATGCCGGGAATCGCTCATCGGGATTGGTGACAACGTCACGGTAATCGATACCGAGAAGCTCAGGCAAAATTGAGCGATACTGCCGCAGATTGATACCGGGCCGGACGTACGTCTGAGAAAACAGCGCATTGTCAACGCGAACCAGTCCGTCAGCAGTGACTTCAGCATCCGGGCCGGTCTGCATCTCGGGCTGCGCAGCACAGCCGGCCAACAAAACCATCACTATCGCCATTCTGAGAAGTTGCATTCAAAAGCCCTGCTGCAGCAAGTTTGTGTAAGATTGTGACCTGCCCCGGGAGCATTAATTCATGTTTATCAACTTTTGGTACCCCGCTACAACCAGTGACGCACTGACTGATGAACCCCTGAAGACCCGAATGCTGGGTCAGGATTTCGTGCTGTTTCGCGACGCTACAGGGACGGCGCGATGTCTCAGCAACACCTGCACACACCGCGGCGGCTCGCTCGGCGACGGCAAACTGCGCAACGGCGACATCCAGTGCCCGTATCACGGCTGGCAATTTGACGGTCAGGGCAAGTGCACCCGCCTGCCTTCGCTCGGCGCCGACGCGACGATACCGAAACGCACCCGAATTGATGCCTATCCGGTTGAGGAGCGGTACGGGCTGGTGTTTTGTTTCCTCGGGGACCTTCCCGAGTCCGAACGCCCACCCATTATGGAAATCCCTGAATGGGGAGATGAAGGCTGGACTCACACGATCCAGCAGTTTGATTTCGACATTTTTTACGAACGCTCAATGGAGAATGGCGTTGACCCCGCGCACAATGAATTCGTGCATGACACCCACGGTTTTTCAGGCGACAGAGACGATTACAAAGTACCGGACTTCGAATTGAAAGAAACGGCCTGGGGCACCGGTTTTGGACTCGAGATTCTGGCACCGCCGTTACCCGACAAGTCGATGCAGGAAGCTTCGGGCAGGACCGAGAACGCAATCATCTATACAGGAACCGGCCACGAAGGCGCGGCGAGCCTGTGGACTTATATCCATCCAACGCCACAGATGCATATTCACCAGTACGCGTTTGAAAAGCCGGTCGATGGCGAACATACGACCATCTTTCTGGTCAATCTGCGTAACTTCATGATTGACGAGTCCAACGATGAACGCATCAAGGAACGCAATGCCTACGTGGCCTATCAGGACAGAGACGTGCTGATGGATCTCCACCCGGTACTGACGCCCCGCACGAACACGGGTGAGTTCTTTACGCCATCTGACGCCTGTGTCGGCGGCTACCGTCGAAAGCTGGAAGAATGGACCCGCAAAGGTTGGCGGATCGACACCGACACCGTTGCCAGAAACGCTGAACGCGTTGCCTATGCCATACCCTCACCGGCTCGTCGGACCGAAAAGTCGTGGGTGCTGGACCCGGTACCTCTCATCCCCGGAGACAGCTGATGTCAGCCGGCAGGATTGCGGTTGCCGTTGCGGTTGCCCTGCTACTGGGCTTGTTTCTCTGGAGCGACGCCGGCAGCCTGCTCACGCTGGAAAACTTCAAAGCACAGCAGGCATCTATTCAGAACTATGTCGACGCTAACCCGCTGACCTCAGCAGCAGGGTATCTGCTGATCTATATTTTGGTCGCAGCCCTGAGCATTCCGGGAGCAGCCGCACTCACTCTGGTTGGCGGTGCATTATTCGGACTGTTCTACGGCGTCGTGCTGGTATCGTTTGCCAGCACCATTGGCGCCAGCTGCGCCTTCCTGCTGTCTCGCTACCTGTTCCGCAACAGCGTGGAAGCAAGGTTCACAGGGGCCGTGGAAAAGATTAACGAGGGCGTGACACGCGACGGTAAGTTCTACCTGTTTGGTCTGCGATTGGTACCTCTGTTTCCGTTTTTTGTCATCAACTTGGTGATGGGCTTAACCCGCCTGCCGGTGTGGCAGTTTTTCTGGGTCAGCCAGGTCGGCATGCTTCCCGGCACTGTCGTCTATGTGAATGCAGGCACTCAGGTAGGGGGCCTCGACAGCGTCAGCGGAATTCTGTCGCCGGCAATCATCGGTTCTTTTCTGCTGCTTGCCCTGTTCCCCGTTCTCGCGCGGAGAGCATTGGGCCTGTGGCAGCAGCGCCGGGTGTACGCAGGCTATTCGAAACCCAAAAAGTTTGACACCAATCTCATCGTCATCGGCGCCGGCTCTGCAGGGCTCGTCACGGCATACATCGCTGCCGCATCGAAGGCGCGCGTCATCTTGGTTGAACGCGAAAAAATGGGCGGTGATTGTCTGAATACCGGCTGCGTGCCCAGCAAGGCACTGATTCGCTCGTCAAGAGTCATGCACGACCTGAAACGTGCAGCAGACTTTGGCATTCAGGTTCCTGATGGCGCAAAAACCAACTTCGCAGCGGCCATGCAGCGCGTGCAGCAAGTCATTCGCGATATCGAGCCGCATGACTCAGTGGAACGGTACACCGAACTTGGCGTCGACTGCGTCTCCGGCAATGCCATTATCACATCGCCATGGACAGTCGAGGTTGACGGCCAGACTTACTCAGCGCCGAACATCGTTATTGCATCGGGCGGCAAGCCGTTTGTACCGCCCATTCCCGGGCTCGATGCCTGCGGACACCTGACCTCAGACACTCTGTGGCGCCTGGACACGATGCCGCAACGACTGCTGGTACTCGGCGGCGGCTTTATTGGTTGCGAACTCGCGCAGGCGTTTGCCCGGCTCGGCAGTAAAGTGACGATCGTCGAATCGAATGAGCGCGTGCTGATGGCGGAAGACCCTGACGTCGCCGCCGCAGTCACAGAAAGCTTTGTGGCAGATGGCATCGAGCTGATCCTCGGGTTTAGGGCAGTCAAGTTTGCTGAAGGAAATGTCTATCTGGAATCCAAAACCGGAGAAGAATGCCAGGTCGGGTTTGACAAAGTACTGGTAGCTACCGGGCGTGTTGCAAACACGGGCGGGCTAGGGCTGGAAAACATTCAGCTCGAAACCAATCCGAACGGCACGGTTCCCGTTAACGACTTTCTGCAGACGCGGTATCCGAACATCTATGCCTGCGGAGACGTTGCCGGGCCGTTTCAACTCACCCATGCCGCTGCACACCAGGCCTGGTACTGCGCGGTCAACGCGCTGTTCGGCACGTTTAAAAAGTTTAAAGCCGACTACTCGGTGATCCCGCGCGCCGTGTTTACCTCCCCCGAGATCGCCCGGGTCGGACTGAACGAGAAAGAGGCGTTAGCACAGGGCATAAAGTATGAAGCACATACCTATGGCCTTGATGATCTGGATCGCGCTATCGCTGACAGCGAAGCGCACGGTTTCATTAAAGTCCTGACGCCGCCCGGAAAAGACACCATTCTGGGGGTCAGCATTGTCGGCCATCATGCCGCGGAGCTTCTCGCTGAGTTCACTCTGGCAATGCGGCACGGACTGGGGCTTCGAAAAATTCTCGGCACCGTACACCCCTACCCCACGTTCAGCGAAGCGACAAAATACACGGCTGGAATATGGCAAAAAGCGCATCTTCCCGGGCGCGCCCTGCAGCTTGCAGAACGCTATAACCGCTGGCGCATCGGCCAGGACTAAGCAACGCAGCAATCATCACCGTGACGGATACCGCTCCGTTACAAAGCGTTACTTCCCCGCCAAATGTCGCAGATATAATTACAGACAAAATTCTTAATTCGATTTCAATCGCTTAGCCACGTTTTATGTCCGAAAGCAGTGTCATACGCATTACTGATCTTCATCGCTCATATCCGATGGGCGATGAAACCGTGCATGCACTCAACGGCGTCGATCTCGAGATCGCCAAAAACGAGTACGTGGCAATCATGGGGCCGTCCGGGTCCGGCAAGACCACGCTCATGAACATACTCGGCTGTCTC
>CAYLLI010000072.1:0-4208 GCA_964384295.1 uncultured Chromatiaceae bacterium
GGTTGTGCTGGCAGCAATCGCCAGTGCGTAGACCACGCGAAATGCCATCAGCTGAGGAATCGAAGTGGCGAAGGAATACAAAGCGTAGGCAATTCCCATGACCAGCCAGCTAATAATGTAAATGGAGCGCCGCCCGAAGCGGTCTGACATCGCCCCCCACCAGCTGATTGAGAGTAATACGACGATCTCCTGCAGAAACTGCAGGTTGCCCATCAGTCTGCCTTGTTCGTTCTCGGGAATACCGAGGTTCACCGTCAGAATGTACGGTGAGAGTGAGATCAGATAGGTAAAAAGACCAATGCTGACGCCGGCGGCAAACAGGTAGCAGGCAACATGGCGCCGGGTAACGCCGGGCGCGAGCAGAATCGGCCCGAAGGTTACAGAAGTTGGGTTCATAATGGCGGGGTTCGAAGCGCGTGCGATAACAAATACGTGCTGCGGCCGTCGGGCGACGCGCTGTCAGGTTTTTCGCAACAGCCGCATGCCGTTCAATGTTACCAAAAGCGTGGCGCCGACATCAGCAATAACCGCCATCCACAGGGTCGCGATACCCGGAATCGCCAAACCGAGAAATGCCAGCTTCAGCGCCAGGCTCAGAACAATGTTCTGTTTGACGATGGCGCGGCAGTCGCGTGCCATGCGCAATGCCATCGGCACATGCGCCAGTTCGTCCTGCATCAACACCACGTCGGCAGTTTCCATGGCTTGTGCCGTGCCGCCGGCACCCATCGCAATGCCAATGTCCGCCCGCGCGAGTGCCGGAGCATCGTTTATGCCGTCGCCGACCATGGCGACGGCACCATCGGGACTGTGCAGGGCTTCGATTCGCGCCAGTTTCTCGTCGGGTAGCAGGCTGGCATGCACTTCATCGATGCCGCCGACCTGGTCGGCGACGCGCTTCGCCGCTTCTGCATTGTCGCCCGTGAGCATGACGCGACGCACCGGCGGATTCATCGCGCCGAGTTCATCGAGAACCGCACGGGCGTTAGCGCGAATTTCGTCTTGCACGCCGATGTAACCGACCACCTTTTCGTGATGCTGAACGTACATCATTGTTTGACCGTCGTTCTGTGCTTTTTGCGCGACCCGGCTGACGTCACTCCAGCCTTTTTCTTCATGGGTAAACATATCGGCACTGCCGACGGTGACCTTGTGGCCGCAGTCCGACTTAATGCCCGAGATGCCTTTGCCCGGAACGGCTTCGACGCTCTCTGCAGCGGCGACGTGACCGACGCCTCTGCGGTTGCTGGCCGCTGAAACAATGGCATGCGCGACGGGATGTTCGGATGCGCGTTCCACCGATGCGGCGGCCTGCACTAAACGGTCACAGGGGTCGCAGTCGGGTGCATTATCCTCAGCGTGCTCGCAGTCGATGGTGTGCATGCTGACAACAGCCGGTTTGCCGTAGGTAAGCGTGCCGGTTTTGTCGAACGCGACAGTGCGTACGTCCGCCATTCGATCGAGCAGCGCGCCGGATTTCACCAGCACGCCCAGTTGCGCCAGACGCGTCATGCCGCTGACCACAGTGACCGGAATGCTGATGACGAGCGCACAGGGGCAGGCGATTATGAGCAGGGTTAAGCCGCGATACAGCCACCCACGGGTACCATCGGCTGTGTCCAGAAACGGCTGGGCAAACAGCAGCACCGGAACTGCAACCACAATCACAGCCAGTCCAACGACAGCAGGCGTGTAGTAGCGGGCGAAGCGGTCGATAAAACGTTCGGCCGGGCTGCGTTCCGACTGTGCCTGTTCCACCAGCCGCGCGATGCGCGCAATCGTGCCTTCACTGGCAGGGCGGGTCACGCGAATCTCCAGCGCGGCTTCGCCGTTGACCGTACCGGCCATGACGGCGTCGCCGACCTCGCGCAATACGGGCATATCTTCACCCGTGACAGGTGCCTGATTGATCGTGGAAATGCCTTTGATAATTTCGCCGTCCACCGGAATCCGTTGGCCCGGCCGGACCAGCACCCGGTCGCCGACCCTGACGTCTGCCACCGGCTTAATAACCTGATGGTCATGACTGTCCGCGTGAGCGTGTTCGTCATGGTCGTGGTGATCATTGCAACCGCTGTGTGCGTGGGGCTCACCGTGATCGTGATGGACATGTTTGGCTGCATGGTGATGACCGTGCGGGCTGCCGTGGCTTTCGAGTACGCAGGCTTCCTGCGGTTGCAGTGCCATCAGTGAGCGCAGCGAATCCCGGGCGCGCTCGGCGCTGAAGGCTTCCAGCGCTTCGCCCAGCATAAACAGCAGGATTACGGTACAGGCTTCGCCGGTCTCACCGATAGCAAGCGCACCGATCGCTGCAATCGCCATCAGCAAGTCAATCGTTATGCGACGGGCAAAGATCAGAGCCCGGAAACCCTTCATAAAGACCGGCGCACCGGCAATGATCACCCCGGCACCAAACAGCAGGCTCAGCGCTGCAACACCGCCAACGGTGGGGTTGCCGAGCGCAGGCAGAACGACAACTCCCGTAAGCATGGTTGCAGCCACCAGCACGGCAGAGCGCAGCGGCGGCTGCTGCCATAAAAATGCCAGGAACCCTCTCAGGCCTGTGTGTTCCGGAGGTGTCTGAGCCGCGGCAGTGTCTTCGTCCGTGGCAATCCGGTAGCCGAGTTCTTTCAGTCTTGCAGACACCGTCTCGATGCTGATGTCGCCGGTGACGGCCATAGTCTCGGTTGTGAACGACACGTTGGCGTCTTCCACGCCGGCGAGTTGCCGCATGCTGTTTTCAATTGTCATGGCGCATGAGCCACAGTCCATCCCGACGATTTTGACTTTCAGGTTGGCAGGAGTGGTGGCTTCGGCGGAGACCTTAGTCATTCCTTGATCCTCTGGTTTTGCAGGTGTGGATCAGACTAAGGGTTAAAGACGGGTTTAAGGTCAATAGGTTTAAAATAATTAAGCAATAAATAAATAAAAAACAATAATTTAAATTATTATTTAAACGTAGTTTTTAGGCGTTGGTATCGTCGCCGGACCGGTTTTCCAGCGCCAGAAACAGCTGCGCGTAGAGAAAGGCATTGGCGCCGGAGGCGGCAAACAGGATGCCGTCGTCGGTTCTCTCGACGGTCGGCTGCTCGTGGGCCTCGCAGCCGGACTCGCTCTGCGCCAACCGCTGCAGCGCTTCAAACGCGGTGTCGCCCGCGTTGATAAACAGCGCGCTGTAGACGTCGTCTTCCTGCCAGATGTGCATATGCCGTCCGCGCAGGTCGGCGAGTAGCTGATCCCATTCGGCGCGGGCGAGATTGCAGCTCATGCGTTCGGTGAGTTTTTGCAGTGAAGAGCGCGGGGTGCCGGCATGTTCGTGCCCGCAGACCTGTTCCATGAGTTCACGGTACTGGCCGCCGATCTCGGCACCTGCCTCATCGTCGACGAGGTCGGCGAGATCATCGAGAAAGATTTCCAGTTCATGCCGGAGCACGAGCATCTCCGTGACGCGGCGTTCAATCTCGATAAACCGCTGCTCGGCAATGGCTTTGATCTCGTCGCCGGTCCCTGAGGTGTGTGCTACACCGCGCATCATCTTGATATCGTTCAGTGAAAAGCCGTAGCGCTGCGCCTTGCGAATAAAGCGCAGGTGCCGGACCGCGTCAGCGGAGTAGTGGCGATACCCTGAGGCACTGCGACCGGCCGGCACCAGCAGGCCCTCTTTTTCGTAGTAACGCAGCAGTGAAGTGGCAACATTGCCCTGTTTAGCGAGCTCGCCAATCGTCAGTGAAGTTTTGCTCATGGTAGTTTCCGGATAGTGGCGTGGCTGCCCGATTGCCGGATAAAGCGCCGGCGCGGCTAGTCAGGCTTGACCTTAAACCTTACTTTACGGTTTAGACTGCTTTCACACAATGCGAATCCGTTCTGCATGGGTTTGAGAATACTCAGGCACGGCGTTCGCGGTGATGTCTCAAAATTGGAGCGATACAATGCTAGGTGTAGATGACAGGTTAATAACCCCGGGCACGATGAAGTGGGTCAAGGTCGGGCTCGGAGCCGGCTTGCTGACGATTCCGACAACGATACTGCTGTATTACGTGCTCGGTCTTGCTGTCGATGGGGTTTGGAACGCCGGTGACGTGGCTGACGGGGTCAATATTCTTAAGGATTACCTGCCGGCGTTCGCAGGCCTTGTGGTGCTCAAGGCCGTACTCGCATGGATCTTTCGTACCGGCCAGTTTCGCGCCTCAAGCGAAGCCAAGCTGAAT
>CAYLLI010000072.1:4218-10288 GCA_964384295.1 uncultured Chromatiaceae bacterium
GCGATCAGATCTACAAGCAGGTCGTGAAACTCGGGCCGGGCATTCTCGGCAAACGCCGCACCGGCGAGATAGCTAACCAGGCGACTGAGGGTGTTGAGTACCTCGACTACTACTTTAGTGTGTACTTCGTGCAGATCTGGGTCGCGATCGCGATTCCGGTTTTTCTCGTCTCCGCCATTATGTGGATCGACTGGGTTGTCGGTCTGTGGATGCTTGCCGGTGTCCCGCTGACGCCGTTGTTTGTGGGTTCTTCTGCTGCCGGGTTCCGGCGGATCTCCAAGTCAAATGAGGACGTGAAGAACAAAAACAGTGCGGCGTATCTGGATTCGATTCAGGGGATGTCGACGCTGAAGATGTTCAATCAGGATCAGCGCCGCGGGCAGCAAATGGAAGAGGGCAACGAGGTGCAGCGGCAGTACACGATGAAGCTGCTGATGGTCGCGCAGTTGCAGTTCATTCCTTTGGAGCTGGGCTTTGCGTTGTTCTCCACCGCCTTTGCCGTGGGTGTTTCGCTGTATCGCTTTAGTGCCGGCTTTATGACGCCGGGCGAGTGCTTTGCCGTCATTCTGATGAGCCTGGAATTCAGCCGGACGTTGTTGCTGATTGGCGAGTTCTTTTTTGCCGGCGCGCTGGGTCGGGAAGTAGCAGCCAGCGTGGTTGAGTTTCTGAATGAGAAGGCGCCGACACGCAGCAATCAATCGGCCGCGCGCCCGGATACGGCGGGCAAGCCGGTGCGGATTGAGTTTAAGGACGTCGAGTTCACGTATCCCGGTGCGGAAGAGCCCGCGATTCGCGGTTTTAATATGACGCTCGAGCCGAACGAAACCGTCGCGCTGATCGGGAAAAGCGGCTCCGGTAAGACGACCGTCACGAATCTTATTCTGCGCACGCTGGATCCGCAGTCGGGCAGTATTCTGTTTGACGGCGTGCCCGAAGAAGAGTTATCGCTTGAATGGATTCGTGAGCAGATCGCACTCGTGCCGCAGGACCCGTTTTTGTTCTTTGGCACCATCCGCGACAACCTGTTGATTGCGAAAGCCGATGCGACCGAGCCTGAGTTGATGCGGGCGATTGAAGCGGCGGAACTGGCCGACTTCGTTGCCGCATCACCTAACGGTCTCGACACGATGGTCGGTGATCAGGGCACCGCATTAAGTGGCGGTCAGGCGCAGCGACTGGCGATAGCGCGTGCAATTCTGAAAGGAGCGCCCGTTGTGATACTCGACGAGCCGACCTCGCAGATCGACGTGGAAACCGAAGCACTGCTGAATCGTGCGCTGGAGCGTTTGACCGAAGACAAAACGGTGCTGTTGATTGCTCACCGGCTCAGCACCATTGAGCAAGCCGACCGCATTGTCGTGATGGATCAGGGCTCTGTTGCCGAAATGGGGCGGCGCGAGGAGTTGCTCGCCACCGGCGGCATCTACGCCGGCATGATTCGCACGAAGCGAGAAATTGAAGCCGAGGCCGCTGTAGCGGCTCCGGCGGTTTAGGAGGGTGACGACGATGACTACGATGGAAGCAACCGTGCCGCAGCAAAGCAACGCGCAAATTATTCGCCGCCTGCTCACCTATATGGCGCCGTTTAACAAGATCATGTTCACGTCGCTGATCGCCCGTGTCCTGAAGTTCTCCGGGCAGGCGGCGGTGCTGGGAATCGCCGCTGCAAGCGTTGGTGTTTATCTTGAAGGCTATGACCCGGCCGAAGCAATGAGCTGGGGCAGCATGTTCAGTGCCGTCTGGCAGCTGATCAGTTTTCAGGAAGTGACCAGCACCAACTGGGCGATTATCGGCACACAGGTCAGCTATATCTTCTGGGCAGGGCTGCTGGTGGGTGTTACGTCCTACATTGAAAACTACACGGGGCACTACGTGGCGTTCCGCATTCTGGCGGCGTTTCGCGACAAGTTCTATTACGCCATGCTGCCGCTGGCCCCTGCGCGCACCGCCAAGCTCCAGTCCGGCGATGCGGTGAGTCGGGTCATGACGGATTGCGAGCGGGTGGAACCGTTTTATGCGCACACCATCGCACCGGCGATTGCCGCCGTGTGTGTGCCCGCGATCATTCTGGCGTGGTGCTGGACGGTGCATCCGGATCTGGTGATCTACCTGCTGCCGTTTTATCTGGCGAACACGTTCCTGCTGCCGTGGCTGGTCTCGATGCTCGGCGGTGATGGTGCCGAGTACCGCAACAAGCTCGGATTGGTCAACGCGTTTGTTGCCGACAGCATTCAGGGTGTGCGCGATACCGTGGCATTTGGCTACGAAGAGCGTCGCGCGAAGCAGCTGTATGACATCGGTGCGACGATGCAGGAAGGTCAGGAGAAGCTGTATGGCGCGGATGCGTGGCAGCGTGCGCTGGCCGAGGTCTTTATTACTGTCGGTATTCTCGCTGCGGCCTGGATCGGTGCGGACCTCGCGATTGCCGGAGAGATCAGTGCGTTGAGCGATCTGCCTGCTGTCATCGCCGTTTCGGTAGTGGGTTTCTACCTCTCAGTTGGGCTCGCAAACAACTACACCGACTTCCGGGTTGCGATGATTGCAGCGCGCCGGCTGTTTTCGATGATGGACCAGCCGCCGGCCGTGCAGGACGTGGCGACTCAGCCGGTGCTGGATGATATTGAGCCTTCGATAACCATTGAGAACATGGTCTTTGAATACGACGCTGATGATGCTGAGTGGAGTCGGGAGAAGCGTGTGTTCGACGGTCTCGATTTGAACATTGAACCGGGCAAACATGTTGCGTTGGTCGGGCCCAGTGGTACCGGCAAATCGACGGTGATTAATCTGCTGTTGCGTCAGTGGGACCCGCAATCGGGTTCGATAAAAATCGGCTCGCACGAGCTTACCGAGTTTCCGCTGGCCGACCTGCAACGCTGCTTCGCCGTCGTGTCCCAGCGCAGCTTTATTTTTAACGACACGATTCGCGAGAACATCCGCATGGGTGACTATGACGCCAGTGAAGAGGCGATCATGGCGGCAGCAACCGAAGCCGGTTTGGCTGACTTCATTAAGGCCAGCCCAGAGGGTCTTGATACCGAATGCGGCGAGCGCGGTGGCAAGCTGTCGGGCGGTCAAAGGCAGCGTGTCGCGATTGCACGTGCAGTGTTGAAGAATGCGCCTGTGGTGTTGCTCGATGAGGCCACATCAAGCCTCGATGTTGAAACCGAACGCAGTGTTATGGATGCGTTGAAGCGGCTTTCCGCAGGCCGCACAACGTTGACCATTGCGCATCGGTTATCAACGGTTGTCGATAGCGACGAAATTCTGGTCATGCTTGACGGCAAGATTGCCGAGCGCGGCTCCCATACGGAGTTGATGGAGCAGAACGGCTGGTACGCCGAAATGTTCCGGATGCAGCAGGACGAGGTCGATGCTCTGTAAACCCGTCGTTTACTAATGCCCGAAAGTAAAAGGCCATCGCTTTGCGATGGCCTTTTACTTTTCTACGCTGCTGCCTGATTAGCGTTCGTCGGGACCTGAGCGTTTGTCACCGTTTGATGACCAGACCGTTGTCGGCTTTGCCGGTGCCGAAGTTTCCCAGGGCAACTTGCGGTCTTTATCAGCGGCCGGCTTAGGCTGCTCTTTTGCAGTCGCCGCAGGTTCAGCAGGCTTGTTGGGTACTGCTGCAGTGTCTGCGGGCTTTGCCGGAGCTGCCGGTGCTGAGCCTTGCGTAGCCGGTGCCTGCGGTGCCTTCTGTGCTTCAGGGGCAGCAGATGGTTTAGCCGGCGCTGCCGGTGGTTGATTAGCAGCCGGTGCACTCGGCGGAGTCGCTGCCTGCTTAGCGGCAATGGCCGGTGGTGCAGATTGCGGGGCTTTTTCCGCTGCCGGTTGCGGCACAGGTTTTGGCTGCTGCGCTACCGGGTTGTCGACATGGCCTGTTTTAGCAGGGGCCTCGCTGACCGGTTTGCTCGCCGGTTTCGGGTCTTCCATCGGAACAGCCTGGTTGCTGCGCGTCGGCTGCGTGTTGTTTTGCCGGTTGTTGCTATCAGCATTGGCGTCAGCTTTCGGTGCGTCACTCTGTGCACTATCCCCTGATTGATTCTCAGCGGCGGTTTGCTGGTTCGCATTGGCGGCTTTATCACGGTTGCCACCTCGACGCCGGCGACGGCGATTGCGCCGTTTACGATTTTCATTGCCGGTGGTCTGCTCATCCGTTTGCGCTGCATCGGACGACACGTTCTGCTGCTTGTTCTGCATGTCTTCCTGATTGTCTTTGCCGCTTTGCTGCTTGCCACGGTTGTTGCGGCGCTTGCTCTTCGACTGGTCTTTCTGATTGTCGTTGCGCTGATTGTCGCTGCGGCGCTTGCCCTGACGCTCGTCATTGCCGCCTTTGCGGTTGCGGCCTTTGCCGCGGCCACGGTTGTCGCGGTCGCGGTTACGTGCAGGCGCTTTCTTCTTCGCCGGCTCGGCAGTGCCGTCGCCAAACAGCAGTTGCTTTAACCAGCCGAACAAACCGAGCTTGGGCTTGGTTTCAGCTGCGCGTGCTTGCGGGGCAGGGGCAGCACTCGCCGGACGGGCAATTTGCACGGCCGGTTCTTCATGCACTTTCTTCGTGCTGGTTTCCAGCACGGCCTCGGTCAGGTCTGCTTCCGGTGTCGTCAGGTCGTAGCTGTTACCTGTGTTCTCCGGTTCTTCGGTCTGGTCGTTGCGCACGCGGCGAATCGCGTAGTGCGGCGTTTCCAGGCTGGGGTTTGCGACCAGCAACAACTGAACATTGTCACGCTGTTCAATATCCATGATCCAGTCGCGTTTCTCGTTCAGCAGATAAGTCGAGACATCAACCGGCAGTTCAGCAATCACTTTTGCCGTCATGTCTTTGCGCGACTCTTCACCCACCAGTCGCAGGATCGATAATGCCAGCGATTCAACACTGCGAATCGTGCCCGCGCCGCTGCAGCGGGGGCAGACCTGATGCGCGGATTCGCCGAGCGACCGGCGCATACGCTGACGTGACATTTCCAGCAGCCCGAAGCGGGAGATCTTGCCGATCTGCACGCGGGCGCGGTCGCTGCGCATGGCATCGCGCAGCCGGTTTTCGACCTCGCGCTGATTCCGTGACGGCCCCATATCAATAAAGTCGATGACGAGCAGGCCACCGAGGTCACGCACCCGGCACTGACGGGCGATTTCGTCCGCCGCCTCAAGGTTGGTTTGCAGAGCAGTGGCCTCGATATCGCCACCTTTGGTGGCCCGTGCGGAGTTGATGTCGATAGACACCAAAGCTTCGGTCGGATCAATCACGAGACTGCCGCCTGAGGGCAGGCTTACCGAATGGGAGAAGGCCGATTCGATCTGGCTTTCAATCTGGAAGCGGGTAAACAGAGGCACCGGCTCTTCGTAGCGCTGCAGTTTCCGCAGGTTGTGCGGCATTGCGTGTTCCATGAACTCGCGCGCTTCAGCAATGGTGGCATCATCGTCGATGATGATCTCGCCGATGTCGCTGTTCAGATGGTCGCGCAGGGCGCGGACCACCGGGCTGTTGTCTTCAAAGATCAGAAACGGTGACGGCTTGCTGACGACGACTTTCAGAATGGCGCTCCAGACGCCTTTCAGGTAGTCGAGATCCCAGCTGAGCTCGTCGGCCGAGCGGCCGATACCTGCGGTACGCACGATGACGCTCATGCCATCCGGTACATCGATTTCTTTCAAGGTGGCGCGAATTTCGTCGCGCTCTTCGCCGGAAATCCGGCGTGAAACGCCGCCGCCACGAGGGTTATTCGGCATCAGCACCATAAACCGGCCGGCCAGACTGATAAACGTGGTCAGAGCAGCACCCTTGGTGCCGCGCTCGTCTTTATCGATCTGAACAACGATTTCCTGGCCCTCTTTCAGGACCTGTTTAATGTTGATCTTGCTGTTGGGATCCGGGTTGGTCAGGAAATACTCGCGCGAGATTTCCTTCAGCGGCAGGAAGCCGTGGCGTTCCGCACCGTAGTCGACAAAGGCTGCGTCGAGGCTGGGCTCTACGCGGGTAATTTTGCCTTTGTATATGTTGGATTTTTTCTGTCGGTTATCGGCGCCTTCAATATCAAGGTCGATAAGTTTCTGACCATCTACGATGGCGACG
>CAYLLI010000073.1:0-10220 GCA_964384295.1 uncultured Chromatiaceae bacterium
CTTACCGGCCACGCGGCGCGATTCGCGATGTTGGCAAAGCACTGGGCTTGTCGGCATCACAAATCGATCAGATGGCCCGTGCTATGCAGTGGTGGGACGGTCGTCGCATTAACCCTGAGCGACTGGCAGAGGTGGGCTTTGATCCTGAGTCGCCGCTCATTCGGCGGTTGCTGGTTTTGTCTGAAGCGCTGTTGGGTTTTCCGCGGCATTTATCGCAGCATGTTGGCGGTTTTCTGGTGTCCGAGCGTCCGCTGACCGAGTTGGTGCCGGTTGAAAATGCGGCTATGCCGGGCCGTACCGTAATCCAGTGGGATAAAGACGATCTTGATGCGTTGGGGTTGTTGAAGATTGATGTTTTGGCATTGGGCATGCTCACAGCGCTGCACAAAAGCTTTGATTTGCTAAGCGCGTATTACGGTCGGGTATTTTCGATGTCGACAGTGCCAGCTGAAGACCCTGAGGTTTATCGCATGATCAGTCGTGGTGACACGATCGGCGTGTTTCAAATCGAGTCACGGGCGCAGATGGCAATGTTGCCGCGATTAAAACCCGCGTGCTTTTACGATCTGGTGATTGAAGTCGCCATTGTGCGTCCCGGGCCGATTCAGGGAGACATGGTTCATCCTTACTTGCGGCGTCGCAATGGTGAAGAGCCTGTGGTGTATCCCGGTGAGGCGGTGAAAGGGGTGCTCGAACGCACTCTGGGTGTGCCGATCTTTCAGGAACAGGTCATGCAGCTGGCTGTCGTCGCTGCCGGGTTCTCTGCGGGTGAGGCCGATCATTTGCGCCGTTCGATGGCGGCCTGGCGGCGCCACGGCACCGTGCATATTTTTCAGGAGCGCTTGGTGAAAGGCATGATTGAGCGCGGCTACAGCGAGACGTTTGCCGGCCAGGTGTTTAAGCAGATTGAAGGCTTTGGTGAATACGGGTTTCCGGAGTCGCACGCGGCCAGTTTTGCCCTGTTGGTGTACGTGTCTGCGTGGCTGAAATGCCATCATCCTGCGGCATTTTTCTGCGCACTGTTGAACTCGCAACCCATGGGTTTTTATGCGCCGGCGCAGCTGGTACAGGCCGCACAGCGTCATGGCGTGAGGGTATTGCCGGTGGATGTGAATGCCAGCCTGGCTGAATGTTCGCTGGAGCAGGGCGATACGCCTGAGCTGCGGCTCGGGTTCTGCCGGGTTCGCGGTCTTGCCGCTGATGCCACGGAGCGCATCAGCGAATGCCGCGGTCGCATCCCCTTTGCTGACATGGAGGATTTCAACACACGGGTGAAACCCGATCGCAAAACGCTTGAGTTGCTCGCTGCCGCCGACGCATTTGCGAGTCTGGCGGGCAACCGCCATCACGCGCACTGGCAGGCAAGCGGTATTGAGTCGTATGTGCCGTTGTGGGAACACCAACAGCAGCGGGAGGCCACGCCAATACTAAGAGCGCCGTCTGAAGGTCGTAACATTGTGTCTGACTACGCCAGCATTGGTTTGACGTTGCGTCGTCATCCGCTGGCTGTGTTACGTGGGGTTTTGCAACGGCATCATGTACTGAGCGTTGCAGAAGTGAGTGAGTTAGAGGGTGGCGCTGAGTTGCATTCCGCGGGACTCGTGATTACCCGGCAGCGCCCCGGAACGGCAAACAATGTGACGTTCGTGACGCTGGAAGATGAGACGGGATACCTGAACCTGATTGTCTGGCAGGATCTGGCAGAAAGGCAGCGCCGCGTGTTGCTTGGCTCGCGCTTGCTGGGTGTGACCGGAACGCTGCAAAAGCAGCACGGTGTCATGCACCTGATTGCAAGCTCACTGGTCGATTACTCGGAACTGTTGGGCGAACTCACGACCGGGAGTCGCGACTTCCACTAGCTGTGGCGAACGTTGTTCCCGCCACTTAGTCCAGTTCGTAGTCTTCGAAGTCGTCCAGATCGTGTTTGTGCTGTTTACGTTCCAGCATGTCTTCGAGGCGTCTGCGCAGGTCCGCGTGCGAATCTTTGCTGTCACCGGCTTCAGCTTCGAGCTCGGCGATCAGGCTTTCCACATCAATCTCAACCGATGTTTCACCGACGTTCGCCTTGTTGTCGATGTTGTCATCATCGCTATCGTCATCGTTTGCGGCTTCGATCGGAGCGTCCATGATTATGTCGTCATCCGTTTCATATTCGAAGCTGTTTTCAATCGCAGAAAAATCAATCATTACCCGTCTCCTTGTTCTTCGTAACGCTTGGTTTTTGCGTAAGCCGAATCTCGGCTACGGGTGAAGTCTCGGGTATTTATGCGCATGCTGACCGTGACTTATGTCACAAACCTGCAAGCTCATTATGTGGAATCGGCTGAAGGATGCCTGAACAGGGTTAGCCGACCAGTTCGTTGAGCTGGAAGATCGGCAGGAGAATAGACAGGACGATAAAGGTGACGACGACGCCCATGCCGACAATGACCGCCGGCTCGAGAATGCCGAGCATCGTGGCAATGAGCCCGTCCATTTCGCGCTCCTGGTTTTGGGCGGCACGGCCGAGCATGTTTTCCAGCTGACCGCTGCTTTCACCGCTGGAGATCAGGTGGACACAGATCGGCGGAAAGTAGCCGCTGCTGCCGAGCGAGGCGCCGATGGCGGCACCTTCACGAATCCGGTGCGACGCTTCTTCAACCGCTTCACGCATCGGCACGCTGGTAATCACTTCGCTGGAAATTCGCAGACAGTCCAGCACCGGAACGCCGGCACCGGTGAGAATGCTGAAAGTCCGCGTGAATCTGGCGGTATTGAAGCCCCGCACCAGACGACCGATCAACGGCAGCTTCAATAAGAACTGATCAAACGAGCGGCGCGGACCGGGTTGCTTCAGCACCTGCTTAAACAAAAACCCGCCGGCAATCAGGGCGAGCCCCAACATCAGTCCGTAGGCCTGTAGAAACTCGCTGGTATTGATCAGAAATTGCGTCATCGCCGGCAGTTCACGCCCGGTGTCGGTAAAGACACCCACCACCTTCGGCACCACGTACACCAGCATCAGGGTCACGATCGTAAAGGCGAGTATCGTCAGCACTACCGGGTAGATCATCGCTTGCTGAATCTTCTGCCGCAGCTCTTGTCGTGCTTCCGTGTAGTCAGCGAGTCGCTCCAACACGGTATCGAGATGTCCGGACTGTTCGCCGGCGGCAACCGTGGCGATATAGAGTTCCGGAAATGCCCGGGGAAAGTCCTTCAGCCCGTCGGCAAAGGTATAGCCTTCCATGACGCGTGCACGAACGCTGAGTACCGTGCTTTGAATCTTCGGATTCTCGGTCTGTTCCGCGACCGCTTTCAGCGCGGTTTCGAGCGGCATAGCCGCATTGACCAGTGTGGCGAGCTGACGGGTAAACATTGCCAGATCGCTGGCGGAAATACCGCCGCCGAGCGAAAAGGAGATACCCTGACTCGCGGGCTGCTCCTTAACTTCAGCGACTTCAACCGGGAACAGTTTTTTCTCGCGCAGAAGCTGGCGCACCTGCCGGGCGGTTTCGCCTTCAAGCACACCTTTTTGTTCTTTTCCGCCGGCATCGACGGCTGTGTACTGAAAAGCACCCATTCGTGATTACGACGCCCGGGTCACGCGCAGGACTTCTTCCAGTGTGGTCGTGCCGTCGTAGACCTTGCGCAGGCCGTCGTCACGAATGCCCGGGCTTTTCGTCCGCGCGTAGCTTTCGAGTTGGTGCTCGCTGGCGCCGTCATGGATCATCGTGCGCAGCGTGTCATCGATCTCGATCACTTCATAGACGCCGCTGCGGCCATGAAAGCCGGCACCGGTTTGCAGTGCCTGCTCATTGGGCCGGTACAGTGTCGGCGGGTTCGCCGGGTCGGCATCAAGGCCGGTGCATTCGAACTCGCTCGCGGTGTAGGCTTCGCGGGTTTCAGGGTCAAGCACACGCACCAGTCGTTGCGCAACGACACCGATGAGGCTGGAAGAGAGCAGAAACGGCTCGACGCCCATGTCGCGCAAGCGGGTGACCGCACCAACGGCGGTGTTGGTATGCAGGGTAGAGAGAACCAGGTGACCGGTAAGACTGGCCTGAATCGCAATCTCGGCAGTCTCCAGGTCGCGAATCTCGCCGACCATAACGATATCCGGGTCCTGGCGCAGGATCGCTCGCAGTCCTTTCGCGAACGTCATATTAACTTTGGTGTTTACCTGAGTCTGACCAATGCCGTCGAGGTAATACTCAATAGGGTCTTCGACCGTCAGGATGTTCCGGCTGTTGTTATTGATCTGCTCCAGCGCGGCGTACAGTGACGTGGTTTTGCCCGAGCCGGTGGGGCCCGTTACCAGAATAATGCCGTGCGGCCGGTGAATGAGACTGGTCATTGTTGCCTGAGCTTTCGGTTCCATACCCAACGAGTCGAGGTTCAGCCGGCCGGCTTGCTTATCCAGTAAACGCAGCACCACACGTTCGCCATGGCCCGACGGTATCGTCGAGACACGCACATCAACCGCGCGACCCGCAATCCGTAGCGAAATACGACCGTCCTGCGGGAGGCGTTTTTCCGCGATATCGAGGGCCGACATGACCTTAATGCGTGACACAACCAGTGGCGCAACGGCACGACGGGACTGCAGCACTTCTTTCAGCACACCGTCGACGCGAAAGCGAATGACCAGACGGTTTTCAAACGGCTCGATATGAATATCAGACGCGTTCTCTTTGATCGCAGATGTCAGTACGGCATTAATCAAACGAATAATCGGTGCATCGTCATCTGACTCGAGAAGGTCGGACGGTTCGGGCAGCTCCTGTGCGACGCGCAGCAAGTCCGACGTGTCATCGAAGCCTTCCACCATTTGCATCGTCGAGTCTGAATTGTTCTCGTACGCTTGCTGCAACGCTTGTTCAAAGTCTTCGGCATTGGTGACGGTGGTGTTTAACGCACTGCCGATGACTCTGCGTGCCTCGGCCAGACTGACCGGATCTGCATCCGCACGCACCAGCGTGCTTACCCTGCCATCGATGGTTCTGATGGCGAGCACACCATGACGCTTGGCAAACGCGAACGGCAACAGGGGGCCGGGTGTGTTGCTGTCGGGCGACGGTTCTGAGTCCGTCAGTGCCGGTTCCGCTTCGTTGGCGGGTTCAAGAGCAGGTTCGTCCAGGACGATGGTCTCGGTCAGAGACTCGGCCAGGTCGTCGACAAGGATCGGGTTGTCAGTCTCCATCGCCATTGATGCTACATGTCCTGTTCCGGAGTGCCGGCGGCGGGCGTTGCTGCGCCATTGCGCAGGTCGATGGTGCGGCGATCCCTCGGGGCTTCCATTTCAGGTAGCGTAGGACGGTCGCCGAGATCAAACCGTTCCTCTGCCTGCGCTGCCATCTGCAAATCGCGGATTAGTGTGTACTTTTCGTTAGTTGCCAAAGCCGCCTGTGTGCTGTCGCGGATAATTGTCGGCTTAATGAAGACCATCAGGTTGGTCTTAACCAGCTGCGCCGATTTACCGCGGAACAAAGCGCCGAGCAGGGGAATGCTGCCGAGCACCGGCACGCGTTGCTCGCGTTCGCGCATTTCGTCGCGGATCAAACCACCAAGTACCAGCGTCGCGCCATCGTCGACGATGACTGCGGTGGTAATCGTACGGTTGTTGGTAATCAGGTCGACCGCCTGGGTGCTGTCGCTGACGCTGGAGACTTCCTGATCAATGGTTAGCAATATGGCATCACCTTCATTAATCTGTGGCGTGATCTTCAGGGTTATGCCAACCTGCTGGCGTTCCACCGTCTGAAACGGGTTCACGGCACCGTTGTTGCCGCCGGTGTTAGTAAAGCTGCCGGTGACAAACGGCACTTCCTGACCGACTTCAATCTGCGCTTCTTCGTTGTCCATCGTGACCAATGTTGGTGTCGCCATGATGTTGCTGTTGGTGTCGGCCTCGAGAGCCTGCAGCACGGCGGCGAAGCTTAAGCCATCCTCCGATACGCTGCCGATGCCGACGTTGACGCCGTCTACGATGCCCGACGCCGCTTCGGTCGGGTCGTCGCCGAGTGCGCCGGTAAGAATCCCGACAGCACCGGGCGAGATCGCAGAGAAGTCCGTTGCGCCGACCGCAATACCTTCGTCGTACGCGGCCCAGGTGATACCCAGTTCCGCTGCGTTCTCCGCTAACACCTCAACCACAATCGCTTCCACCAACACCTGCGCGCGGCGAATGTCGATTTTGTCGACTACGGTCATCATTGAGCGCATCACCTTCGGCGGTGCGGTGATGATCAGCGCGTTAGTCTGCTCATCTGCCCAGATAATGATGTCACTCATCGTGGCATTGCCGCCGCCCGCAGCGCCATCGGCACCGGGAGCTGTGCCGGAGTATTGCGATTCAAGTTTGCCGGCAAGATCCACCGCGTTGGCGTACCGCAGGTAACGAACCTGGGTGTCGCCCCCGTCTTCGAGTGGCGTATCCAGATGGGTAATCAGTGCGCGCAAGCGCAGGCGCTCAGTTTTTTCGCCGCTGACCAACACGCTGTTGGTGCGATCGTCGGCGACGATCGTTGTCTGGCGGGTGGTAGCCCCCGGTTCTGTCCTTCCGGCCTGCTGCAGCGCTGTCACCACCCGCACTGTGTCGGAAGCGGACGCGTGAGAGAGACGGATGACTTCAAACTCATCGTCGCCGGCCTGGTCGATGCGGCGGACGATGGTCATCAGACGGTCCACGTTCGCAGCCCTGTCTGAAATGATCAGCATGTTTGATGCGGGATGTGCAGCCAGATGCCCGTATTGCGGGATCAGAGGGCGAAGAATCGGCACGAGCTGGGCGGCTGACACGTTATTGATCACGATGACGCGAGTAACAATGTCGTCGGCGCGTTCGCCGTTGCGGCCTTCCCAGCCCGGGACTTGCCGGGCATTGGCATCCGGCAAAATCTTGATGATGTCACCGGCCGGCACAGCGACGTAGCCATAGACCTGCAGGATCGACAGAAACGCTTCGTAGAAGGCTTCGGGACTCATTGGCGTCGATGACAGCATCGTCACCTGCGCTTTTACCCGCGGGTCCAGAACAAAGTTACGGCCGGTGACCGCGCTGACCGCTTCAATAATCTGCTGGATGTCTGCGTCTTTGTAGTTCGGTGTGATTGTTGCCTGCGCGAGCACGGTGCCCGTTAGCAGGCTGCCCACAGTCGCTGCCAGCAGCACGCGCTTTAAACGCTTCGAAAATTGGGGGTGGAACCTGCTCATCGTTGGTTGTCGTCCTTGTTAACCATGGCAGTCGTGTCCAGGTTAAGCACTTGTGGATTGCCGTTGCGTTCGATTGTAACGGTTAGCTGAGTGGCATCGCCGAGACTCTGAAATAAGGTCATGCCCTGTGACATGTCGTTCAGCGGAACTCCGTTGATATCGGTGACCAGATCACCCGGACGCAGACCCATCGCAGCGAACGTCTTTCTATCGCGCCCGGGGTACAGCCGATAGCCTTTCAGCGTGCCGTTGGGCATGTAGGGCTGAGGCCTGACGATGTCGGTAAAACGCGCCATCGAGTCCGGCTCGCTCTGATCCGAGTTTTGCCGCACCGTGCGCGGTCCGAAATTGCGCCGTGCTTGGGCGGGTGCGCGCGGGGCCGGGGCGCTGGATCGGGCGATTTCCGGCAGCTTCAGGGTTTCGAGAACCCCACCGCGGTTAATGATGACCTGGCTCATCTGCACTTCGTGCAGTTTGGCACCTCCCGGAATCGGGTCGCCGGTGAAGTACACCTCGCTGGATTTGCCTTTCTCGCTGATGATGGCATGAGCCTGCGCCGGATCGCTGGAGCGAATGGCGCCGTGCAGAGTCAGGTTAAGCCGGGTCTCGGGGACATTCTCGGTGTTCTGTATCACGGGCGCTTCAGTATCGTCCGAGCTCTCGCCGAAAATATGGGTGTCGACAATGCCTGCATAAGCAGGCGGGCCCGAGGCCGATTGGCCTGCATCGCCGGGTGCAGACATGCTCATTACCATCGGAGGTACTGCAGGCGGAGGCACCAGCGCCCAGACAATTTGCGCCGAATACCACGCGATGACGACGACGAGTGCCAGGCTGACCCAAAACGGCAGGCGCTGGTTGACAGTGCCCAGCAATAATGCCGGGTCCTGACTGCGCCAATCATCCAATTTTGCTTGTAGATTCAAACCGAGCTGACTCCGCGATGAGCAATCCTTGCGTCACGTCGCACAGGCCCCGGTTGGTCCGGAGCTGAAAAGCAGTCGCGCGTCCGCGGCCGCAGTTGAACATTGTCCCTGAAACCCGCTGTCACAGACCGTGTGATGCCGTTACAGGGTCATAATTCCATAATACGGCTTGTTGCAGCTTCGGCTCAAGTAAAAACGCCTGAAATACCAATTAAAACAAACGTTTTCAGGCGTTTTTGTGATCTATTTGCAATATTTGAGTGCTAGCGACATCCGCTATTTGGCAGATTTGGGTGGCAATTGGCGGTCAGACGGGTCGTACTGCCTTGAACACTGCTATAAAAACCCCATGATAAATGGGTCGGATTACTGCGCTGGCCTGGTTGCGATCGGGGTAGTCTGAAACCTCTCATCCGTGCGGATCGCGAACAATTTGCAGCCGCAGGCTTATGAACGAATTGAATTGGGGCGCTGTCAGTAAAGCTATGTCTGGAGATCAGGATCAAAACCCGGGGATGGACGATGGGTTTGGCTTGGTGGTTGAAGAATCCAAGCCGAAACTTAAGAAACCGCCGATGTACAGGGTGGTGCTGCTTAACGACGATTACACACCGATGGAGTTTGTCGTTGAAGTACTGGAATTAATATTCGGCATGGATCGTCAGCAGGCGACGAGAATCATGCTCGAGGTGCACACCAAAGGTAAGGGGGTGTGCGGCGTATACACGTATGAAATTGCTGAAACTAAAGTCGCGCAGGTATCAAGCTTCGCGCAACAGAATCAGCACCCGCTCTTATCAACGTTGGAAGAAGCCTGAGTGTGTCCGGTGCTCATTCCGCCGGTCGGTTAATTAAGCAGGAAGCGAAGTCATGCTAAGCAGGGAACTGGAAGTTTGTTTGAACGAAGCCTTTCAGCAGGCGCGTGAGAATCAGCACGAGTTTATGACCGTGGAGCATTTGTTGCTCGCATTGCTCGATGCCCCCGGAGTCAGCGAGCTGTTAGTTGGTTGCGGCGCTGATGTGGGCCGGTTGTCGGACGATTTAATCAACTTTATCGATGAATCAACGCCACGGGTGCCGGCGGACAGCGAGCAGGATGTCTCGCCGACGTTGGGTTTCCAGCGGGTTTTGCAGCGCGCGGTTTATCACGTGCAGTCGAGCGGCAAGCCTGAAGTGGAAGGCGTGAATGTTCTTGTGGCGATTTTCGGCGAGAAACAGTCTCAGGCTGTTTATCTGCTGGGGCAACAGGACGTCACGCGACTCGATGTCGTTAACTTTATTTCGCATGGTATTACGCCGATGGACGGCGCTGCGAAGCCTGAGGCAGGCGCTGAGGATTCAGCAGAAGGCGAGGCATCCAGCGCACTGGAAGCCTACACCACCAATCTGAATCAGCGGGCTGCGGAAGGGCGTATTGATCCGTTGATCGGGCGGTCCGCCGAGATCGAACGCACGGTGCAGGTGTTGTGCCGCCGGCGAAAAAACAATCCGCTGTTTACCGGCGAAGCCGGTGTCGGCAAAACCGCGTTGGCAGAAGGTCTGGCAAAGCGGATCGTCGACGGCGATGTGCCCGAGGTGCTGTTGACCAGCACGATTTACGCACTGGATATGGGTGCGTTGCTGGCAGGGACGAAGTACCGGGGCGATTTTGAACAGCGGCTTAAAGGCGTCATGAGTGAGTTGGCCGAGGACAAGAGTGCCATCCTGTTCATCGATGAAATTCATACGGTGATTGGTGCCGGTGCGGCATCGGGCGGTGTGTTGGATGCGTCAAACCTGATTAAGCCGGCGCTGGCGAACGGCGAGCTGCGCTGCATCGGTTCGACGACCTATCGTGAATATCGCCACATCTTTGAGAAAGATCACGCGTTAGCGCGCCGGTTCCAGAAGATCGATGTGGTTGAGCCGAGCATTGCCGAAACCGTAGAAATTCTGAAAGGGTTGCGCTCACGCTACGTTGAGCATCACGGCGTCGAGTACACCGATGAAGCGTTAGAAGCCGCTGCGGATCTTTCGGCGCGGCACATCAATGAGCGGCAGCTGCCGGACAAGGCGATTGACGTTATTGATGAGGCGGGCGCGAGTTTGCGATTGCTGAAAGAA
>CAYLLI010000074.1:0-10204 GCA_964384295.1 uncultured Chromatiaceae bacterium
CACACCGGCGAACACGGAGAAACCACCGTGAGCCTTAGCGATGTTGTTGATGAGTTCCATCAGCGTCACGGTCTTACCAACACCCGCACCGCCGAACAGACCAATTTTGCCGCCCTTAGCAATCGGCATAACCAGGTCGATCACCTTAATGCCGGTTTCCAGCAGTTCGGTAGACGCTGCCTGCTCTTCATAAGAAGGGGCTTCACGATGAATCGGCATACGCTTCTGTTCGCCGATCGGGCCGGCGTTGTCTACCGGGTCGCCGAGAACGTTCATGATGCGTCCGAGGGTTTCTTCACCAACCGGCACCTGAATCGGTGCGCCGGTACCGGTGACTTCAACACCGCGGGTCAGACCTTCACTGGAACCCATCGCAATTGAGCGAACCACGCCGTCGCCCAGCTGCTGCTGAACTTCGAGGGTCAGATTCAGTGAATCAATCTTCAGTGCGTCGTATACCTTTGGCAGCTCATCACGCGGAAACTCCACGTCAACAACGGCGCCAATAACCTGTACAACTTTTCCGGAACTCATGCTTTCGTCCTCTGGTGGTCGGTTTATCCGACCTGAATTTCAAAAATCAAAAACTATCTAATCAGCAACTGATCATTCAGAAACAGCAGCCGCACCACCGACGATCTCAGAGATTTCCTGAGTAATCGCAGCCTGACGGGCTTTGTTCGCTTCGGTTTCGAGTGAATCGATCATCTTGCCGGCGTTATCGGTAGCGGATTTCATTGCCACCATCTTTGCCGCCATTTCGCAGGCCACGTTTTCCACAGCACCGCGATAAACCTGAGACTCGATGTAGCGCATCAGCACGCCGTCGAGCAGATCAACAGCATCGGGCTCGTAGATGTAATCCCAGTGCTGCGGCAGCTCATCGGCATCCGGTGCTTCAACCGGAATCAGTGTCTTGGTTTCAGGCACCTGGCTCATCGTGTTTTCAAACACGCTGTGCATCAGGAACAAACGATCGATGTTGCCGTCGGTGTAGGAATCAAGCATCAGCTTGATCGCACCCAACAAATCCGCAACGTGCGGGTCTTCACCGAGGTGAGTTGCGGCCGCAACCACGTTCACGTCCAGGCTGCGGAAGAACTGCACTGCTTTCGCACCAATCAGGCAAAGATCGACTTCAACGTCTTTGGCTTTCCATTCCTGAATCTCGTTGATGAGCTTCCGGAAGGTGTTGGTGTTGAGGCCACCACACAAACCGCGGTCGGTAGAGATGACAATGTAGCCAACGCGCTTAACGCTCTCGCGCTCTACCAGATACGGGTGACGGTACTCGGGATTAGCCTGATACAGATGGCCAATCGCAGTGCGAATCTTATCGGCGTAGGGGCGGGAAGCCTCCATGCGCTGCTGGGTCCGGCGCAGTTTCGAAGCTGCCACCATCTCCATCGCCTTGGTGATCTTCTGAGTGTTTTTAACACTCCCGATCTTGCCGCGAATTTCCTTAAGATTTGCCATTTACAGTCTCTAAAGAATGCTCAGTTGAACGCTTAGTACGCGCCGTTCGCCTTGAAGTCTTCAACGGCAGCTTTCAGCTGCGCAGCGATATCGTCGTTGTAGTCGCCGCTTTCGTTAATAGATTTCAGCAGGTCGGCAAACTTGTCATTCGCATAAGCGTGCATCGCAGCTTCAAACGGAACGATCTTCTCGACTTCAACATCGTCGAGGTAGCCTTCGTTAGCCGCGAACAGAGACATTGCCATTTCAGCGACTGACAGCGGTGAGTACTGCAGCTGTTTCATCAGCTCGGTCACACGCTGACCACGTTCCAGCTGCTTACGGGTTGCTTCGTCGAGGTCAGAAGCGAACTGCGCAAACGCTGCCAGTTCACGATACTGAGCCAGCGCCAGACGAACACCGCCGCCGAGCTTCTTAATGATCTTGGTCTGAGCAGAACCACCCACGCGGGAGACCGACAGACCGGAGTTAATCGCAGGGCGAATACCGGCGTTAAACAGGTCGGTTTCCAGGAAGATCTGACCGTCGGTAATAGAAATCACGTTGGTCGGAACGAACGCGGATACGTCACCAGCCTGCGTTTCAATGATCGGCAGTGCGGTCAGTGAACCGGTTTTACCTTTCACGCGGCCTTCGGTAAGACGCTCAACTTCGTCAGCGTTGATACGCGCAGCGCGCTCCAGCAGACGTGAATGCAGGTAGAAAACGTCACCGGGATAGGCTTCACGACCGGGAGGACGACGCAGCAGCAGGGAAACCTGACGGTATGCCCAAGCCTGTTTCGTCAGATCGTCATACACGATCAGCGCGTCTTCGCCGTTGTCGCGGAAGTACTCACCCATTGAGCAACCAGAGTAAGGAGCGATGTACTGCATGGCTGCAGATTCGGCAGCAGACGCAGCAACGATGATGGTGTGGTCCATTGCGCCGTGCTCTTCGAGCTTACGGACA
This sequence comes from uncultured Chromatiaceae bacterium, assembly GCA_964384295.1. Lineage (GTDB taxonomy): Bacteria > Pseudomonadota > Gammaproteobacteria > Steroidobacterales > JABIQA01. Next base: position 2,428 of record CAYLLI010000074.1, read on the forward strand.
ACGTTAGCGATGGTTGAAGCTTTCTGACCAACAGCCACGTAGATACATTTAACGCCGGTGTCTTTCTGGTTGATGATCGCGTCAATCGCGACAGCAGTCTTACCAGTCTGGCGGTCACCAATGATCAGCTCACGCTGGCCACGACCAACAGGAACCATCGCGTCAATTGATTTCAGACCGGTCTGTACCGGCTGATCCACTGACTGACGCTCAATAACGCCGGGAGCCACTTTCTCAATCGGAGAAACCTGTTTCGCGTCGATCGGGCCTTTGCCGTCAATCGGCTCACCCAGTGAGTTCACAACACGACCGAGCAGCTCAGGGCCTACCGGAACCTCAAGAATACGACCGGTGGTTTTCACCTCGTCGCCTTCAGAGATGTGCTTGTAGTCACCCAATACAACGGCGCCGACAGAATCCTGCTCAAGGTTAAGTGCAAGACCAAATGTGTCGCCCGGGAACTCCAGCATCTCACCGTACTGAGCTGCGCCCAGACCGTGGATACGGGTAATGCCGTCAGTAACTGAGGTTACGGTGCCCACATCACGGGCTTCAGCCGCACTCTCAAAGTTGCTGATGCGTTCCTTAATCAGGTCACTGATTTCAGAAGCTTTGATAGCCATCTCTTTATTTCCTCTAGTTCATCAGAGAGCTGGTCAGTTTCGCCAGACCGGTAGATACCGATCCGTCGATAACCAGATCATCTGCCTGGAGCTTTGCTCCACCAATCAGATTTTCGTCCAGCTCAACTTTCAGATTGATGTCACGACCGAAACGCTGTTTCAGTGCTGCGACAATCGACTCTTGCTGTGCGCTGTCGATTTCGGTTGCTGTCGTCAAAGTGACGTCAACACGGTTCTCAACATTTGCTTTGAGCGCGTCGAACGCGGCTGAGATCTCGGGCAGTGCATGCAAACGCTTGTTCTCTGCCAGCAAACGGATCAGGTTGTTCACCTGAGTGCCTTTGCCTGCATCAATACCACCGGCTTTTCCGGACACGTCGGCGATCACATCGACCAAGCCTTCCATGTCGGTACCCGGAGCATCAATCAGCGCTGCTACGTCGGCATCGCTTACTGCGACACCCGCCGCTTGCAGTGCATCAGACCACGGCTGCAGTTGACCGGCTTCGTTCGCCAGTTCGAATACTGCTTTCGCGTAGGGCTGTGCTATGGCTGCATTTTCGGCCATGAGTAACTCCTGTCCTTAGATCTGCGCTGCGAGCTTGTCGAGCAGCTCTTTGTGCGCGCTCGCATCAATCTCTTTAGCAATGATCTTCTCGGCGCCGGCAATCGCGATGCTGGCAACCTGACCGCGAAGCTCTTCACGTGCACGGCTGATCTCCTGCTCTACTTCCGCCTGCGCAGACGCGAGAATGCGTTCACGCTCAGCTTCAGCAGAGGCACGAGCCTCATCCACGATAGACGTGGCACGACCGTTTGCCTGATCGACAATTTCACGAGCCTGGCCGCGAGCTTCATCAACAATAACGATGCGCTCTTTTTCTGCCTCTTCCAGAGCCCGGGAGCCCTTGCTAGCGGCAGCAAGACCATCTGCAATGCTGGTCTGACGTTCTTCGATCACTTCCATGATCAAAGGCCAGACAAACACTTTGCAGAACCAGACAAATACCGCGAAGGCAATCGCCTGGCCTAATAACGTGCTGTTAATATCCACGCTGCTTTCTCCTCAAGGTGTTTCTATGAATTCCTTCCAAGAAACCCTTAATTACCCGATGAACGGCTCGAACTGAGCGATGAACGGGTTTGCGAAAGCGAAGAACAACGCGATACCAACACCGATCATTGCAACCGCGTCGAGCAGCGCAACAACCAGGAACATTTTGGTCTGCAACATCGGAGCCAGTTCAGGCTGACGTGCGCAACCTTCGAGGAAGCGACCACCCAACAGACCCATACCAATACCTACACCCAGTGCGCCAAAACCAATCAGGATTGCGACTGCGATTGCGGTCAAACCAATTACCATTTCCATCTAGCTGCTCCTTAAAGCATCAAACAATCAAAAAACAAAAAAACTATTAGTGGTGCTCGTGCGCCTGACTCAGATAAACAATCGTCAGCATCATGAAGATGTAGGCCTGCAGGGTAACCACGAGAATGTGGAAGACCGCCCAGGCAAAGTGCAGTACAACACCGATCAGGCCGTAAACAGGCCCGACTGCGCTTACCAGAATTGAGCCGAACAACAGCGCAATCAGGATAAACATCAACTCACCGGCATACATGTTGCCGAAGAGTCGCAAAGACAGAGAGAGCGGCTTGGCCAGCAGGGCAACAATTTCGAGTACGAAGTTGAATGCCATAACCAGCGGCCAGAACAGTTTGGGCATACCCAGCTCTTTCGGGTTCAGCGGGTTCATCATCAGCTCACCGACAACGAAACCACCGACACCTTTGTTCTTAAAGCTGTAGAACAGAATCAGGGCAAAAATTGAGAGTGACAAACCGAAGGTGATGTTCACGTCGGTTGACGGCACAACCTTCATATAAGGTATGTGCATCCAGTGCTCGGCGACGTAAGGAATGAAGTCGACCGGCACAAGGTCCATCAGGTTCATCAGGAATACCCAGCACACGATGGTGAGGGCCAGCGGCGCAATCAGTTTGCTGTCGCCGTGGAAAGTTTCTTTAACGCTGGTTGCAACGAAGTCATAGACGACTTCAATAAACGTCTGCAGTTTGCCGGGGTTTTCCAGCGTCATGCTTTTGGCAACTTTGCGGAACAACCAGCAGAACGTGACACCCAGAACGATCGTCCAGAACATGGAGTCGACGTTGAATGCCCAGAAGTTGCCGGAGCACACAGCAGGATCGTTCCAGACCCAGCCATCGGGACCACTGCACACCTGTAGGTTCTGCAGATGGTGTTCAATATATTGAGAGGAAGTCTTTGGGCCTTCAGCTGACATGATCAGTATTCGTCTCTATCGTCGTCTACGATGCCGAGCCGCTCACGCTCTTCGCGGGCAATTCGGTTTGCTTCAATCACTTCCGGGTCTACCGGCAGAAAGTTCTTTCTTACTGTGGCCAGGTGAACGATAAAACAGCCACCGTAACCGCAAATTGTCGGCACCAACTCGACCCGCAACACCTTTATCGAAAAGATGAACAGGGCCACTGTCAGCACTGCTTTAATAAACTCACTGAGGTACAGCCCGCTGAGAAACTTCTCAGGAGCCCCACCTGCCAAGCGCGCCATTCTTAATGCCTGCCAGAGGTTGGTCGAGAGACCAATGCTCCCCCCTGCGACTGCAGAAACGGCCCAGTTTTTGCCGCCCGCCAGCGCCATCAGCGCAGCAATCAGCAGGGTAACCAGCAGTTGCCATCCGGCGAGCCGGTAGGCTTCGGTGCGCATCATCTGGATTACCTGCGTGTCACCCGTCTCAGCGGGTTTAGGCGGACAAAAAACGCTGGAGATCAACAGTTACGCCGCTCTGCGCGAGGTGTTGCTGACCGCCGAAAAGAGACTCAGCCCGATTCAGCCCGCGCATTGTAGGGAGTTAGCGTAAGCCATTCAAGCCCTGCGGGGCCCGTTGAGCAAAAAATAACCAGCAGCGAATAAACCGCCTTATTTGATGTGGCTCAGGATGCCGTCGAGCTCGTCCAAAGAGTTGTAGGTTATGACCAATTTGCCCTTACCTTTGGACCCGTGCGCGATGGCGACTTTGGCGCCGAGTTTCATGCACAGATCGTCCTGCAAGCGCTGGGTATCGGCGTCCAGAGGCTTGGCAGATTTCGCGGGCTTTGAGTCGCCACCAAGCAGCTTGCGAACCGCGGCCTCGGTCTCGCGGACGGTTAAGGCATTTTCGACGACCTGCTTGGCAAGCCGGGCCTGTTTAAATTTGTCGTGCACCCCAAGCAGAGCCCTGGCGTGGCCCATGTCGAGCTCGCCCTCACGCAGGTATTGGCGGGCTTCGGGGCCCAGGTCCAGCAGTCGCAGCAGGTTGGACACCGCAGCACGGGACTTGCCGACAGCTTCGGCCGCCTTCTGATGGGTGACCTCAAACTCATCAATCAGCCGTTTCAGCGCGAGGGCCTCTTCGAGCGGGTTCAGGTCTTCACGCTGAATGTTTTCAATCAACGCAACCGCAATTGCTGCAGAATCCGGAATATCGCGAATAATGACGGGAATTTCGTCAAGATCGGCAATTTTAGCAGCACGCCAGCGACGTTCGCCGGCGATAATCTCATAACGACCTTTGTCTGCCCCTTTGAGAGGGCGTACCACGATCGGTTGCACCACGCCCTGAGTCCGGATGGACTCCGCCAGTTCTTCCAGGGCCTCGCTGCGCATATCGAGTCGCGGCTGATACTCGCCCCGTTGCAGAACTTCCAGCGGCAATTTACTCAGGCTATCGGCGGCAGGCGCAGCAGGCGTTGCTGTGGGCGCTGCCGGAGCGGGCGGCACAGCAGGGGCGGGCGTTGCCGGAGCACTGCCACCGAGCAGGGCATCAAGCCCACGGCCTAAACCGGTTTTCTTTGCAGCGGGTTTCTTGTCAGCCATAACGAATCAGTCTTTATCTTTCGAATTAATGCTAAGCGCTCAGGCAGCCTGCGCCTGACGCCGCTGAATGACCTCACCGGCCAACGCCAGGTAAGCCATCGCACCGCGGGAGCGCGGCGAATGCTTCAACACCGGCACGCCAAAACTCGGGGCTTCGGCCAGTCGGACGTTACGCGGAATAATAGAGCTGTAGATCGTGTCGGCAAAGTGCTGTGCCAACTGATCCGACACTTCGGTCGACAATCGATTGCGCGGGTCGTACATCGTCCGCAGCAGTCCTTCGATCTCGAGCTTATGGTTTACCGAGTTGCGGACCTGGCGAATGGTTTCCAGCAACGAGGACAAACCTTCCAGCGCATAGAACTCGCACTGCACCGGGACCAGCACGCCATCGGCAGCGGTCATCGCGTTCAGCGTGAGCATGTTAATAGTTGGCGGACAGTCGATCAGGATGAAATCGTAGTTGTCCTGCACCGACTCCAACGCCGCGCGCAGCTTGGTTTCGCGGCCCAGCTCCTGCATCAGGCGAACTTCAGCCGCCGTCAAATCGGCATTAGCGGGCAGCAGGTGATAGCCGGCATTTTCCGCATTCACAATCGCATCAGCGGCAGCCACTTCACCCAGCAGCACCTCGCAGCTCGACGCAGTCAGGTTGTTCTTATCCACACCGCTGCCGGTGCTGGCGTTGCCCTGCGGGTCGAGATCCACCACCAGCACACGCTGGTCGCCGGCCGCCAGCGATGCGCCAAGATTGACCGCGGTTGTGGTTTTACCCACACCGCCTTTCTGGTTGGATACTGCAATTATTCGCGCCATGCCCCTGTTCCGTTGGTCGAAGTCGTCGATGGTTGCACAACTGTACAACCGAAAGCGTTGTTGTTATTCGGTATGACCACGCGGTTTCAGTGTCACCATGTGGCGCTCTGCTTCCAGCCCGGGTACCCGAAGCTCTGCGAAGCTGACTTCCCATTGTGCCTCATTTAATGCGGCAATTTCTTCTTTTGGCAGCTTGCCCTTCATTGCAAGCAACACGCCGTCGGTGTCCAGCAGCGGTGCGCAGGCCGACACAAAAGGCTCCAGCGCACTAAACGCCCGCGAGATGATGGCGTCAAACCGCGTTTCGGGCGCGAACGTCTCAATTCGTGATTTCACGGCAGACACGTTTGCCAAATCCAGCTGACGAATCGCATGATCGAGAAACCGCACTTTCTTGCCATTAGTATCGAGCAGCGTGAACTGCTTTTCAGGAAAAGCTATGGCCAACGGAATGCCGGGCAGGCCGGCGCCGGTGCCCACATCGAGAATGCTCTGTCCCGAAACACACGACGCTGCACTCAGCGAATCCAGCAGATGCAGAACGACCATCTCTTCCGGGTCGCGAATGGCGGTGAGGTTGTAGGCCTTGTTCCACTTCGCCAGCAGCTCAATGTAAGCAAGCAGCGGCGCACTAAGATCGGTTGGCAGATCCAGTGCCTCCAGCCCGGCTTCGAGTTCAGCCTGCATGCTCAGCTTAAGCGCACCAGCGTGCGACCGGTGATCGTGCCGTCGATGTACGGAGGAAATACTTCGGCAAGACCATCAAGCGTGACTTCATTACTTTCCATCAGCTCGAGATGCTGTGGCCGCAAGTCCGTCGCCACGCGCTGCCAGATCAGCTGGCGCAGCTCCCTCGGCACATCGACCGAGTTAATACCGAGCAGGTTCACGCCGCGCAGAATAAACGGCATCACTGTTGTGTTCACTTCAAAGCCCTGCGCCAGACCAATGGCGGCGATGTTCGCGTTGGGGGCCGCGTTACGAATCAAACCGGCGAGCGTTTCACCACCCAGGTTATCGATGGCACCTGCCCAGATACCTTTTTCAAGCGGACGTTTACCGAAATCCATCGCTTTCAGATCCAGCACCTCAGTCGCACCCAGCGACGTTAAGTACTCACTTTGTTCCGGCTTCGTGCTGAGCGCGGTCACCTGATACCCAAGGCCGGCCAGCATATCGATGGCCACACTGCCCACGCCGCCGGTAGCACCCGTTACCGCAACCGGCCCGCGATCCGGTGTTTGCCCGTTCAGCTCCATTTGATGAATGGCGTAACCCGCCGTAAAGCCGGCAGTACCAATCAGCATCGCGTCGCGGGTCGACAGCTCATCCGGAATGGGAATCGGGCCGCCCGCCGGCAACCGCGCCACCTCGGTAAACCCCCCATCACGAACTTCGCTAAGCCCGCCGCCATTCATCAGCACACGCTGGCCTTCCTGAATATCCGGGTCTTCGGAGCTAATCACCGTGCCGGCAATGTCGACGCCGCCAATCAACGGGGAGCTTCGCAAAATACGCCCGGCACCGGTCGCGGCCAGCGCGTCTTTGTAGTTCACGCTCGACCACTCGCCTTTCACAACGACCTCACCCGGCGTCAGATCGTCCAGGGTCAGTTCTTCAATGCCGGCGCTGACGCCGGATTTGTCCGCATGGACTCGAAAGGCTCGAAACGTACTCATTGAAGACATCCTTCAAACAGTGATTGGAAATTGAGATTGAAACTTCAATCATGAAACGCTGTGGATTCTACCAACGAGCGGGGCCACGCTGAAACCACAGAAGAAATCATCAGGAGTGACGTAGTACAGTAGCCTGAGCTTTGAATGAAGGAGAGAAATGATGATTCGATGGATAGTGATGGCATTAGCGGTTGTGACGGTCTCCGGGTGCATCCAGCACGAGGAGAATCATCATGAAACTGAGGGCAGCATTACCGTCAGCGGCAAAGCTACCGTGCAGCGCACGCCGGATACTGCCAACCTGCGTATGGGCGTACAGGCCAAAGCAGCCTCGCTGAAAGACGCGCAAGCTGAGGTTGATCGGGTTGCCGCCGCCTTTCTCGCGATGACCAAGAAACTGGGTATCGATGACAAAGACGTGCAGACCGTCAGCATCACCGCACGACCCGATTATCGTTGGAACCAGAAAGACCATACCCAGACGCTCACCGGCTACACCGCAGAGCGCAGCTTCAACGTCACACTGAAAGACCTCGCAAATTTGGCGCCGCTCATGGAGCAAGCGGTCGATGCAGGCGTGAATCAAATTTCGCCACCAACACTGTCAAGCAGCGAAGCGGATGAAGCCTATCGCGAGGCGCTGCAGCTGGCCGCGAAAGATGCAAGGACAAACGCGAAAGCATTGGCAAAAGCACTCGACGTTGAGATTGATGACGTTATTGCAATCTCAAGCACTGCCACCGGCGTGCGTCCGC
>CAYLLI010000075.1:0-10146 GCA_964384295.1 uncultured Chromatiaceae bacterium
CGAAGGCTTCTGTAGTCTGGGTTGGAGCAACTTTAACAACTAGACGGGGGAGTCTAAGTGAAACGTATTTCGATCGTCCTGATCGCAGGACTGGCGGCTATTGCCGGTTCCGCTCAGGCAGCAAATGATTCCGGGTTTTATGCCGGTGGTGGTATCGGCTGGACCCAGCTGAAAGTTGATAACCAGCGCAACATGTTGGCGGGCACGACGACCAACCAGAACTGCATTAATGGCACGATTTCCGGGTTTCCGAACTCTCCCGCACCGTGTTACGACTTCTACGACACTCAGAGTGGTTTTAATGAGTCAACATTTGGTGTGGCGGCATTTGCCGGCTATGAGCTGTTGCCGAACATTGCTGCAGAAGTGGGTCTTGTCTGGTTTGGCAGCGCGGACCGTACTGACGATGTTGCTACCGGCAATCCTACCGGTGGCCTGAATCAGGCGCCAAACTTCAACACCAACGATCAGATTAGCTATAGAGAGCAAATTGAGCTGCGCACGCTGAATATTTCCGGCCGTTACCATCTCGAGCTTACCGAAAAGTGGGGTCTGAACTTTATCGGTGGCTGGAGCTTCGCTAAGGGCAAGTTCACGCAGAGTGCGGATAACCTGCAGCCGCTGAATGCTGCTCAACCGTGGAACCGTCCCAATACTGAAGTGAAGCAGAATGAGAACGACAACGGCTATCTGATCGGTTTTGGTACGACGATCGATACTACGGAAAACACCTTCCTGCGGATCGAGTACACCTATTACGGCTTTGATTTTGACAGCCGGATTAAATCACCGTACCGGCTCAGTTTTGACGTTGGTTATCGGTTCTGATTGCCACTTCGTAAACAACAAAAAAGCCCGGTTCTGCCGGGCTTTTTTGTGCCTGTTGGTGACGGGTGCTACGGAGATCACTCATAGCTGGCATCGTGCAGTTTTTTTATAATCGTCGTGTAGTTTTTCGGGCAATTTAGTCCGGTGTGGGTTGGTGTTGAGGCGGAGGAGTCTGTTCTGGTTGAGTGGGTAAAAAGTTTTTCCGGTTTGCTGGCGTCCAGCGCCCGTGATCTGGCGCCCATTGTTCTTGTGATCGGGGTGTTCCAGATACTGGTGCTGGGCCAGCCCGTGCCGGACCTGTTGAATATGGTGTTCGGGCTCTTGCTGGTGCTGCTGGGTCTGACTTTGTTTATCCGCGGCCTGGAGATGGGGCTTTTTCCGCTTGGCGAGACCATGGCTTACGCGTTTGCCCGCAAGGGCTCTCTGATGTGGCTGTTAATCTTCGCGTTTGCGCTCGGGTTTGGCACCACAATTGCCGAGCCTGCTCTCATCGCGATTGCTGAAGAGGCATCGGAGGTGGCAAGTAGCGCGCAGTTTATTGGCAGTACCGATGAAGCGCGCGAGTCATACGCGTTGGGACTTCGTCTTACCGTTGCCGTGTCTGTGGGTGCTGCGATTACCCTCGGTGTTTTTCGTATTCTGAAAGGTTGGCCGCTGCATTATTTGATCGCGGGCGGCTACGTGCTGGTCGTGCTGATGACGCTGGCAGCTCCCCAGCAAATTATTGGTATCGCTTATGACGCCGGCGGTGTTACTACATCAACGATTACTGTGCCGCTGGTTACAGCCCTGGGCGTTGGTCTGGCATCGTCGATTAAAGGCCGCAACCCGATGGTCGACGGGTTTGGCCTGATTGCGTTTGCGTCACTGACTCCGATGATCTTTGTGATGTTGTACGGGATCCTCATCTAGTGCCGGGGTTGGCAGACATTTTCGAAGTCGCGCTAGAGACGCTGCGCGATATGCTGCCGATCGTTTCTATTCTGCTGTTCTTTCAGTTTGCGGTTCTGCGTCGACCTGTGCCGCATCCCCGGCGAATGTTGCTCGGGTTCGTCTACGTCTACTTCGGGTTGGTGTTGTTTCTCATCGGGTTGGAGGAGGCGTTGTTTCCTATCGGCCGGTTTATGGCGGGTCAGTTCACCGACCCCGGTTTTGTCGGTGTGATGGCAGGCGAGGCAGCGCCGTGGCAGGAGTACTATTGGGTTTATGCGTTTGCCTTTGCGATTGGGTTCGGTACAACCATTGCCGAGCCCGCTCTGATAGCGGTTGCACTGAAAGCGGAGGAACTTTCCGGCGGGGCGATCAGTGCCTGGGGTCTGAGGCTTGCTGTGGCGGTGGGCGTTGCTGTTGGTATTTCTTTGGGCACGTTGCGAATCGTCATCGGCACTCCGATCCAATATTTCATTGTTACCGGCTACATTGTTGTTGTGGTGCAAACACTGTTTGCGCCACGCCTGATTATTCCGTTGGCGTACGACTCCGGTGGCGTCACCACTTCGACAGTGACCGTGCCGCTGGTCGCTGCATTGGGACTGGGGCTGGCGGAATCAATTCCCGGACGCAGTCCGCTTATCGATGGTTTTGGTTTGATTGCATTTGCAAGTTTGTTTCCGATGATGACAGTGATGGCTTATGCGCAGATCGCTGAATGGCGTGCGCACCGTAACGCACATACTGCAGTAAAAAAGTAGAGGGGGTTTGTCCCGATGAGATTTAAGTTATTGGTTGCTTTGGTTGATGACAGCAAGACAGATATTGTGGTGGACGCGGCGCGTGATGCGGGTGCAACGGGCTGCACACAGATTAATAACGCGCGCGGCGAGGGGCTTGACCCGACGCAGACGTTTCTGGGTTTAAGCCTTGAGACGCAGCGTGATGTGGTGCTGTTGTTAGTTGAAGAGCATCGCGCCAGACATATTCTCGAGAGCATCGGCCGTGCCGGAGAGTTTGATAGCAGTCCCGGGACGGGCATTGCCTTCCAGATCGATGTGGAAGACGCCATCGGAGTTGCTCATCAGGTAGAAAAAATTGCGCCAAGCCTAAAGGAGGAAGACTTGTGAACAACGCAAAGCGAATTACCGTGACGGAGGTTATGGAGCAGGACTATTTGTTGGTCGACGGGCTCGCGACGGTTGCCGATATGCTGGCGGAAATGATCGAGCAGAAAGTGACCTACGTGTTCGTTCAGAAACGTGACGAGCAGGACGAGTTCGGTGTCGTGCTGGTTTCTGACATTGCGAAGAAAGTGCTGGCCCAGCATCGGGCGCCGGAGCGCATCAATATCTATGAAATCATGACCAAGCCCGTGCTCTCAGTGCAGCCGGATATGGATATACGCTATTGCGCCCGCCTGTTTGAGCAGTTCGGCATCTCGACTGCGCCCGTGATTAAAGGGGGGCAAATTCTCGGCGTTGTCACCTACGAAGAGCTCGTGTTGCAGGGTTTGGTCCGGTTGGGCTGACCGGGCACTTGCCGGAGTGTCCGCGGCGAAAATTCCTCGTGCGCTTTTGCGGTATGCTCGACGCAGGTTGAGGAGGAGAGAGGAGCTGCAATGAGTGACGAGAGCACGAAGCAAAGGGATGCGGAAGCTGCCGCACCGGGGATCGACCGACGCGAAGCGTTAGGCTTAATGTTGGCGATGGGTGGCCTGATGGGGCTGGGTAGCGAGGCGAAGGCCGGCGGACACTTCGCGCCATCGCCGGTTGATATTCCTTCGTCTGCGCCACCGGAAGTGTTTAACGCGATCGACGAGGTGCTGCAGACTACCCGCTCAATCTGGAACAGTCAGGACTTCGGGCGGCTGAAAGAGATGTGGGATGCGAATGATCCGGAGCCCTGGTACGTGCCGGAAGAGATTGAACAGCCCTTCTTTTCCTGGCCGCAGTTGGAGAAATACTGGAATCCGGGTCGCAAAGTTCTGAAAGGTTTTCGCTGGGATTACGACAACCTGCGGGTCAAGATGCTGTGCGACGATCTCTGTATCGCCTTGTTCGACCACTACTACGAGATTCAGCTGATCTTTGGTCCGCAGGAGCCCACCGCAGGGTTCGACCGGGTGCTTACATTGTTCCGCAAAACGCCCGATGGTTGGCGGCATATTCTTTACGCCCAATGTCCGTTGGGGCCTGAGAGTTACGTGCGCGCGTTGCGAAAGACGATCGTCCGCGATGACTTTGAGTCTTTCAGTGAGGGCCTTAACGAGCGCAAAGCCGCCGGGCCGGATTAATGGTTCGCACTGCCCTGGCGGTCGTTTATGCCGCCGCCTTGATTAGTATCATTCTGACCCGAGTCTTCAAGCAGTTCACGCTGGCCGAAGGATTTGCCGTGCTGGCTTTTCTGGCGGGTCTGGTTTTTTGGCGGCTAAGCGGCAGCTGGTCTTCATTGTCAGCGTTCAAAAAAATAGTCGCTGTAGGTTGCCTGACCGGTATCTTTGGTCTTTTTTTGAAGCTGTCATTTGTTGCATTGGGTATTGGCGATGGTCACGATAATGCGCACCCGCTGGTGATGCATATTCATCACCTCTTCTTCAATCTCGGCTTCGTGTGTTTGCTGGTTGCATTAGGTGTTGCCGCGGTGAGCGCGTGGCGTGGGCGTGCCTGAGGCTGTTGCGCCGGCTCAGGCGATGCACGAGAATTGCGCAGGTTTCGGGTTTACAGGTAGCGGGCAATTTTTGGCATGAGTGAGCGGGTCACCCAGATTATTGGTTTTGCGGCATTTGCTGCAGCGGTTGTGTTTTTGGCGTTTACTGCCGGGCTGCTCACCGGCGTCTTCAAGGTATTTCCGTTTCCGCAGATCGAAGGCGCAATGCTCGAAGCTACCCGTGCACTTCGGTCCGGTGGCACCGCAGCACCCCTGCACTTTATGTATGCGAAGCGGAACGACGATGTCGGCGTGACGGCATACGATCCGCAACAAGTGCAGCCGGGTGTGACGCTTGTGACAGGGATGTGGTTTACCGACGAGAACTGGCGGCCATCAATCCGGCTGTTGGATTTCGACGGATCGGTGTTGCATGAATGGCCCGTGCGTCCCGAGCAGATCTGGCCCGAATCGCCGCACGATGATCTGGCAAAGGGAACACACAACACGCCGACCGGCTATATACACGGTTCAGCGCTGCTGCCGAATGGTGATGTGGTTTTCAACATTGAATATCTTGGCATGGTGCGGATGAATGCCTGCGGCGAGGTTGTCTGGAAACTGCCGTATCGCACTCACCATTCCATTGATGTTGATTCGGATGGCGCCATCTGGGCTTCCGGAACGGTCTGGCGTGAACAACCCGTGGAAGCGTACGTAGGGGTCCGGCCGCCTTTCGTCGATGAGACACTGGTGAAGGTCTCGCCTGAGGGTGAGATAGAGCGCGAGATATTTATTCTTCAGTCCCTCTATGACAGCGGCTTTCAGGGCACGGTGCGACTCAGTCACAAGACGCTTGATCTGACTCATTTGAATGATGTCGAAGTACTAACCGCTGAACTTGCGCCGGCGTTTCCGATGTTTAATGAAGGTGACGTACTGGTGTCGGTAAGGAATATCAATCTGGTCGCTGTCGTCGACGGCAAGACCGGTTTGGTCAAGTGGCATTTTAGTCATCCGCTAATTCATCAGCACGACCCCGATTTCGAGCCGGACGGCAGAATCGTTATTTTTGACAACAACGATGACATGACCCGGACCGGCGAGCATTGGGGACGTTCCCGAATTCTGGCAGTAGACCCGGCGACGCGCGACTTCGACATTGCGTACCCGACGGCCCCCGACCAGCCGTTTTACTCGCAGGAGGGCGGCAAACATCAGTTGCTGTCCAATGGCAACCGGCTGATTACCGAAGCCAATGCGGGTCGGGTATTTGAAGTCACACCGGCCGGTGAGATGGTCTGGAACTGGGTAATCGATTCGGCGGACGGCGATTATCTCGCCGAAGTGCTTGAAGGAACCCGCTATTCGGCCGAATACGCCGCGCCGGCAGTTTGCGCTCAGCAGTAGGCGCAATCACGTTATGTAAAATTTCCTGCCTTATTGATCGTGTATTTCCTCGCTGCAGTAAAGCCGACCAGGTATCGGTGCAGGCAAACTGTGGTAAAAATAATTCTCAACACAACAACTTCAGGTCATTCCCGTGTCCGTGTCACGCCTTTTCCCTTTGCGCGCCGTTGCGCTTGTTTTGTCCGGTTTTCTGGTCTCTCAAGCCTCTTTCGCTGATGCCGCGTTCGAAAGCTGCGCGGTTTCCATCGACAACCTGGGGAGAATGACCAAGACGTCGATGAGTTTGCTCAATCTGGGGCCGACAGAAATCGTAACACCTGAAGATCAGGCAGCCGCTGCTAAAGAAATCGAGCGTCAGGAGTTTGTGCGTTTTCGCATGACGTTTACCGCGTACATGGCGGGTTGGTATTTCTACGCCCGTGACTTTGATTTGGCGCTTGAGTGGGTCGACCGTTACGCACAGTATTTGGGCTGGTTGCAGGTCTGGGGCGCGATTGATCTAAGCGAACCCGGTCAACCTGATTTTGAAGGTCTGGTTGCTGAGGTCCGGGCCTGCGTTGTGCAGCCGCCCATCTTTACCGGTTTGCAAACACTTCAGTCGCAGGGGCAGGAGCGGAGCTACTACGTACAACTTCCCGAAGACTATGGGCGGGTTCCGCAGACTGCACCTGAGTTTCCCGTTGTCGCTGCGCAGACGGCCGACACCCGCAAACCACTGTTGATTGCGTTCCACGGCACCGGTGGCAGCTTTGAGCGCTGGGTCGGGCCGAATGCATACGATCTGGTTGATGTCGTCGGCGATGACGCCATCATGGTGTTTCCGAACGCGTTGCCTGATGCCAACGGCTCGCCTCAATGGAGCTATGCCGTCGACTTCGACTTTTTTGAAGATCTGATGGCCGATCTTGATGCCCGCGGTGTTGAGTACAACCCGAATAAGATATTTATCACCGGTCACAGCAGCGGTGGTGGCTTCGCCCATGAGATTGGTTGTCGTTACGGCGATATTGTCCGTGCTATCGCTCCGAGCGCCGGCGCGCTGATCTCCGGCACCTGTGTTGGTGGCGTTGCTGTATTGATGTCGCAGGGGGTTAATGACTCGTTGGTTGATGTGAACATTGCCCGTGCTACCCGTGATTTCTGGGCGAAATACAATTCCCGCGACCCGGCGACGTCGTCTGCCGGAACGGTCGCTCCCTGTGTCGTTCAGGATACGGTGGCACCTGGTTCAGCCGATTATCCGGTGGTCTGGTGTGAGCATACCGAGGGCAGTCTGAGCGATTTCTCCGGGCATGCCTGGTCGAGCTTTGCCAGCGAAGCGATCTGGGATTTCTTCTCAGGTCTGCCGGAGCTGGCTCCGTCGGTTGCCGAGCCGCCCGGTGGCGGTAACGCTGCAGTGCTGGCAGATACCGATACCACGATGACCTTTACGCTGCGGTATCCGCCCGACATCAACCGTGTCATCAGCGGCGCGATCTCTCTGTACCCTGAGAACTTTATTAATGAACCGAGCTTTGCGATTCCGTCGGTATTTCTGAACCCGAATTGGTCGCCGGGTATTGTTGCGCCGGGCGACACGATTACCTATGTGGATGTGCCGATTACGTTCTTCGTGTTCTTTGGTGATCCGGTCACCTTCCCGTCTACCTGGACATTGCAGATTTCCACCTATGTCGAGGGTGGCACCAGTCCGGTGCCGACGGACTGCGTTGACCATAAAGTCCTGGTACCGATTACCTTCCAGGATAAGACGACCGCAGTGGTTATTCCGGAGATTCTTGACGTCACACCCAGCGAGCCAATTGGCGGTACCTGCGACGAGTAGAGCCGGATTCGCGGCAACAAAAAAAGCCGGCTTTCGCCGGCTTTTTTTTGTCCGCCCGAAACAGCGGCTCTGTAGGCGTGATACCTAGTTCTTGGACTGGTCAACAATCTTGTTGGCAGCAATCCACGGCATCATCTCACGCAGCTCATGACCGACTTTCTCGATCGGGTGAGCGGCGTTAGCAGCACGCGCTTTTTCCATCAGCGGATAACCGGTAGCGCCTTCATTGATGAAGCGTTTCGCGTAGTCACCGCTTTGAATGTTCTGCAGTGCTTCACGCATCGCAGCGCGTGACTCGTCGTTGATTACCTGCGGGCCCGTCACGTACTCACCAAACTCAGCATTGTTGGAGATGGAGTAGTTCATGTTCGCAATGCCGCCTTCGTACATCAGGTCAACAATCAGCTTCAGTTCGTGCAGGCACTCGAAGTACGCCATTTCTGCCGGGTAACCGGCTTCGGTCAGTGTTTCAAAGCCGGCTTTAACCAGCTCAACCGCACCGCCGCAAAGCACTGCCTGTTCACCGAACAGATCGGTTTCGCATTCGTCTTTGAACGTGGTGTGAATGATGCCGGTGCGTCCGCCGCCAACACCTGATGCGTAAGACAGTGCTGTGGACAGCGCGTTGCCTGATGCATCCTGAGCGACAGCAACAAGATCAGGAATACCGCGACCTTCGACAAATTCGGAGCGTACGGTGTGACCGGGAGCTTTCGGCGCGATCATGATTACGTCGAGATCAGAGCGCGGTTCGATCTCTTTGAAATGCACGGCAAAGCCATGCGCGAAAGCCAGTGTTGCACCCTGTTTGATGTTCGGCTCGATTTCATCGAGGTACAACGATTTCTGGAACTCGTCAGGGGTCAGGATCATCACCAGATCAGCATCGGACACTGCCGACACAACGCCGCTGACTTTCAGTCCGTGAGCTTCTGCTTTGGCAATGGAAGATGAGCCGTCGCGCAGACCGACTGTGACGTCGACGCCTGAGTCATGCAGGTTGCACGCGTGAGCGTGTCCCTGGGAGCCATAGCCGATGATGGCTACTTTCTTGTTCTTAATAATCGAGATGTCGCAATCTTTGTCGTAGTAAACCTGCATTAGGAGTGCCTCTGTGAATATCAGGTGCGCGACTATAAGCCTGTTTCTGTGTTGCGTAAATAGGAATATTTAAAATACTGTGTTGTTATTTATGCAATAATTGGCTATGGATCAGAAATCCCTGCAGCAGTTTGTAGCGTTGGCGGAAACGCTGCATTTCGGGCGTGCGAGCGAAGCGTGCCATCTCAGCGTGTCAGCTTTCAGCAGAGGGATTCGGCAGCTTGAGGAATCGGTAGGCGTTGCGCTGTTTTTGCGCGACAACCGGTCGGTTAGCCTGACTCATGAAGGTGCACTGTTTCTCGCCTATGCGCGGGATACGCTGGCGGAGTGGGACAGTATTCGCAACACGTTGCTGGAAGAGGCCGGTGAGCTGCACGGGGAGGTCAGTATCTATTGCTCGGTGACGGCCAGTTACAGCTTTCTGTTCGACCTGTTGAGCGAGTTCCGGCGTGATTACCCTCAGGTAGAAATTAAACTGCATACGGGCGATGCCGAGCACGCGTTAGGCCGGGTGCAGAACGGTTCCGAAGATATTGCAATTGGTGCAAAGCCGGAGCGGCTGCCGACAGGACTTGCGTTTAAACCGATTGCGACTTCACCGCTGGTGTTTATCGCGGCATCAGACAGTGAGTATGTCAGCCTCGACGGCAAACGCCCCGGTCCGCGAAACTGGCGGCAAACACCAATGATCGTTTCTGAGAGCGGCTTGTCGCGCCAAAGAGTTGATGCGTGGTTTCGACGTTACGGGATTGAACCGGACATCTATGCCCAAGTTACCGGCAACGAGGCTATCGTCAGCATGGTCAGTCTCGGTTTCGGCGTCGGCGTTGTGCCGCAGATTGTGCTGGACAACAGTCCGCTTGCACCGGCGGTATCGGTGTTAGACGTCAAACCGGGCTTAAAGGCGTATGAGGTAGGCCTGTTCACGCGGCAAAAGCAGCTGCGAAATCCGCTGGTTGCCGCTTTTTGGGCCGGTTCATCGTAGCGGTTTGTGATAGTTTTCCCCGTACCAGGGCATTCAAGCGAGGGGAGTCGCATGCTACGCAAACTGTATTTGGTGATTGCTGCAGCCTGTATGCTGCAGTCGCCTGGTCTTCATGCGCAGGTGAACAGCGAGGCCTACCGGGATTACTTTCTGGTAGGGCAGTTCGGCGAGGTTTGCACGATGTGTGAGGTGGTCGTGCTGTGCGACCAGAGCGAACAGCCGCCGGTTTTTGAGTCGATACCTGCCAGCGGCGATTTCACGCTGTACTACATTCAGACGCGGACGTTCTGGTCGCAAATTTCAACGATCTGGGAATGGTTTATCGCCAACTTTCGGTCAGACGCCCTGGCCGCGCGCGGCCATACGCGACCCGTTTGGAAGTATCAGGTTGCAGGGGGCAACTGGACCGGTCCGACAG
>CAYLLI010000076.1:0-9998 GCA_964384295.1 uncultured Chromatiaceae bacterium
GGCGTCGAGTACTTCTGCGACTGGGTCAACGATGACATGCCGTATCAGTTCCGGACTTCCAACGGCGAACTCACTGCCATGCCGCTGACCACGGAAATCGAAGACCGCTTTGTCATCAATGGCAACCTGCACTCAGAAGACTCCTGGGTGGATCAAGTTTGCGATGCTGCGGACTTTCTGCGTGCGGAGGCCGAGCAGCAAGGCGGCCGTATTCTCGCGTTGAACATCCATCCATGGCTGCTGGGGCAGCCGCACCGGATTGGCAAGCTCGAGAAAGCGCTGGAATACATCACTGCTATCGATGGTGTCTGGTCAGCAAATGCCGGCGAGATCCGCGACAGCTGGATGAGTCAGCAAGCCTGAGCGCAAACTAAGCGCACAAAAAAGCCCGCGACTCGCGGGCTTTTTTGTGCTGCAGTTAACAAGTTTCGAAGGTAAGTTTACCCTGCTCTCATGCCCTGCGTCGCACAACCATCAAACCCAGTGCGGAGCCGAACAGCCAGAACGCTGCAGGCACAGGGACAGGCACCTGATTTGCAACACCGACCATAAAGTCCAGATCATCAACCTTGATACGACCGTTGCCCCATTCAAAGGTCAGCTCACCGGTCAATGTAAAATCATAGAAGAAGCCGTACACATCTTCCGCCAGAAGCACTGACTGCGTCTTCTCGCTTCCGGAGCCGGCCACTAACAGAGGTAACGAGTAGTTAGCATTGCCTGCGTTTGCGCTTAACACAACATTCGACAGGGTCGCGTTAAACCCGTTGCCGCTCTTCGATGAAATCATCAGACCAATCGTCTGCCAGCCATAGCCGTTTGGCGCTGTAGCATCAGGCCCGGGCAGATCAAGAACGATCGGCGTTGCAAGACCGTCGATCATAAAGGTCAGATCACCGGTTGCCGCACTTTGCGTAAGCGAGAAGTTTTTAGTACCGCCATCGGTGTAGGTCAGCTGCCGTTGATCAGGAACTCCTCCCGCATCACCGGCTACTTCCCAATCACCGTTTGCAGCATTGTTGCCGTAACGGGTTTCAAACACTGCTTCACAGCAAGCACCACCCCAGGTCGTGCCAATTGTTTCGACAACAGCAGCCTCTGTAGCCAGCGAAATACCAAACAACAGAGGCGCCAGCAACGCAGCACAAAGCTTGCGCGCATCGCCTGACTGAGTTGAAACTGCTGCGGTCTTTCTCATTGTTTAAACCTCTGAGCCGCTCTGCTCAGGTCTCGTGGGAAACTCACCGATGCCGAGCGGACTACTTTCCTTGTGCGTAATTGTCCAAAATCACTTAACGAAATGGCAGGAACTAGGTCACAAAACGGGCGCGTGCAAAGGAAATAATCACAAAAAATCAAGCACTTCGGACATGCACCCGCTTCAGCGGAGTTCTGTAGGTGACTCTTTTCTCAATGCGGCAGTTTGTCGGGCTAGCAGGTCAGCGCCGAATGCGGGGTTCCGGGCAATACAAGAAACAATCAGACTTTGCGGCGCGCCGCCATCAGACCCAGTGCAGAAGCCAACAGCCATGCAGCGCCGGGCAAAGGTACGTTGGTGACGCGATCCGTCACTCCAATACGAAAGCGGAGGTCACCTGACGTGGGCTCAACCCCCGCCCAGCTCCAGTTGAGGTTGCCCGACAGCGTAAAGTCAGCGAGATACCAGTCAGCTTCATCCTGCAAGGTCAGGCTTAACTGCCGATCAGAGCCGCCCGAATTAGCAACAAGAAGACTGTCGTTGTCGAGCGACTGAGAAGCCACCCGGTTGGAGGCGAACACCAGATTATCGAGCGTAAAACTGCGCAAGTTCGGTGCGTTGTCGCGTACCCGCATCTCAATACCGATGCTGTTCCATGCGGTGCGCTCAGCCTCATCGATCACCCACGTATCTGCCCCCAGAGTAAAGGTCAGATCGCCGGTCGCTGAATCATGCTGCAACAAGAACGACTCGGTCACGCCGTTATGATAGGTGCGTTGAAAGTCACCATTGCTGCCGGCGCCGCGCACACGCAGCTCCCAGCGGCCGTCCAGCGCATTGTTGCCGATTCGGGCCTGAAACCGCGTGGGACTGGTCCACGCGTCAGTGCTGAGCGTCTCTACCAAAGCCGCCTGAGCCGGCAGTGCGCACACAACGGTAGCGAACAACGCGACCACGCCCGCCATCAAGCCCTCTCGGACCCGGCGGAATTTGGCGGATTGATATGTGCTTGATAACTGCATCATGCTCTCAGAAAAGACCCTGCAACAGCGCAAAGGCATTTAAGACATTGTCTAAATTAAACCTAAAAATAGACAGGAACTGGCTCACAGTTTGAGTGCAAACCTCTCGAAAAATGAGTGACTTACATCTATCGCGAGCGGAACCGGTTCCTAGAAACGGAAAACTAAACGGCGTGACGACGACGCTGAGTGCCCAGGAAAGCCAAAGCAGAGCCCAACAGCCAGATAGCGGCGGGCACGGGAATCACGGCCTCCTGCCCTGCTACACCGATAAACATCTCCAGATGGCTGCCTGCGGGGCTGGTTGCGCCCCACGAAAACGTAAGCTCGCCGTCAATAGAAAAGTCAGCGAACGGAGTCAGCGTGTCCTGAGTGATGAATACGCCATCTTTACTGCCGGCGGATGCAACCAATGGAACGTTTGCGATGGCGTACTGATCAGCCTCACCGGAGTTAAAGACCAGATTGTCGATCGTCACGACGTACTGAGCTTCCGACGTGCTGGTCTTTGCCATGATCGAAATTTTGTTCCACGCCGTTGCCGGAACCAGGTCCAGCGTCATCGGCGCAGAACCACCGATGGTGAAGGTCAGGTCGCCACTGGCTGAGTCATGACTCAGCGTGAAGGCCTGAGCAATACCGTCTACCCATGTGTCGTGCTGTGCCGTGCTGACCACGCCAGGGTTCTTGGCACCGATCTCCCAGTCAGAAGCTCCGCCGTAACGAATTTCGAAATGAGGCTCGCAACAAAACTCATCCCAGCCGGTATAGGTTGTCTCAACGACAGCAGCCTGAGCCGTGCTGAAACACAGGAACCAGGCAATAAGTCCGAGGGCGCGCAAGTTCGCAACTTTCATTGATCGGTCTCTTAGAACATCAAGAGCAAGCATTCTGGTAAATCGCCGGAGCAAGCGGCAGTGCGCACGTCACAAAACGAAGGAACGCTTCCGGGAGCCGTAGGAATCCTGTGATGTGCGTCACGGAGTTTCTGAAACTAGGCTCAATCGGCGAGCGCGCGCCGAAAAGACTTGGAATATGCGATATTGACCCCAAAAATAGGTATAAGACTCGGCTTAACCGACCGGGAACGCCGGCTTAAAAAGCCGGTCTAGAGTGAATAAGGAGAACATCGACCATGCTCAGAATTGCACTGTTTCTAGGGACTAATCTGGCGATTATTGTCGTCATCTCCGTCGTGTTCAGTCTGCTCGGACTTGAAAGCGTATTGGCTGACAACGGCGTCGACCTGAACCTGCAGGCGCTGCTGGTTATGTCAGCGATCATCGGTTTCTCCGGATCGTTTATCTCACTGTTCTTATCGAAGTTCATAGCAACGCGGACCATGGGCGTGCAGCTCATTACGGAGCCAGCCAATGACTCCGAACGCTGGCTGGTTAATACGGTAAGGACTCAAGCATCACGTGCAGGTATCGGCATGCCGGACGTGGGCATCTTCGATTCACCCCAGCCGAATGCCTTCGCTACCGGCTGGAACAAAAACAGTGCGCTGGTCGCTGTCAGCACCGGGCTTCTGCGCACGATGAAGCAAGGCGAAGTCGAGGCCGTTCTGGGTCATGAAGTCTCGCATGTCGCGAACGGCGATATGGTCACCATGGCTTTGATTCAAGGCGTTGTGAATACGTTTGTCGTGTTTCTTGCACGGCTGGTCGGATTCTTTGTTGACCGGGTCATACTGAAAAACGAGCGCGGACTGGGTATCGGTTATTACATCACCTCGATCGTCGCGCAGATCTTCCTGTCGATTCTTGCCTCAATCATTGTCATGTGGTTTTCACGGCGTCGTGAATACAGGGCAGACGAAGGCGGCGCGCAACTGGCCGGCAAGCAGAACATGATTAACGCGCTGGCCGCTTTAGGCGGTCCGGAACAGGCGGCCGCAGCAGAGCTGCCGGATCAGATGGCAGGGTTCGGTATTTCAGGCAAGTTTGGTTCTTTGTTCTCAAGCCACCCGCCGATTGAACAGCGCATCGCTGCGCTGAAGGGTGAGCGTTAACAGCGTGCCTTTCTGTCTTGCAGGCGATCCTGCAAGATCATACCGACGGCCATGGCAGCAACAAACAGCACGGTTGGCGCCTGCCCTGCTGCCAGCGATGCAAGCGCGGGCCCCGGGCAATAACCGTATAGCCCCCAGCCGGCGCCAAACATCACAGCACCCGCCACAAGCTCTGCATCAATATTGTGTTTTGACGGCAGTTCAAACTGCGGTGCAAACGCGGGCGTGGACCTGCGGAGTACAAACGCGAACGCAGGCAGCGTAACCAACAACGCGCCTCCCATCACAAATGCGAGCGTGGGGTTCCAGTTACCCGCCAGATCCAGAAAACCCAGAACCACCTGAGTATCGGTCATTCCGGACAACGCCAGACCAACGCCGAACATGACGCCGGCGAGCAATGCAATCAGTGCGTGTCTCATTGCAACCCTCCGGCAAACACATGGCGCATCAAAAAAACCATCACAAACCCCGCCGCCATGAATACCAGCGTCGCCACCAGTGAACGCACCGACAGCCGCCCTATTCCGCAGACACCGTGGCCACTGGTGCAGCCGCAACCCAACCGCGTTCCGTACCCCACCAGCAGCCCTGCAATGACAATAACCGCCGGTGCGGCTGCCGACGCAGCTGGAAACGGTTGACCGCTCAGCAGATGGAACAGGCCAGCCCCCGCGATCAGGCCGGCGACAAACAAGCCTCGCCAGAGACGCTCGAAGCCGGAAGCAGAAATCCGCAGAAACCCGGCAAAAATACCGCTAATACCTGCGATACGGCCGGATAGCGCGAGCATCAGTGTGGCCGAAATACCGATCAACACACCGCCCGCCAAGCCCGTCAGCCACTCTTGTTGCATATAAAACCACCCCGCCTTACCCGGCAATCACCAAATTACCCTGCGCAATGGGCGAACGTATACGCTGCCGCCCGCCAAAGATATAATAGCCGGATTCACCCCGCCTGCACCGCAGGTCATTGACCGGAGTAATCCCTTGTCTGAAGAAACCACCGGCCCGGTTGCCGGGACGGCCCCTGCCAGCCAGGAAAAACGAACCGACATGACAGTCCTGTTGTGCGGTCTGATCACCTACGGCATCGGGCAGTCGTTGCTTTACGTTATTTTCGGGCCCATGGCACGCGAGATTGGTCTCTCTGAAGCACAGTTCGGCATTCTGATATCGGTATCCAACGTCGCGATTGTGCTGACAGCACCTTGGTGGGGCCGCAAATCACAATCGCTGGGTCGTAAACCGGTATTCATCATCGGCCTGCTCGGCTATGCGCTCGGCTATGGCGGTTTGGCGGTTGGCATTCAACTGGGCGTATCCAACATTGTTGCTGTTTCAACGTCATTCGCTGCACCACTGTTTTTGTTGCTACTCGGTGCGCGCCTGATCTACGGCTCGATGGCGAGCGCGATTCAGCCGGCAGCAACCGCTTACATCGCCGACACAACTGATGAAGAAGGCCGGACAAAAGGCATGGCCCTGGTGGGCATGACTGCCGGACTCGGCACCATTATCGGCCCGATTTTTGGCGGTGTACTGGCGCGCTTTGGTGCTTTGCTGCCGATGTATGTGGCAGCCAGCCTCAGTGTCATCGCCGCACTTGCCGCCGCTAAGTTCATTACCGAGCCCAAACGCCATCTCGACACCAAAAACAACGAGTCCGTGAAGCTAAGCTGGTTTGACCCGCGCATTTTTCCGTATCTGCTCGGTTGGTTTCTGGGCTTCATGGTGTTTACCGCCGTTCAGGTGATCACTGCATTTGCAGTGGTCGACAAGCTCGGCCTGACCGATGAAACGGCAGCTCGCGATGCCGTCATGTTTGCATTGCTATGTATGGGTGTAGTCAACGTGATTGTGATGGTCACAATCCTGCAAAAGATTAAAGTGGCGCCTGTCATACTGCTGCGCATCGCTTTCCTGCTGCTCGGCTGCGTGTTCTTCGCCCTCAGCCAGGTTGCCGCACCGTGGCAGTTCTTTCTTTGTTATGCAGGCATTGGGCTTGCCTTCAGTCTGGCGACCCCTAGCCTCAACTCAGCCGCCAGTCTCGCCGTTGAAGATCATGAGCAAGGTGCGGTTGCCGGTCTGCTGGCAGCAGCGCCGACGCTGGGCATGATTTTCGGCCCTGCCGGTGGTGCGATGCTTTACGGCATTAACCCGTCACTGCCGATGCTCGTCAGTGGCACGCTGAGTATTGTGCTGGGCATCTACTTCTTCTTCATCAAAGCGAAGCGTTAGCGAGAGGTAAAGGTCATGCCTACTGCCCTGATTACCGGTGCCAACCGGGGGCTCGGTCTCGAGTTTGTTCGCCAATATGCTGCCGATAGCTGGCGTTTAATTGCCTGCTGTCGCACGCCGGCGAAAGCAGACGAACTGAATGAACTGGCCGCGGCAAACCCGGCGATCAGCGTTGAGAAACTCGACGTCGCAGACTTTGCCGCCATCGAAGCGCTTGCCGATAAATATCGTGATACACCGATCGACATGCTGCTCAACAACGCCGGCATCATCGGCCCGATTCCGATTGACGAAAACATCACGCGTCAGCATTTCGGGCAAATGGAGTACGACATCTGGGAAGACGTCATGCGGGTCAACTGCTACGCACCGATGAAGATGACCGAAACGTTTATGGATCACGTCGCTGCGAGTGACCTGAAGAAAATCATCAACATCTCAAGCACGGTGGCATCGATGGCCGAGTCATCGATACCCGGCGTCGCCTACGCCAGCAGCAAAACGGCACTCAACAGAGCAATGACCATCGCCGCAAACGAACTCAAACCCAAAGGCATCATCGTTGGCCTGTTTTGCCCCGGCTACGTGAAGACACGAATGGATGCGTTTGGCTACGCGATGGTTGAGATTGCAGACAGTATTTCCGCACTGCGCCCGATGATTGACTCAATGACTCTTGAGGATACGGGCACGTTCAGAGGCCATGACGGCCGCATTATTGCTTGGTAGAAACTATGCGTTTATTTGATTACAACCGCGCGCCGAATCCGCGCCGCGTCAGAATGTTTGTGGCTGAAAAAGGCCTGGATATCCCGCTGATTAAAGTTGACCTGATGCGTATGCAACAGCTCTCACCGGAATTCCGGCAGATCAACCCCGGCGCCACTCTGCCGGTACTGGAAACCGATGATGGCACCTACATCAGCGAATGTCTGGCTATCTGCCACTACCTCGAAAGCCTGCATCCGGAACCACCACTGCTGGGCACGACACCTCTGGAGCAGGCACAGGTCATCATGTGGAATAACATTGTTGAGGTGGGTATGGACGCAGCGGCCGAAGTACTGCGCAACCTCTCACCCGGTTTCAGAGGGCACGCCCTGCCCGGGCCTGCGCCCATCGAGCAACTGCCGGCCCTGGTCCAACGCGGCCAGATTCGCGTTGCGCAGTTTTTTGACCGCGTGGAACAACAGCTGGAAAGCAACGCCTACATCGCCGGGGAGAACTTCAGCTTTGCCGACATGACACTGCTGGCGACTACCGAATTCTCTGACTGGGTTGAAACCTACGCCTACGACACAAGACCGGCGTTGAAGCGCTGGTATGAAAAAGTCATGCAGCGTCCGTCAGCTCAGGTTTAGTACATCGCGGCCGCTTCAATCCGCTGCGTGTATTCCTCGCCGTAAACGCCGGTCACCATCTTGCGGTCCGGATCAAGGGCAATGGTTTGATCGGAAATAATTTTGCGACGCTCACTGCGCGCTTTCGTTTCTGCCTCATCGGACTGTTCGGCCACAACAAACATCTCCAGCCAGAAATCAAAGTATTTTCCTGCGGCCGCTTCAAAGTCAGGCACCGCGTCAATACTCAGCGCCGGAGCCAGCAGAAATACCGGCGAGCAAAACGTTTTCATGTGCGGCAGCTTTGACATTTGCAAACCGAATGCATCGGCCTTTCGCAATGTGTTGTAGTACTCGATCAGTCCGGCGTAGCGGTTCAGCATCCAGTCGAGATGAATCACCATATCCATGTCCGGATACAGATCAACCGACAACTGGCTGGCATGCCCCATCACCAAACCTTCGAAAACGTATCGCGGGGCACGCAGGTTGTCCGCAGGAATAACCTGCAAATTCAGGTACCGCGCCATTCCGGGTTTGATGTCAATCGACATACTGCTGATTTTATGCAGCCCCTCACCGTGCCAGACCCGGGTATAACCGGTCTGTTCTCCCTTCAGGTTGCACAGCGGCTGCAGATCGTCGAATCCCGCTGCTTCGGTTGCACCCAACGAATCAACAACCCTTTGCTCCAGCGCCTTGCCGGTGCTGTCGATAATTTCCGTCGCGTCCATTCAAATACTCCCTTATAACTCTTCCACTAAGCAGCTAAACCCCTCCGCCAGCCAACTCAATCCTGTGTTACGGCGCCCCGCCGCAAGGCCAGCGCTCCCAGAAACAATACCGCGTTGGTCACGCCGATCAAAACAAACGGTGCGGACGGGTCAATGGCATCGTACAAACGCCCCCCTACGACCGTGATAAACATGACACCCGCTGCGCCAAAAAACGAGAACACCCCGATCACTGTGCCACGATGCGCAGAGGGTGCTTCCTGCCCCACCAGGGTCTGACTCGCAGTAATCGCACTCATTTGTCCCATACCCAACAGCACGCCGGCCGGGTACATCCAGACGCCGAGCGGATCATCGATCAAACCCATGCAGGAATACCCGACCGCACACAGCGCCATGGCAACCGCCATAGCCGTCACCCGGTTCAGGCGGTCGTTTAACCAACCGGCAATCGGAGCCCACAGCAGCGCGCACCCCATCACCAAACCAAAGAACCCACCGGCCACTTTAGACGCCTCATTCGGGGCCATTCCGGCCTGTACTCCCGCCTGGTTCAGCCAGAGTATGTAGAACGTTCCGACCACAATCAGATCGCCGCGGGACACGAATGCGCAGCCATAGGCCAAAGCCACTCTGAGATTCTGCCGTGCAATCGACAAACCAATGCGCAGGTTCTCGGCAACACCCGCTGTTTTGGTGTGCCCATGACCCGCCACACGGGACAGTCCGAACCAGACGACAACCGCCATGCCCAGCGACATCGCCGACATCGAGAACATTGTCAGGCGCCCGGCAACCAACTCGCTGTAGCCTGATTCAACAAACCAAAACGGCATACGAGCCAGGCCGACACCAATGAGCACTGCGCTCAATCCGATAACAAAGCCGCTTAAACCGACTAACTTGCCGCGCGACTCTTCTTCGGGATAGTCCGCCTGGATGGTGGCAATCATGACGTTGCTGATTGCCACTCCCACGGAAATAAAAACGCGCAGCGCCGCCAGCGTACCCACTGAGTTCACGAAGCCATACAGCGCGTAGCCAATAGCAACAATGACAAAGCCCAGCGAGTACATGCCGCGCCGGCCGAAGCGGTCAGTAAACACCCCGATGAACGCACTGAGCGAAAGCAGTACGATCTCGCCGTAAAACACCATGTCGCCGCTCACCTGGCCCTGCTCCGCCAAAGGCAAGCCAATGTTCACGTTCAGCACATACGGCTGCACAACGCTGATAAAGGTATTCAACATCATGCCGACGAACACGGAGGCCAGATAGACGCTCATGTTCAAACGGGAGACCCCTGCTGCCAGCCGAATCGGACCGTACGAAATCATTACTGTTTTTGCTCCCCGAAAGATTCGCGCAAACCCCCTGCACACGTCAGACAATAGCGAATCAAGTCACGGGAGCACAAGAAGAGCCGGACATGGTCTGCCCGGTGCCG
>CAYLLI010000077.1:0-9990 GCA_964384295.1 uncultured Chromatiaceae bacterium
GCGCCGTCACTTCGAACTACCCGAAACTCGCAAAAGAAGCTGCCGATTTCGAGACACTCGTTGATCGCATCCTTGTAGAGCTGAACATCGTCCGGGTGCAGGCGCTCAAGGATACTTTGAGTGGCAACACCTTCGGAGTCGGCCATCTCAAAAAACATACGACAGGTCTTATCCATACGCAGACTATGGCTTTCACCTTCCCAGACCCACTGACCCACCCCTACAGAGGCCATCAGTTTATTGGTGTCGGACATATCCGGATGCATAGATGTCATTGGCTTTCCTTGATGACGCGGCTGATGTGATTGATCTGAGTATCACCGCTTGAGAAAGGCACCGTCGGCGCCAGCACACTAAATTCATTGCCACCCACATTCAGCATGGGTTCGATACGCTCACGCTGCTTCGGCCGGCCGAACAGGTAGCCCTGCGCAACGTCACAACCATGCGCCTTCAGAAAAGCCAGCTGATCACGGGTTTCAATACCTTCTGCAACAGTCTTTAACTTCAGGCTCTGGGCCAACGAAATAATCGCGCGGCAGATCAGATCACTATCGGTACACTGGGTGACGTCATCAACAAACGACTTGTCGATCTTCAGAACGTCAATCGGGAACTTGCGCAGGTAGGCAAGGCAAGAGTGTCCGGTTCCAAAGTCATCAATCGAAATTCGCACACCAATGTCTTTCAGACTGGTTAATGCGCGGGTAGCCGACGTTGTGTCTTCCATCAACAGCCCTTCCGTGAGCTCAAGCTCAATCAATGACGGATTAACGCCGGCGTTATCGAGTATCTTTCCGACACGTTTGGCGAAGTCGGCCTGCTGGAACTGCTTGGCTGACACATTGATCGAGATAGGCGGCACGGCCAGCTTCTCAGCTTCCCAACGTTTCAGCGTCCGGCACACCTCTTCCATGACCCAGTAGCCGAGCGGCACGATATAGCCGCACTCTTCAGCAGCAGGAATAAATTCCATCGGTGGAATCATGCCTTCGCGCGGGTTATCCCACCGAATCAGTGCTTCCATGCCCTTCAGACGATGGCTGCGCATATCAACTTTTGGCTGATACAGCAGCAGAAATTCGTCATTGTCGATCGCGTGCTTGATGTCTTCTTCCATCTTGTGACGCGTCACCAGGTCTTTGTGCATGCGTTCGGTGAAGAACTTGAAGCTGTTGCGACCATCCTCTTTCGCTTTGTACATCGCGATATCGGCATTCTTTAACAGCGCCGTTGAATCGGTGCTGTCATCCGGATACACGGTGATACCAATGCTCGGGGTAATCGTCAGGCTGCGACCGTTAACTTCAAAGGGTGCTTCAAACGATTGAATAAGATGACGAACAATCGACTCTGCATCACGGGCACGTTCCAGGCTCTCAACCACGATGGCGAACTCATCACCACCTAAGCGCGCCAACATGTCGCCGCTGCGAATCGCTTCCTGCAGGCGCTCTGCAGCTGATTTGAGCAACGCATCGCCGGCCTCGTGACCCAGCGTGTCGTTAACGCTCTTGAACTGGTCCAGATCAAGATAAAACAGGGCAAGCTTGCTGCCGGCCCGGCGGGCACGCGCCAGAGCACGATCAAGCTGATCGGTGAAAAACTCGCGGTTAGGGACACCCGTCAGGTTGTCATACTGCGCCAGGTAATTGAGCCGCTTGTCGGTTCGCTTACGCTCAATGGCGTAGCGGATTGCCCGCAAAATAGCCCGGCCTTTACCTTCCCACTTAACCAGATAATCCTGCACGCCTTTGTTCAGAATGCTGACAGCAAAGTCTTCGTCATCCTGACCCGACAGCACGACTATCGGCATATCCGGGTCTGCTTGTTGCATAGCCTCGACGCATTCAATGCCGTTGCCATCAGGAAGCCCCATGTCGAGCAGCAAACAATCAAAGTCGCCCTGCTGCAAAGCCGTCGCCCCGTCTTTAAGGCTGGTCACGTGGATCATCGTGATGCCGAGGGCACGGCTGCGTTTCAGAGATGCCTCCAAAAACTGGGCATCGCTAATATTGTCTTCTACTAGTAATAACCGCATGCTGCGCTGTATCCCGGCTCCCCGTCTCGGGCGTATCCCAAAACATTCTTGCTGGCTATACTAGGTGGCGACTTTTCCCAATGCCGTTAAGCGAATCACACTTAACAAAATCGGCGTTGGGACATACATCACATAACGTCTGCGAATTTCGCTGTAGCCGGCAGGTGCTCAGCAGCTCAATTTCGCCAGGACACCGGCACGACTCAGCCATCGAGTCAGGCAACAGGAGTTCCGATGATGCAGCGCCCAGAACCCGTAAAGACCGGCAGCCTTGCTTTCGTCCTAGTCTGTATGGTTCTGCTCGGCGGCTGCAGCGGTGCGCAGAGGGACAGGAGCCGTGGCTATGCCGACTGTCCTCAGTGCCCGCTGATTACCGACCTGTCCGGCGGGACATTCTTGATGGGCACCGCCGAGGCTGACCGGCTGACCGACCCCCGCACAGGAAAACCCGCCACCAACGATGGCCCGCAGCACGAGGTTCGCGTACCCGCGTTCAGCATCGGAGTATTCGAAGTGACAGTCGGGGAGTTTGCCGACTTTATCGCTGCCACCGGCTACGAAACCGTTGGAAAATGCATGGAGTTCAGCAAACCGGGCGGGTTTTCGATCACTGCAGATGCCCGCTGGGACGACACCGGATTCGATCAGTCAGACCGGCACCCGGTCGGCTGTGTCTCGATGTTCGACGCGCAGGCTTACACCGATTGGCTGAGCACCGTCAGCGGCAAAAACTACCGTTTGCCCACAGAAGCGGAATGGGAATTCGCCGCGAGGGCCGGAGCCACGGGCCCCTATTTCTGGGGCACCAGCGAGGCTGACGCCTGCGACTACGCCAATGTACGCAGCAACGGTGCAAATACCATTAGCAAACGGCAAGTCAAAGCCGACGAAGCTGGCTTCCCTTGCGATGATGGATATCGTGACTCCGCACCTGCAGGTAGCTTCGCGCCAAACGCCTATGGCCTGTTCGATGTGCAGGGAAACAACTGGGAATGGGTCGCTGACTGCAATCACAAGAGTTACGCAGGCGCGCCAACCGACGGCAGCGCCTGGCTCGATGACAACTGCCAGTTCGGTGTGATTCGCGGCGGGTCGTATCTGAACCTGGTAGAGCGTTCCAGCGTGACGGTCCGCGCCGGCAGGCCGCGCTCAGGGGCAGCGACAAACATGGGTTTCCGCGTGGTCAAAAGCGAGCAAAGCTACGCACTGCCACTCAGCCAGCCCAAAGCCACGGCAGCCGCCGATACCACCAGCGACGGCGCGATACTCTTTAAGGACAACTGCGCTGCCTGTCATGAGCGCAGCACCGGTTTTCAAGGGCTGTACGGCAAAACGCAGGATGAACTGTTTGACAGCATAAAAAATGGCGGCAACAACGTTATGAGCATGCCGGCGTTCGGCCCGAGGCTCAGCGATGCAGACATCAAGCTGCTGGCTGACTACCTGATTCGACAGAACAACTGGTAGCAGGTTTTCGATGGCTAAAGTTGTCTTATTGAATAAACCGTTCCGGGTGCTTTCGCAGTTCCGCCAGCACGAAAACAAAACCACTTTGGCCGAGTTTATCCACGACAAAAGCCTGCGGCTGGCAGGAAGACTCGACTTCGACTCCGAAGGCCTGCTGGTTCTCACTGACGACGGCAAACTTGCACAGCAGATCAGCAACCCGCGTTACAAGAAACCGAAAACCTACTGGGCACAGGTCGAGGGCGAACCGGATGCCTCGGCCATCGAGCACCTGCGAAAAGGCGTTGCCCTTAAGGACGGGCCTACGCGGCCTGCCAAAGCCCGGTTGATCGACGAGCCCGAGCAACTCTGGTCGCGGTCACCGCCGATTCGCTACAGGGCCGACATCCCAACCCGCTGGATCGAGTTAACTATCGCCGAGGGTCGCAACCGGCAGGTCCGCAGAATGACCGCAGCTGTGGGTCATCCCACGCTCAGGCTGGTCCGCGTCAGTGTCGGCGATTGGCAACTGGACGGGCTGCAACCCGGGGAAAGCCGGACGGTTGACCCTTAAAAAGAAACCGGCGGGCAGCGGGAAATAACCGGCTGCGACGCTTTATACTGAAGCTTCACTGACAGGTCAGGATCACAGAACAGGATCACGCAATGAAACGGACAGTCGCACTTAGCCCACTCATCGCAATCTGGGGCGTTTCGTTAACCGCCGTTGCAGGATCAACCGGACTGCGCACGTTGCCGACAGTGGAGGAATACTGCTCAGCAGCGCAGGAAGTGGTAGTGCGAACTCAGGTTGCAATGGACCTGGTTGTGCATGAGAGCTTCGACGGCTTCGTGAAATCGAAAGCGATCATCGACGGTCCGGGCGGCCGTCCGGAGATTCAGCAGTACAACTGGCTGGACGACGCCGGCAATGTGGTCGGCATTTCCTGCAAACTCAAAAACACCGATCATTTAAATATCACCTATGGTCCCGGCTCAGCGGGCCCGGATCAGGCCTGTCAGGAGATGAACCGACAGGTATTCAGTCTGGTGAATGCTGAACTCGGCAATGACACCTACAGCAATTACAAAGCGGTGATCTTCGACCCGTCCGAATCACCGGGCAATCCGGAGAACCCGGGAATGACCGGTCCGGAGTGGCTGAAACCCTACGTGATGGCCTACTCCGTTGGCCGTACCGGCGCCAAAGAGCTGCACATTGCAAGCAAAGGCTTCATTGTCGAGTTCTCAGACCCCCGCTTCGCCAAAGCTCCCGAGCGCTTCCGCGGCGTGCATTACTGCCATTTTGTCGCGCCTGAAGAGCTGAAACGCCTGCTGACAGGAGAGACAGAGCCGCCAATCAAGATTGGCCGTGATCCGACCAAGGAAACGGTGTCCTCTAACAGTGGCCCAGAAACGCGCTGAAACCCTTGTAATCACAAGCTTTTCGGCGCGGCTGCCAAAAGGCAGAAAAGCTTGACCGCGGAAGACCAGATTTTGGACGATTTTCATGGTTTTACGCTGGTTCAGCGGGTGCTCAGCTGGTATCATCTCGCGCCCGTACACGGGTATTCCTGAAGAACAGGAACAGCGGCTTGGAAAGCGCAGGCTTTAATGCCACCCCAACGCTCCGGTTTGGCGCGCTGACCTCATCCAATGAGCCCAGTGCGCCTTTTGTTTTTTGCCCTTTAGACAAAGCCGCAGCAAACGAACTTTTTAAACAACAACTTTTAAGTGTAGAGCTGTCATGAAAGACCTTAGTGTTTATAGAAACATCGGTATCTTCGCCCACGTGGACGCAGGTAAAACCACCACCACAGAGCGAATTCTGAAACTGACCGGTAAAATTCATAAAACCGGCGAAGTGCATGACGGTGCTGCAACCACCGACTTCATGGAGCAGGAACAGGAACGTGGTATTACGATTCAGTCTGCTGCGACCAGCTGCGAATGGGACGGCCATCGCCTGAACATCATCGACACCCCGGGACACGTTGACTTCACCATCGAAGTGTATCGTTCACTGAAAGTGCTCGACGGCGGTGTGGGTGTGTTCTGTGGCTCTGGCGGTGTTGAACCCCAGTCTGAAACGAACTGGCGCTATGCCAACGAATCTGAAGTTGCACGAATCATCTTCGTCAACAAACTCGACCGCATGGGCGCTGACTTCTATCGCGTCGTTAAGCAGGTTGAAGACGTACTCGGCGCAAACCCGTTGGTCATGGTGCTGCCTATCGGTATCGAAGACGACTTCAAAGGCGTGGTTGATCTGCTGACGATGAAAGCCTGGATCTGGGACGACTCAGGGCAGCCTGAGAACTACGAAATCGTCGACATTCCGGAAGACATGGTTGCCAAAGCCGAAGAGTATCGCGGCAAGCTGATCGAAACTGCGCTGGAGCAGGACGATGAACTGCTGATGGAATACCTCGAAGGCAACGAACCTTCCCTCGATGACATCAAGCGCTGCATCCGCAAAGGCACCATCGCGCTGGACTTCTTCCCGACGTACTGCGGCTCTGCGTTTAAGAACAAAGGCGTACAGAATGTACTGAACGCGGTTGTTGACTACCTGCCGAATCCGACTGAAGTGGATCCGCAGCCGGAAGTTGATCTGGAAGGTAACGAGACCGGTAAATTTGCCATCGTTGATCCTGCCAAGCCGCTGCGCGCGCTGGCGTTCAAAATCATGGACGACCGTTATGGCGCTCTGACGTTTACCCGCATCTACTCGGGCGAACTGAAAAAAGGCGACAACGTGCTGAACACCTTTACCGGCAAAACCGAGCGTATCGGCCGTATTGTTGAAATGCACGCCGACTCACGTGAAGAGCTGGAATCTGCCCAGGCGGGTGACATCGTGGCGTTGGTTGGTTTGAAGAACACACAGACAGGTCACACGCTGGCGGATGAGAAGAACCCGGCAACGCTGGAACCGATGGTGTTCCCGGATCCGGTGATCTCTATTGCGATTGCAGCGAAAGACAAAGCCGGTACCGAGAAAATGGGTATCGCGCTCGGCAAGATGATTGCAGAAGATCCGTCATTCCAGGTCGAAACCGACCAGGAAACCGGCGAAAGCATCATGAAAGGCATGGGTGAGCTTCACCTCGACATTAAAGTCGACATCCTGAAGCGTACCCACGGTATTGAAGTTGAAGTCGGTAAGCCTCAGGTTGCTTATCGCGAAACGATTACCCAGCCGGTTACCGACTCATACACCCACAAGAAGCAAACGGGTGGTTCCGGCCAGTTCGGTAAGATCGACTACACGATTACGCCGATCGAAGCGGGTGGTGAGAA
This sequence comes from uncultured Chromatiaceae bacterium, assembly GCA_964384295.1. Classification (GTDB taxonomy): domain Bacteria; phylum Pseudomonadota; class Gammaproteobacteria; order Steroidobacterales; genus JABIQA01. The sequence continues at coordinate 6,791 of CAYLLI010000077.1, forward strand.
CTACGAGTTCGAATCCACTGTGACCGGCGGTAACGTGCCGCGTGAATACTGGACTGCCATCGGTAAAGCGTTTGAAAACATGATGGACGAAGGCACTTTGGCTGGTTATCCGCTGGTGAACGTGCGCTTTGAGTTGCAGGACGGTGCGTATCACGCGGTTGACTCTTCAACCATGGCGTTCGAGGCTGCAACGCGTAACGCGTATCGCCAGTCAATTCCGAAAGCTTCACCTCAGCTGCTGGAACCGATCATGAAAGTGGACGTGTTCACTCCTGAAGACAACGTCGGTGACGTGATCGGTGACCTGAACCGCCGTCGCGGCATGATCAAGTCGCAGGACAAAGGCCCGACAGGCGTTCGCATTAAAGCTGACTGCCCGCTGAGCGACATGTTCGGTTACATCGGTGACCTGCGTACGATTACTTCAGGTCGTGGTCAGTTCTCTATGGAGTTCTCGCACTACGCACCAGCCCCGCGTAACGTGGCTGACGAAGTGATTGCGGAAGCAAAAGCACGTAAAGAAGCAAGCTAAGCAATTCTTTAGCTCCACAAAAAAGCCGGCGTTTGCCGGCTTTTTTGTGGGCCTCATTTGGGAACACCGCTTCAGAGCAATCTATAGATACGTGGCCAACGTGCTTCGGGTCACCTCATTCAACCCTTGCATTAATTCAGCATCCTGGCGCGTCATCAGACCTTGAATCTGTCCGTTCATGCCCGGCTCTCTGCTGCGCATAAAAAACCGGCCGCTCACGTCGGCAAGCTCAGGCTCCGTTGCGAGATAGACCGGAATATCAGCACCCTGCTCCGGCGTTCTCATGCCGGGCTGCATGCGCTCATACATACCGTTGGCAAACACCGTATTGGTGTGAAAGAAGTTCGTATCAATTAAGCCGGGGCACAGTGCGTTAGTCACGACTGAGGTGCCTGCAAGGCGTGCAGCCAGCGTGTCGCTGTAAACCACATTGGCAAGCTTCGAATTCGCATAGGCCTGCCAACCGTCAAACCCTTGATGAAATTGCAGATCATCAAAGCTGATGTAGCCGCCGCCCATCGCAGTTGAGGCGACGTTGATGATTCTTGCGGGTGCATTCTGTTGCAGAACCGGCAGCAGCCGTTCGGTTAACAATACGGGTGCGAGATAGTTCACCGCCCAGGTCAGCTCATAACCATCGCGACTTTCTTGGCGGTGATCGGTTAACAAGCCAGCATTGTTAATCAGTATTGCGAGGTCAGCGTGTTTTTCGGTTACCGCCTCTGCAAGCATCGCGACCTCCTGCAAGGACGCGAAATCAGCGAGCACCGTTTCCGGCGGCGTTTTCGATACAGCAGCTACTTGCGCTGCTGCCGCCTTTAACTTTTCCGGATTGCGACCGTGCATGACGAGCCGAAACCCGATTTCCGCCAACCGCAACGCTGTCGCTTTGCCGATGCCGTCTGTCGCGCCGGTGATCAGAACCTTGGTGTGAACGTCCATCAATGCTGGAATCTCGTTGAATCGGGGCGGCTCATGGTAAACGAGGCGCCCGCATGACAACAGACCTAAAAAAAACCCGCACTTGGCGGGCTTTTCAGATCAAGACTCAAGCATCAGATCGAATCAGGCGTGATCCCGCAGTCCTGCAGAAAATCACGAATCGCAACCACCTGATTTTTATCGTCAATGTTCTTGTGGTGCGGGTGAGCAAACGTCATCTCATGGCCATTCAGTTTCACCTTCAGATGATGCTTCTTCGTCTCCTCCGTTTCCGCACCCAACTCCTCAAACAGGTGCACGACTTTGCTGTAGTCGATGTTCATCGAGATCGGGTGAGCGAATAATGACTCGAGGGTTTTCTGTGACTTGTGATGCAGACTCATACGTAACTCCGGTTCTGTGTAGTAGCGTCTGATCTCAGTATAGAAGCACCCTCGCCGGATTTACTCTGGGGAATCTACCTACTAGTGCACCGGCTCCAGGTCTTTGCGAGCCTCCATGAACTCGTCGAAATCATCGCTGACCCCCGCCTGGCTCAGCATCTTGATGGTCTTCTGAGTGGTCTTGTAGTCCGCTTTCATCTGCTCATCGGTTGCCGGATTGGCTTTGATCATCTTGCGAACCATCGTTGCCGGTCCCATCGGGGCTTCGGCATAAGCGGTCATCTTCCATTCGCCGTCTTCTTTAATGAACACCGACATAATCCGGTCCCAGCCGCCTGAGGGAGGCATACCAACCAGCTTGATATCGTAGTCAATCCGGTAGGTCGCCACGGCAACCCCGGGCGCTACATTCTTTGCGCGTATTTCGGAATAGCGGTTGTAGATGCCATCAAGAATCTTTCTCCCCGGCCGCGGATTAAAGTAGCTGTCGAGCCGCGCCTTGCCGTACAACGGAAACGGCACTTCTTCGGCCATGTAGATCGGGTTGCCGTCATCAGCCCACATGCTTTTGACGGTCCGGTAATCCTGGTTGTTGTAGGCCGCCTCATAGGCTTTCAGGAAGACGGTCAACTCTTCGACCAGCGCTTTCTCCTCGTCGCTGATCAGATTCTTTTTACTGGCATCAAAATGAAAATCAGCATTCGCTGCCAGCGGAAAAATCAAAACCATCAAAGTCATCAAACGAAACATCATGTTACTGCCTCCTGAAAAAGGTACTGAAATCAGTATATCCGCGAATCGCGGGGGAGCACGGCAACCCGGCGGGCAAAGCTCCACTCATCCATAGCGCGAATAGCGCTTTCTCTACTGAGCAACGGGCAGCTACGACACAGGCAGACCAGAAAAAAAGCACCCCGAAGGGTGCTTTTAACCAGACATACAAGCCAACGGCCGGTGAATCAGGACTCGCCAATCTCGCTGGTTGACGGAGGGATGTCGGCAGCCCCTCCCCGTGGATAGAACCAGCCTGAATTTTTTTCGTTCTCACGGCATTCGCAGGCGTGGATATACACTCTGCCGCCCGTGACTTCATCCAGCATGTTTTGCACATGCTCAGCAACGTACTTGGCGGTCGCCTCCATGCTGACGTTGGGCAGCACCCGCAGCTGAATAATGCCGCGCTCATCAAGCTCTTTGAACAGCTCGAGCTCGGGGTCATCGGCATTAATCAGGCAGGTATGATCAAACATATGGTCCAGCCAGGCTTTCACGCCTTTAAGCCCGCTGAAATCCATCACGAAATGCGTTTGCGGATCAACCTCGTCTGCTCCGAACACGAAATA
>CAYLLI010000078.1:0-9969 GCA_964384295.1 uncultured Chromatiaceae bacterium
CTGAGTACGGCGGGTGGCAAGCACTTACCCCAACCGGTTATGACCGCTTGCATAGCGTTGTTACCTCACTGAAATACTGTATTCCCATAGTACCGAACACTGCGCTCGCCCGCTCAACCTGCCGGTACAAAAAAGCCTGCTTGATGAAACACCAAACAGGCTCTTCGTGTGTCCGCAGCACGTTGCAGAGGATCGGTGCTTAGCTTTCGATCTCGTCTTCAACACCCAGACGCTTGTGCATCGTCGGACTGGTTGTTGTGTACTGCAAGTGAACCTTCTTGCCGGGCTCAATGATCGCTTTCGCTGCAAACGCAGCCAGTGCAGCTTCATGGAAACCGCTGAGGATCAGTTTCTTCTTGCCGGGATAGGTTGAGATATCGCCGAGCGCGAAAATGCCGGGAATGTTCGTCTGCGAGTTTGACGTATCAACATCGATCGCTTTCTTCGTAATTGTCAGACCCCACTCGGCGATCGGGCCCAGCTTCGGTGCCAAACCGAAGAACACCAACAGATGATCCGCGTCGATGGTTTGCTCATCACCCGCTTTGGATTTCAGCCCGACTGACTGCAGTTTGCCGTCGGCAATATTCAGACCGGCAAGATTGGTGTTTTCAATGATCTTTACTTTGCCTGCAGCTTCCATTTCCTTCAGCTGGGCAACGGATGCCGGTGCCGCACGATAGTCATCACGGCGATGAACCAACGTCAACTCGGCAGCAGAATCGGCCAACGCCAGCGCCCAGTCGAGTGCCGAGTCGCCACCACCGGCAATCACCAGTTTCTGACCCGCAAACATCTCGGGGTTTTTCACTTTGAAGTGCAGACTGCTGTCTTCGATCTCTTCAACACCTTCAAGGCGCGGTTTACGCGGCTGGAACGAACCGACACCGCCGGCGATGAAAATCGTCTTAGCGTGAAATTCTTTATCCGCACTCGTGACAACGCGGAAGTACCCGTCCTGTTTTTCGACAACCACGACTTCCTCACCGAGATGGAACGTGGCGCCGAAGGGCTCGGCCTGCTCCATCAGGCTGTCAATCAGTTCCTGACCGGTGCAGCTCGGCACGGCGGGAATGTCGTAAATCGGCTTGTCCGGGTACAGTTCGGTGCACTGCCCACCGACGGTCGGCAACGAGTCGATAATGTCGGCTTTAATGCCGAGCAGTCCGAGCTCAAAAATCTGAAAGATACCGCAAGGCCCTGCACCAACAATCAGTGCATCGGTCTGAATCGTAGACATAGTAGTTTCCGCTATAACAGTGAAGGCAGCGGACTCGCTCCGCTGCGGCAGGCGGGAATCTTACTGAAGTGCACCCGCCTGAACAACCGGCGATATGCAATATGGATATATCAGCGCCTTATAATCCGCTGATCACGACTTTAACAGGCTAATCCAGAGTAAATTCAACCACTTCGTACTCAGGGATCGCCTCATTCCGGGCCAGTTTCTTAATATTGGCGATCAGCTTGCGGGCGTCCCACTCCACCACCTCGGCACAGTGATCCCGCAGGCTTTTCGGCAGCTCGGCGTCAACGCCGAATGAGCGCACACCCATGACCTTGGTACCGAAGTTCTCAGCCACCCGGATCACGTAGTCGATAACGTCCGCATGCGCCTTGTAGATGTTCACCGGCACGATTACGACCTCTGACAGCCCGATCTGCTTGCGCAGCTCTTCCTGCAACGAGGCAGAAGTCGCGCCTTCCGGCCGGGCAAAGCTTGCTGTGTTGACGTATTGGAAACTTTCTTTGCTTTCGACGTACTCAATGACTTTATGAAAGTCCTCATGCTCACTAAACGCATGCGCGACAAACAGTCTGATGGGCTCTTGTATGGTCATAGGTCTGTCCAGAACCGCATTTAGCGGCAGAAACTTACGTTAATACTGGTTATTTAACGCAAATTTGGTGAACACGCCAAGAACACACGCAGTAAACTGTGAACTCAATGCGATTGATGCTTTACAACATCCGCTATGCCGTGGGATTCGGGGCTTCCGGGAGCGTGCCTGTCCCCGGCGCCCGCTACCTGTTCGGGGATGCCAAGGCATTAACGCAAATCACCGCCTTCATTAAGGAACACGATCCGGATATCGTCGGTTTGATTGAGGTGGACACCGGCTCCCTGCGCAGCGGCAGAGTCAATCAGGCCGATGCGATTGCCGCCGAGCTGGGGCATTACTCCAGCTACGAATGCAAATACGGCGAAGCGTCGATGAACCAGGTGCTGCCCATTCTGCGCAACCAGGCGAACGCGTTTCTTGCTGCCCCGCGGGTGCACGGAGAGCGTTTTCACTATTTCGACACGGGCATCAAACGCCTGATCATTGAACTCGAACTGGAAGACGTTGCTGTGTTTCTGGTGCATTTGTCGCTGAAGTATCGCCATCGGCAGTTTCAACTGAGAAAACTCTATGAACTGATTCAGCGCACCGACAAACCGGTCATTGTTGCCGGCGATTTCAATGCGTTCTGGGGCGAAGATGAAATCTTCCTGTTCTGCGAAGCCGCCGGTTTGCAAAGCGCGAACAAGACCAAGCAACCTTCTTACCCAAGCACCAGCCCACGTCTGGAGCTCGATTACATTCTGTATAGCGAAGGCATCGAAGTAACCGGTTTTTCGATTCCGCAAGTCACCTACTCCGATCACCTGCCGCTGGTCTGCGACTTTAATATCGCGACAGCCGCTGAAACCCCGGGAGCGAAGTCAGCATGAGTGAGTTAATAAATTGGTCGCTTGAGCGCCGCGCAGATGAGGTCGCCGTGCTGACTCTTGATGTGCCGGACAGCAGCGTCAACACACTTTCCACGGCGGTTTTGGAAGAACTGGAAACGTTGCTTACCGTGCTTCAGAGCCAACCCCCAAGAGGTTTGCTGATTCAGTCCGGCAAGCCAGACAGCTTTATCGCCGGTGCCGACATCAATGAGTTTCCGAAGATGACGGATAAGGCGGCTGCTGTGGCGCTGATTGAGCGCGGTCAGGCGGTATTCCAACAGCTTGAAGACCTCCCTTTCTCAACCGTCGCCGCGCTTAAGGGCGCCACGCTGGGCGGTGGTCTCGAGCTTGCGTTAGCGTGTAAGTATCGCGTCATGCAGGAAGCACCGGACAGAAGTCTCGGAGTGCCTGAAGTGCAGCTGGGGCTGCATCCCGGATTGGGCGGCACCGTGCGTCTGGTGCGTATCGCAGGTGTCCGGATCGCGATGGACCTGATGCTGTCAGGTCGCAGCCTGTCTCCGAAAGAGGCTTTTCAGCGCAAGCTAATCGACCGGATTGCACCAGCCGATCAGTTGGTAGAGACCGCTGCACAGCTCGCGCTGAAGCCCCCGCAGCCGGCTTCCGCACCAGTGATTGACCGGCTTCTGAACCTGAGGATTTGCAGACCACTGCTCGCGAGCATGCTGCGCAAGCAGGTTGCCGTTAAAGCAAAGCCCGCTCAGTACCCTGCTCCGTATGCGATTGTCGACCTGTGGCAGCGCACGGGCGCAAGCCCTGCACATGGCTTTAAGGCAGAAGCTCAGTCATTTGCCGAATTGTTGCAGACACCGACCTCGAAGAACCTCGTGCGCGTGTTTTTCCTGCAGGACAACCTCAAACGCAACCCGCCGGCCAATACAACGGATGCAGAGAAGGTGCACGTCGTCGGCGCGGGCGTGATGGGCGGTGACATTGCCGCGTGGAGTGTGTTGCGCGGCTGCTCGGTCACTCTGCAGGACCGTGAGATGAAGTACATCGAACCGGCACTTAAACGTGCGAACACGCTGTTCGAAAAACGTCTTCGGGATCCCAAGCTGGTCGCCGACGCCATGTCTCGTTTGCAGCCTGATGTTGACGGCACGGGAGTTGCCGGCGCTGATGTAATTGTCGAGGCCATATTCGAGAACCTTGAAGCCAAGCAAGCGCTGCTTACTGAACTGGAAGGCGGGATGCGGCAAGATGCGTTACTCACCAGCAACACGTCCAGCATTCCTCTGGAGAACATTGCAGCCGCCCTGAATAACCCTTCACGCTTGATCGGGCTGCACTTTTTCAATCCGGTCGCAAAAATGCCGCTCATTGAAGTGATTGAGCATGCCCAAGCCGATGCGAAGTCCGTTTCTGCTGCTGTCGGCTTTGCCCGGCAGCTCGGCAAACTGCCGTTAATTTGCAAGAGCTCTCCGGGCTTTCTGGTAAACCGGGTGCTCGGCCCGTATCTGGATGAGGCCATGCGGCTGCACCTTGAAGGTTACAGTCCGGAAGACATTGATACAGCTGCCCGCAACTTCGGTATGCCGATGGGGCCCATCGAACTGGCGGACTCGGTGGGGCTCGACATCGGTTTGCATGTCGCAGAAGGACTGGCAGAAATCACAGGACGCGAGGTGCCCGAAGCACTGAAAACGATGGTTGCCGAAGGCCGGCTGGGACGAAAGTCAGGAGAAGGGTTTTATCGCTATACCGATGGCAAACCCGTCAGAGGGACGGTTACTCCGGCAGCGCAAGATCCGGATCTCGAACAGCGCCTTATGCTGGCACTACTGAACGAAAGCGCGGCATGTCTGCATGAGGGCGTTGCAGCGACTGCTGACGAAGTGGATGCCGGCGTAATTTTCGGGACAGGCTTCGCACCGTTTCGCGGCGGCCCGTTGCATTATGGAACCGCACTGGGCGTGGATACTGTCATCAACGAACTCAATCGGCTTAGCTCAGAGTATGGCAACCGGTTTAAACCCTCGGCCGGTTGGAACGCCCTACTGGCTGAACAGAATCGTTAAAACCTGAACTGTGTCCTTTCACCACCTCACTTTGCGCTTTAAACTATCGGCGCACTAACAAAAGCATTATGTCGTTACGAGAGCGAACCACGGATTAATATGGCAACCGAGCTTACACCGCAGCTGTTAAAGCGATTTGTTCCGCTGGACTCATTGAAGCGCCAGAACCTCGATGCGCTCTGCAAAAAAACACAAATCACTGCCGCGGATGAAGGCAAGATCATTCTGAAGCAAGGTGATAACGACCAGCGCCTGATCTATCTCGTATCAGGCACACTCAGCCTGACGGCAGCGGATGGCAGCATCGAGGTTATCGAGAGCAGCTCCGCCGAAGCCCGGCGCGCGATTTCTGAAGGAATGCCACGTCAGCACACGGTCACGGCAACCGCAGCCGCCGAGTACATCGCGATCGATGCAGACCTTCTTGACGTCATGCTGACCTGGGACCAGACCGGCACCTACGAAGTGAATGACCTAGGTACTGCCGAGGACGATCCTGATGATGCGAACTGGATGACCGTGCTGCTGCAAACACGGGCGTTTCAGAAAATCCCTGCGGCGAACATTCAGGCGATCTTCATGCGCATGCAACAGATCGAGTACAAAGCCGGTGATGCCGTGATTAATCAGGGCGATGAAGGCGACTTTTTCTACGTCATCATGTCAGGCACCTGCGCTGTAACGCGCGAAACACCGCTCAACAAAGATGGCATTCGATTAGCGGAACTCGGCGTCGGTGACACCTTCGGCGAGGAAGCGTTGATCTCGGAAACCAAGCGCAACGCCACCGTCTCCATGTTGACCGACGGGTCGGTCATGCGCCTGAACAAAAAAGATTTCCACGAACTGCTGAACGAGCCCACTATCGACAAAGTGGATTACGACGAGGCTCAGCAGGTCATTGCGGCGGGCGGCCAGTGGCTTGATGTGCGCCTGCCCAGTGAATTCAGTGAATCGCACGAAAACGACGCGATCAATATTCCGCTCTACTTTATTCGCCTGAAACTGAACACGCTGGACCCCGACAAGCAGTACGTTGTTTATTGCGATACGGGCCGGCGCAGTTCGGCTGCCACGTTTATTCTGACGGAAAAAGGGTTTAACGCGTCGGTTCTGGAAGGCGGCCTGAAGAGTCTGGGATAACCCAAGCCTGTATTACATCGTGTGCGTTGCTTTGTCGCCGCCGAGAGCAGCCTGCAGATGGTTTTCGATTTTTTGTTTCGTGGCCCCTTCATCCTGTTCGCTGAACTGAACACCGATGCCGGCGGCACGTTTGCCCTGTGCGCCTTTGGGAGTTAACCAGATCACCCGACCGGCGACCGGGAGCTTCTCCTCTTCGCCCATCAGGTTCAGCAACATAAAGACTTCGTCACCAAGTTGGTATTGACTGCTGGTGGGAATAAACAATCCGCCATTTTTAACAAACGGCATGTACGCCAGATACAGCGCACTTTTGTCCTTAATTGTCAGTGTCAACATGCCGGGTTTTGACATTATTGTTCCCCGTTTCAGTTCGCCAATCGTTCACGCTTGTCGGCTTACCGAATGCAAAGCCTAGGGTAAGCCGCGAAATCCACCGTACCACGCGTGCAACAACCGGGCGAGATTCAAATCCATGTTAAGCCCGCTGTTTAGCTGCTGCTTCAATATGTTTAATTCTCGCAGGTACGCGTAGCAGGCTTCTGTGCGCTGGTTCGCATTACCACCGTCCGCCTGTTGCCGCATGATCTTCGCCGCCTGAGCATAAAGCCAGCGAAAACATAGACTTAAGTCGGTTTTCGCCCACTGTTTCGAAATCAAAACCGGATCCGCCGAGCGATTCTGAAGGGCATTCAGATCTTTCGCGTACTGTCGGGCCACATCGATAAACCCGGACTGCTGCAGGTTGCGGGCATAAAGAGGTGCGTAGCCGCAGAACTCCAGCAGACCGCCCCACTCTGTTTCCGGGCTGAACTGCTGCAACCACGCGACGCCGTCGTCAGCCGCCGGTGGTGACACGCGCACGTGCTGGCAACGGCTGACCACAGTGGCGGGCAAGCTGGTGAGTTTCTCGCAGACCAGAATAATTAACGTATTGTCCGGCGGTTCTTCCAGCGTTTTTAGAAAGCTGTTTGCAGCACTATTCGTGAGCTTGTCTGCGGGAAACACGGCGGCGACTTTCGCCCCTTGCTGATGACTGGTTAACTGCAGAAAACCGATGGCATGGCGAACCTGATCAACACCGATGCTTTTTTTCGGCTTGGGCGAACGACTCATGTCGGCATCCGGCTTATCAGCCTCAGGCACAATTTCCAGGTAATCCGGATGCTGTTCGTTGTCGTCAAGCGGTCGCGCAAGCAACTGCTCAACCATCATTCTGGCTAGCTGACGACGCCCGCTACCCTGGGGTCCGTACAGAGCGATCGCGTGCGGCGCACGGTCCGAATCAACCGCGTTAATAAAGTCTTCAAGCTGCGGGCGTATCCAGGGCAGCTCGATAGTTTCATTGGCCGCAAGCAGCATTACACAAGCTCCGGAAATGCGTCGGCCAGCAAAGCGGCAATCTCAATCTCAACGCGCTCGAGTGTCTGGCCGGCATCCACGACTTTAATGCGCTCAGGATGCGCCTTTGCCAGCGCCCCGTAACCGTCCCGCACACGATCAAAAAAGTCGCGCTGTTCCTGTTCAAACCGGTCGGTCTCGGTGCGCCCGGCACGCCGCTGCAGCGACAGATCAAAGCTGCCATCCAGCAATATGGTCAGCCCCGGGCGCAGGTCACCCTGAACCAGAGTTTCCAGCTGCGCGATTGCCTCAACCGGCAAACCCCGGCCATAGCCCTGATAGGCATAACTGGCGTCGGTAAAACGATCACAGAGAACAAACTCACCACGCTCCAATGCCGGGCGAATCAGCGTATCGAGGTGAGCCGAACGCGCCGCGAACATCAGCAGCAACTCACTCTGATCAGGAATCTCATCACGTCCGGTATCCAGCACCACCTGCCGAATCGCTTCAGCACCCGGGGTGCCGCCCGGTTCGCGCGTGACAGCGACTGTTTGCCCGCGGGATTCAAGCCACCGCGTCACGAACGCCATCTGCGTCGACTTGCCAACGCCTTCAATGCCTTCAAGCGTAATAAAACGCTCAGTTGCCATAGTTTTCCTTTCGCCGGTCAGAGTTGATCACGGTTTTGATTTTAACCGCTTCAGATAGGCTGCAACGGCTTTATTGTGGTCTTCGAGAGTTGCGCTGAATACGTGCCGGCCACTGCCGTCACCCGCAGCAACAAAATACAGCGCGTCGCCCGGTTCAGGCATCGCTACCGCCTGCAGCGATGCTGCGGTCGGCAGGGCAATCGGCGTGGGCGGCAAGCCACCGCGGGTATACGTGTTGTAAGGCGTGTCGGTCTTCAGATCGCGACGAGTCAGATTGCCGTCAAAGGCTGCTCCCAACCCGTAGATCACAGTCGGATCCGTTTGCAATCGCATGCGTCGCTGTAGGCGCCTCAGAAATACCCCGGCAATGGTCGCGCGCTCTGCATCGACCGCGGTTTCCCGCTCAATAATCGATGCGAGAATCAGCATGTCATAGGGCGTGGCAATCAACGGATCGGGTGCTCTTCCCTCCCAGGCAGCAGCCAGCTCAGCCGTTTGCCGCGCAGCTGCCTGCTTCAGCAATTCAACATCAGTCGTACCGCGCGGAAACCGGTAGGTATCCGGATAGAAGAGCCCCTCTGCGTGCGGGTAAGGCAGTCCGAGACGGCTGCCGAGACTGGTCACCAGCTCCCAATCCGATACCGGCGCGGGCAGCGTCGAGACTAATGCTTCCTGACTCCGGATCGCTTTTAGCAGATCGACCGTAGTCCAGCCCTCAAGAATCGTCAGCGCATGCAGTACAACGTCGCCGGTGAGCAGTTGTTGCAGCAGATCCAGCGAGTTCATATCAGGGGTTAGCCGGTACTCACCCGCCTGAATGGAACCGTCTTTGCCCGTGAGCCGGACGTACCACTGCCAGATTCGCGGATGCGGCAGAACGCCACGCGCGTTCAACTCACCGGCCAGCCGGATCAGACTCGTACCGGGTGCAACGATAACAATCTCACTCTCGGTCGATAGCGGCAGCGGCGCGCGCAGCGTATACGCTGACCAACCGATAAAGCCGGCGACTGCAATCACGGCGACTGTCAGCCAACGCATCACAGCCTCCGCAATCCGGGAGCCACATCTGACACTCCGTCCTCATGCAATGCGTGCATCACTTGCTGAGTCACCCGGCCTTCAGCACCCGGGAATACCGCTGCTTCGAGCCGGGCCACCGGCCACAAGCCCAACAGCGCATTCGTAACAAACAATTCTTCGGCATTACGTACGTCGGCTGTGGACAAGTCCTGCTCGCTCACAGCGGTTCCATTTGCCTGTAAAACATTCATTATCCGTCGTCGCATTGTTCCGGCGATACCGCAGTCCGAAAGTTCAGGCGTTACTACCCGACCGTTCGCGACAACAAACAAGTTTGTCATCGTGCCGGCAATCACCCGTTGATCCCCCGAACACATCAATCCTTCCTGAAATGCCTTATCACTCCACTCGCTGCGCGCCAATACCTGCTCGAGGCGGTTCAGCGATTTCAAACCCGCGAGTGCTGTGTTGCTGCTGACCGGAGTTGTGCAAAAACGCAGCGCAACGCCCTGCGCATAGAACGCTTCAGGATACGGCTCGGACGCAGCAACGGTAACGACGCGCAGTGGTTCTGCGGCAGGGTCAGCCGCGTAGCCGCGCCGGCCTGAACCTCGGGTGAGGATGACTTTTAGCGCCCCGTGTTCGGGCAACGACAGACCGTGAATCTCCGTTTTCAACAGATCCCGGCCGGGAAAAGACAGCCCGATACGCTCGCAACCGTCCTGAAGACGATCGAGATGCAGGCTCAGCCCCCGAGGCAATCCGCAACGAACCGCAATGGTCTCAAACAGGCCGTCACCATAGGCGAGTCCCCGGTCATCCGCCGGAATCCCTGTAGCTACAACACCATTGATCAAACACTGTTCCATCGCGGACTGAGTTTACCCTGAAACCTTTTAAGTATTTGACGACGTTTCAGCGAGCGCCAGTAAAAGCCCCTTTGCTTTTGCCCGGGTCTCCGCGAGTTCCTTCTCCGGATTTGAGTCAGCGACGATTCCACTGCCTGCGGACAAGGTAAGTTGGTTGTTCTGCAGGGTCATCGTGCGAATCAATATATTCA
>CAYLLI010000079.1:0-9937 GCA_964384295.1 uncultured Chromatiaceae bacterium
GTTGCCTGATCCACCGCCGTGCTCAAGCACGAACAACGTCTGGAAAATCGGCGAGTGACTCATCACCCGGTCCGGATGCAGTTCCTCGACGAGTTTCTCAAACGGCAGGTCCTGATGCCGGTAGGCATCGAGCGAGTTCTGTTTGGTCTGCTGCAGTACCGAACTGAATGTCGGGTTGCCCGACAGGTCGCTGCGCAGCGCTAGCGTGTTCACAAAGAAGCCCAGCACGGGCTCGAGTTCTTTGCGGTTGCGACCGGCAATCGGCGTGCCGACCACAATATCGTCGCTGCCTGTGTAGCGGTGCAGCAGTGCGTTGTAGGCGCTGAGCAACAGAATAAACAGCGTGCATTGCTGCGACTGCGCGGTCTGGCGTAGCGAAGCGCTTAGCGCTTGCGGCAGCTCGATACTGACGGTTGCACCATTGTAGGTTTGCAGCCGCGGTCTGGCTCTGTCGAGCGGCAGTTCCAGCAGCGGCGGCATATTGCTCAGGCGTTGCTTCCAATAGTCCAGCTGCGTGTTCAGCTCATCGCTCGTCAGCCATTCCTGTTGCCAGTCGGCGAAGTCGCCGTACTGAATGTCGGGGTCACTGATCGTGAGCGGTTCGGAGTCGGCGTGATGGGCGTAGAGTGCTGCCAGCTCGTTGTAGAAAATACCGAGCGACCAGGCATCGGCAATGATGTGATGAATGTTAACGAGCAGGATCGATTCATTCGGTGTGGTTTGAATCAGGTGAACTCTGAACAGCGGTCCGTTTTGCAGATCGAAGGTACGCTCGGAGAGCTGTTTCAACAGATGATCGATCGCTGTCGTCGACGGGTCCTGCACGGCAATCACGTCGAGCGGGGCAGTGCCGTGTTCGGCGACCAGCTGTACCGGCTCGTCATCCTCCACATCAAACGTGGTGCGCAGGGTTTCGTGACGGGCGACCAGGGCGTTCAACGCCTGTTGCAGCGCTGCGGTATTGATGGCACCCGTCAGGCGGGTAGCAAACGTGATGTTGTAGGCGGCGCTGTCCGGTTCGAGCCGGTCCAGAAACCACAGCCTGCGTTGCCCGAAAGAGGCCGGAAACACGTACGCGTCGTCGGCATTAGCCGCCGTTTCGGCAACAGCTTCGCTGCTGATTGTCGCGTCAGTTTCGCTCATCAAAGATTTTCAGGCCGGATCAGACAGGCTCTCGGGTGCTCCCCGCACCCCGTTTTTTGAGCCCGGCTTCCGTGTTCAATAGTGTTCTCAAAGCTTTATCGCTAACGCTCTGAAGGTAAACAGTAATTGTGGTGTGAATAAGCCCGTCTGTCACGGATATTCTTAACGGTTTGGCTATCTATTTAGCCATATTCGGGCCAATTGCCGTGCAGCGGCGGGGGCAGGGTCGGAAATTGCCCGAATTCAGTTAATTTGGGGCCTGTTTTCAGCATTCCTGCGCTTAGAACAGGCCCAAAATAGAGCCTGATTTGAGGCGGGGGATGGCTAGCGAAAAAGTCGCTTGGCCTCGTTGACGTGTGAACGGCTGACAGGCACCTGCAATCCGTTAGTTAACAGAAGTCGCCAGTTTCCTTCTACACGGTCCATTTTCTCAACTGCCGTTCGAGAGACCCACCAAGAGCGATGGGTGCGCAGGCCACTATTTTGCGGCATATCTTTCAGGGCATTACCAAAAGAGTAGTTAATTAGCTCGCTGCCGTTCTCGGTATAGACCATTACATAGTGCTCCTGAGCTTGCATGGCTATTAGAGTGCCCGTAGTTTTCGGGCCTAGGCGTCGCATGATCGCTGGTGTGTCTTCAGTTGTTTCCGGAGCTATTGAGGATTTATCCACAGCTGTCTCACTCGCTACCATGGTATATCGATATCTTGGGATGCCCAGTATCCGATCGTAGGCGAGATTGACGCCCAGAAAGATAGCCGTGCCGGGCAGCACAGCAAATAGATAAATACCCGCAAACTCTGAATCCAGAGAGGTGCGCAGCGGCCCCATCGGAACCGTCGCTGCCGGCAATCTGAGCTGCCCATATTCCAGCAAGTGGTTCAGTGGATAGAGCAGTAGCAGCCCCAAAACGACGATGCCGAAAATGGTGATAAACCACAGGGGCGGGCGCCAGGGTTTCAGCACAAGATAGCTAAGCCACAAACATAAAATACAGCCAACACAGCATGCAATTACGTAGGCAATCCAGAATCCCAGCACGGCAAGCCGGATATCCGCATCCGCAGAACCGACCCTGAACCAGCCAACTAGCAGCCCCAAGATCAAGGGTATGCCCAGCCAGTAAACGGCTTCAGCAACCCGAATAAATAGCGGCGAGCGTTGCATATTTACTTGGCTCGATCGCGCAAACTGATGCAGGTACGTGAGAAAGCAGATGTCATTGGTGCAAATGAACGGTAGTCGTGAGGCTGAAAGGGTAAAAACAGTCGATATAAGAAGAATATTCGTGTCATTCGTGAATTGCTACCGCGTTATTCGATGCTTGAGGCTAGCCTTTGCAGGCCATTATTACCATTTGAGGCTTACCAAATGCTTGCGCTTGCTCGTCTAATCCTTCTAATCACCATCAGTTTTCTTGCCGGCTGCAACCCGTTCGATAGCGATAGCGGAAATAACGGTGGGTCTGAGGATGCATCGATAGCGGGTGGTCCGGATACCCTCAGTACGGGCCTGCAATCCATGCGGTCAAATGGTGTTGAGCGCACCTATTACTTTCTTGACCCTGAGCCGGCCGTCGCGACCGTTCAGTCTGCTTCGGTGCAAGAAGAGCTGAAACCACTGATTGTGGGGTTCCATGGCTCATTTGCATCTCACCGCAGCTGGATCGGTGATACCGACCGCTATGGTTTGGTCGATCAGGTGGGGGATGCTGCAATTATGGTGTTTCCCGATGCATTGGCCCTGGATGCGAATAACGTTAACTGGAATTTTGACTACGATTTTCTGTTTTTTGAGGACCTGCTTGCGGAGTTGGAGCGTCGGGGGCTGAAGTGGGACCCGAACCGCGTCTTTGTGGTTGGTCATAGCAGTGGCGCAGGCATGGCCAGCGAGATCGGCTGTCGCTATGGCGACTTCGTTCGAGCAATCGCAGTCAGTTCTGGTGCCCTGATCAGCGGTGGCAATTGCATAGGCTCAACCGCCGTGATTCAAACTCATGGCGAAGTCGATACCATTACTTCCTTTAACACCGGTGCAAGTTCAATCGAGTTCTGGGCGCGTTACAACGGCCATGATCCCGAGAGCCAGCAAGCAGGCGTTATTGCTCAGTGCATCGATTACTCCGCCGTTGCATTCCCTAATGAAGTTTACCCGGTGCAGTTCTGCCAGCATCCGGGCGGGCATCCATGGACTGCGTTTAATGCAGAAGCCTACTGGTCGTTTTTTTCGGGGCTGCCTACTGCCACGCCAACACCCGATGCGCCTCCGGGTGGGGGTAATGAGGCAGGACTTGGCGATGCTGATACCACTATCAGTTTTACGCTGCGTTATCCGGAGGGGATCCCGCCGGTCACTAGTGGCAGTATTACGTTGTATAACGAAACGTATGAGCCGGGTCAGTTCACTGCACCGGAAGTCTTCCTGAACCTTATCTGGAACCCCAATGATCAGGCGCCGGGCGGCCAAGTGCAGCCGGGCACAGAAGTGACCTATAGCTTGGTACCGATCACCTTTCTTGTGTTTGGTGGTGAATTTGACCTGTCCAGGGAGTACAAGCTGAAATTCTCAATAGGAGTTGAAGGGGGCAGCAGCCCGATTCCTACGCCGCTGGTAGATCACGATGTCTCGCTGCCGTACAAGTTTGTGGACAAGACATTGCCCGTAATCCTGCAGGAGCCGCTTGATGTGACTCCGGTTGTGCCTTGGTAGGGAGGTGACTACCCTATGTCGGGCTTTAAGCGTAATGCACGTTTAAGCAACTGCTCTATCCGTGCCTAAAGCAAACACAATTCCTTCGTATCATCCAGCCCAGCCCCGCCAGCGCAGAGCCGAACAGCCAGACGGCGGCTGGCACGGGTACAACGGTTGCCGAAATGTTGTCCAGTTGAACGTCAGCAAGACCATAAGTGATGATCACGAAGTTCACGTTATTCCAGCTGCTGTCAAAGACGTGCGTGTTCCAGGTGTCTGTCACCGTTAACCGGGCCGATGCCTGAGGAACGCTGTCATAGGCTCCCGGTTCATCGGAATAGCCGAGCAGTCGCAGCGTGGCCGATTCCCCTTGCTCAGACGTCGCATAATCGATGGAGCCAAGGTTGAAGTTGGCGCTGTCGATGCGGGCAAAGTTGAGCTCGGTATAGCCGGCGTTAAATTCCGTCCAGGTGAAAGCTGCGCTGCCGTTGTCATTGGAAGGGTTGCCATACGGGTTGAGCGCATCGCGCCCGACAATGGCGGTGTCTCTGTTGATAACGTCAGAACAGCCGTAATCGAACTCCCAGCAATGATCGTAGGTTTGCGCTAAGCGGTAGTCGCCTTCTACATGGGTCAATACGTCGTAGAGTGCGTCGTTGTCGCCCACAACCCCCTCAAACCCCATGGTGGCTGCATTCGCTGTTAAGAAAAACAAACACAGAACAATCCCCATTGCTAAGCGCATAACATCTCTTTTCGCTATTCCCCGTTTACTCCGGCACTCAGCCTAGCAAGCGCTCGCGTTTAAGAAAAGCTCTCAAAAAATCTTATGTTGAAGCAGAGTTTCGGCTTGCGCTGCCTCGTCTGCATTGAAGCAAGCAACAGACTCAGCTGCGGAAAAGTACCCTGGTTAGGTTGTGTTACTGCAGTTGCCGACGTCTTACCCAGCCCAACCCCGCTAGCGCCGAGCTGAACAGCCAGACGGCGGCCGGTACCGGAATGATCGTCGCCGTAAAGCCGGTCACATTGAACTGAACGCTGCCGCCATTGCCGTCCAGGTCGATTCTGGACCCCCCCCGGAAGTCGAAGTCTGCGCTATTCAGTGTTTCGGGTAGTGACCGGTCGGAAAAGACGGTGCCTGTTGAATCGGTGAAGCGCACGAAGATCTGACTGACTTGATAGCCTGCAACAAGGTCGCCGGTGTACGAACCGGAGTAGTTGCGCGAATCAAACTGATCGCCGGTATCGGAAAGGTCGTTGTAGACCAGAATCTGGTTGCCGCTTGTCGTGCCGTTCAAGCCATTCAGGCTGAAGCTGGAATCGTGGTTATCGCGGTAACTGCCTGTAAAGCCCGGGGGTGACTCGGTTGTGTTGTCGTACGTGAAGCTGCCTGAAATCGTATCGCCTTTTGCGGCAACGCCGAGATAGCTCCTGCTAACTTCGCCCTCCCAGTCGACCCGGACTAGCGCTGCATTGGCAGTCCCGGACAAAAATACGGCGGTCAGAATGGAATAAAGAATTGCGTTTCGCACAGAACACCTCCCCGAGTGTCGGATTGTTGGCAGATGCACCCCCGTGTGCCTGCCTGAGCACTCAGACTAACGCGACACGATCAGCATTGCCACAGGCAAGTCCTTCGTTAGGTTAAACGATGATGATCGAGTGAGCACCGAGTGCACTCACCAGTGCAACCGCAGCCATAAGACTCTGGCTTTTTAGGGCGCCGAACGCCGGCGCTTACGCTGTCTTGCGGTCCTTCTGCATGATGGACTGCAGTTCCGGCGCGTTCTTGAACAGGTTGATCAGGCGTTCTTCTTTGTCTTTGTAGTCCATGTCCGGCTCACGAATACCGGCGATGGTGATCTGCGCCAGAATCTCGAGGGCACTGGTGATAGTCTCCATTGAGAAGCCTTCGCCGAGGAGATAGCCGACGGACCAGAGGTCAAAGTTGTTCAGTGGCAGAACCGTGGATTCGGTGATGTTTTCGTAGGCGTACAGCGACCATTTCGTGGCGTCTTTCCAGTCCATGGTGTTGTGCTTCCACGAATAGCCCGAACCCTGCATGCCGAATTCTTCACCGCGCTCCGCGATGGGCACTTTCGGATCGTGGTAGTACGGCTCCATGCTGTAGTAGGTGGGCTTGGTTTCACGAATGAAGTTGATCGTGTTCTGAATTGTTTCTTCCGTTTCGCCCGGGAAGCCGCAGATGAACGTTGAGTAGCTGATGATGCCGCGTTCGTTCAGTTTGCGAATACCTTCCTTGTAGCGATCGACCTTCGCACCTTTGTTCATGTTCTTCAGGATCGTGGTGTCGCCCGATTCAATGCCGAGGAACACACCGATGCAGCCGGCTTCGGCGGCCAGATCAAACGCTTCGTCATCTGCGTTGGCGCAGCGGAAGTACGACAGCCATTTGAAGTCGAACTTGTTGCGGATAATCATCCGGCACAGTTCTTTAAACCGCGGTTGCGGAATGTTGAACGTGTCGTCGATGAACAGCACGTACTTGATGCCTTTGTTGTGCAGCTCACGCAGCTCGACTTCCACCTGCTCGACGTCGGTCAGATCGAGCGAGCCGGCGATCAGCGGATAGCGGCAGAACGAGCACTTAAAGGCACAGCTGCGGGCCGTGCGCATCGACACAACGTTCGCGTGAGAATGCTCCAAAGCGCTGTCCCAGTTGACGCTGGTGCTGTTCATTTCATTGGCTTCCGGCAGGCGCATCGTGAGCGCGAGCGGGTCGCCGGTGACAATATTCGGTACGCGTTTCAGGTTCGGTTCGGGTTTTTTCAACTCTTTCACTGTGCGTGATAGAGTGAGTTCGCCCTGTGAATCGAACACATAGATGTCGGCACCGACGTTTTTCAGCAGGAACGGCCAGCGTTTTTCCGGGTAGTCCGAGAACATGTGGAACATGCGCGGGCCGCCGACAATAATCTTCGTGGACGGGCTGTGCTTGCGAACCATCTCGGCAATTTCGGCAATGGGTGCATTGTCGATGTAGAAAGTGGTGGTGATTGCAACGGAAAGCGGTTCGTCTTTCAGCAGTTCAATCAACCGCTCCTGTTCACCATTGAAATAGTTGATGACGTCGGTAGTCAGGTCGTGACGCTGCAGGAAGCTTGCAAGAATGTTGCACGCCAGATTCGGCATTCTGCCGAAATGCAGTTCGCTCGGTTGTCCGGTGGCGGCTGCAAGGGCTGCGTTAATGGCATCGAAGTAGTCGCCGCGTTTACCGAGGAAACGGGCCGAGTTGGCTAAAACGTGTTGATAGCCTGCAGAAACTTCTTTACCGGCTTTCGCCAGTTCCAAATGACCTTCAATAGAGCCTCTGTTGTAGCCAATTACCAGGCAGTCGAGTTTTTCAGCCATCGCATCAGTGTCCTTTCTTAACGCTCTGTTTTCCTTTGAGGTTCGACTCACTTACCGCTGCTCAGTTCATGCGGTAACGGAAACGTTCTTTTCTATGCTCACCCCGTCCCCAGATTATCCGGCGAAAGCCGGCAGGATGTGCCCGCAGCGGGTTTTGAACCGGTCTACGGTCGTTCAGCATCGCATAGGCTAAAGGCCGGTGCAATTCGTTCGGGTCACAGTTTGCGTTGCAATATTTCGATTATGTCAAGCAAGTAGGGGTTCCGCAGCGAGGTGGCGCCGTGCTTGCCGGTTAGCGTCGTCGGCGGCGCGAGCTGCGGTCGATGCGGACGATCTTGTCGCTGCCACCTCCGGCATCCTGTGTTTGCAGCAGTTTGGCCAGTTCCTTAAGCGTCGGCGCGTTGAAGACACTGTCCAGCGGCAGCTGCACATCGGTGAGCTCAAAGATGCGCGAACTGAGCTGCATCGCGATTAGCGAGTGGCCGCCAAGTGCGAAGAAGTCATCGTTTCTGCTGACTTTGTTGACGCCGAGCAGTTCGCTCCACAGTTGCGCGAGCTGGCGTTCGGTATCGGTTTCCGGCGGTTCGTAAGCGACAGTCGATTCCGGTGCTGCCGGCGCAGGCAGAGCGCGGCGGTCCACTTTGCCGTTCGGTGTGACCGGAATGGTGTCCAGAGTGATGTAGCTTGCCGGTAACATGTAGTCGGGCAGGGTGGCGGCCAGCGCGCTTTTCACTGCCGCTTCATCAATCCCGTGGTCTGCGACAACGTACGCGACCAGCTGCTGCAGTCCCGGCACATCTTCGCGCAGCATTACCACTGCTTGCTGCACAGTTGGCTGCTGACTGAGTTGATACTCGATTTCACCGAGCTCAATACGGAAGCCACGCAGTTTCACCTGATCGTCGATGCGACCGATAAACTCGACAGCGCCGTCGTCGCGATAACGCACCAGATCACCGGTGCGATACACGCGGGCACCTGCGTTAAACGGATCGTCAATAAACCGTTCAGCCGTCAGCTCAGGTCGGTTCACATAGCCGCGCGCGACCTGCACGCCTGAAATCCAGAGCTCACCAGGCACGCCGGGCGGCACTCTGCGACCGCTCTCATCCACTACGTAGAGTTGCGTGTTGGCGACCGGACGACCGATCGGCACGCTACGCTCGTCGCTGTCGCGATCGCAGTTCCAGTAAGTGACGTCAATCGCGGCTTCGGTCGGGCCGTACAGGTTGTAGAGGCCGGCATTTTCAATCCGCATAAAGAACTTGCGTTGTGCATCGAACGACAGCGCTTCGCCACTGCAGAAGACGCGCTTCAGACTGCTGCAGCCGGCGGAAGCCGCATCCTGCAGGAACACCTGCAGCATCGACGGCACGAAGTGCATCGTTGTGATCTGTTGCGTTTTGATCAGCTCGGCCAGGTACGTGGTGTCGCGATGGCCACCCGGTTTCGCAACGACGAGCTCCGCACCGGTGATCAACGGCCAGAAGAACTCCCAGACCGACACGTCAAAACTGAACGGCGTTTTCTGCAGCACTCTGTCAGTGTGATCAAGCGGGTATTCGTCCTGCATCCAGCGCAGGCGGTTCACGATGCCGCCGTGTTCGTTCATGACACCTTTCGGACGTCCGGTAGAGCCCGACGTAAAGATCACATAGGCAAGGTCGGTTGCCGCTACGGTGACTTCCGGAGCGGTCGCCGGCAACGTGCCGAGCTCACTGTGAATGTCGCCGAGCATGATGGTTTTCACAGGCAGCGATTCAACGATGTCCTGCTCGCTGCGCTGGCTAAGAAGCAGCGCAAGCCCTGCGTCTTCCGCCATGTGCTCCAACCGCTGCTGCGGGTATTCGGGATCCATCGGTACATACGCGCCGCCGGCTTTGACAATCGCCAGCAGGCTGATCACCAGGTCAGCGGAGCGTTCCATGCAGACACCCACGAGGGTTTCTGCCACGACGCCCTGCAGACGCAGGTAGTGTGCAAGTTGATTCGAACGTGCATCGACTTCCCTGTAGGTGAGACGGGTCTCGCCATAGCTCACTGCCAGTGCATCCGGCGTCGAAGCGGCTTGCTTCGCGAGCAGGCTGACCAGAGTGTCTTCCTGTGGATAGTCGCGTTTCGTCTCGTTCCACTGATCGAGCTGGCGCAGTTCGTCCGCTTCGATCATCGTGACTTCGCCAAGGCTGCGGCTGGCCGCATCCGGAATGTGGGTGAGTAGCGTTTGCAGGTGCTGACCCAATCGCTCCATGGCGGCTTTGCTGTATAGGTTGCGGTCGTAGATGAACCGCAGGTACACGGTATCCATCATCGCGACGTTCAGCGTCAGCGGGAAGTTGGTGCGGTCGAAACCGCTGCTTTCTTTAATCTCGATGCTGCCTTCGGTTTGACCCATCGTTTCGATGTCGGGGTAGTTTTCAAACGCGAGCAACGTGTCAAACAATGGTGTGCCGCGCGGCACATCGCTCCAGCCCTGAATGTCGATCAGTGACGCGTATTCATGCTGTTGAATGTTCAGTTGCTGATCCTGAATGCGCTGCAGCCACGCGAGCAATGTCTCGGACTCATCGACACCAATGCGCACCGGCAGCGTGTTCAGGAACAGGCCGATCATCGATTCAATGCCTTCGAGCTGCGCAGGGCGACCGGCGGTGGTCGCGCCAAAGACAACATCGTCGTCGCCGCTGTAACGTGACAGCAACAGCGCCCACGCACCCTGTGTGATCGTGTTGAC
>CAYLLI010000080.1:0-9921 GCA_964384295.1 uncultured Chromatiaceae bacterium
CGTTTTTTCTCACCGCCGGAGAAGCCTTCGTTAACGCTGCGGTTCAGGAAGCTCTGGTTCATTTCCATCAGCGCTGCTTTCTCTTTCACAAGGCGCATAAAAGACACCGCATCAATTTCGGGCTTGCCTTGCGATTTGAGTTTTGCGTTCAGCGCCGCTTTCAACAGATAGACGTTATTTACGCCCGGAATCTCAACCGGGTACTGAAAGCCGAGAAAGATCCCGGCATGCGCACGCTCTTCGGGCTCAAGTTCCAGCAGATCAACGCCGTTAAACGTGACGCTGCCTTCCGTGATCTCATACTCTTCGCGACCGGCGAGAATCTGAGCCAGCGTACTTTTGCCGGCGCCGTTAGGGCCCATGATCGCGTGGACTTCACCCGGCTTAATGCTCAGGTTCAGGCCTTTCAGGATTTCATTGCCGTCGATCTTGGCATGGAGATTTTTGATTTCTATAAGCATGGTTTTTTCCAGTAATCGCCGGGCTTAACCCACGGCGCCTTCGAGACTAACGTTCATGAGTGCCTGCGCTTCGACGGCAAACTCCATGGGTAATTCGCGGAACACTTCTTTGCAAAAGCCGTTCACAATCATGTTGACCGCATCTTCCTCCGACAGACCGCGCTGCCGGCAATAGAACAGCTGGTCTTCAGCGATCTTGGATGTGGTGGCTTCGTGCTCGACGACTGCAGAGGGTTCCTTCACTTCCATGTACGGGAAAGTGTGCGCACCGCATTCATTGCCCATCAGCAGTGAGTCGCACTGACTGTAGTTGCGGGCATTCTTCGCCGTCGGAAAGATCTTCACGAGGCCGCGGTAAGCGTTCTGTGCCTTGCCCGCCGAAATCCCTTTGGAAATGATCGTGCTGCGGGTGTTCGCGCCGATGTGCACCATCTTTGTGCCGGTGTCGGCTTGCTGGAAGTTGTTGGTAACGGCCACCGAGTAAAACTCGCCGACTGAGTTTTCGCCGCGCAGTATGCAGCTGGGATACTTCCAGGTAACTGCGGAACCGGCTTCTACCTGAGTCCAGGAAATCTTCGAGTTCGCGCCGCGGCAGTCGCCGCGCTTCGTGACGAAATTGTAGATGCCGCCTTTGCCTTCTTCATCGCCCGGGTACCAGTTCTGGACCGTTGAGTATTTGATTTCGGCGTCTTTCTCGGCGACCAGTTCGACAACAGCTGCATGTAGCTGGTTTTCATCGCGCTGCGGCGCCGTGCAACCTTCGAGATAGCTTACGTGACTGCCTTCTGCAGCGACAATCAGCGTGCGTTCAAACTGGCCGGTGTTGGCTGCGTTGATACGGAAGTAGGTCGATAACTCCATCGGGCAACGCACGCCTTTGGGAATGTACACGAACGAGCCGTCACTAAAGACAGCTGAGTTTAGCGCGGCAAAGTAGTTATCACGGGGTGGCACAACGCTGCCCAGGTATTTTTCGATCAGCTCCGGGTATTCCTTCACTGCCTCTGAGAACGAGCAGAAGATAACCCCTGCCGCATGCAGTTTGTCCTTAAACGTTGTAGCGACAGAGACGCTGTCGAACACGGCATCGACTGCGACGCCGGCGAGTTTCGCGCGCTCATGCAGGGGGATACCCAGTTTGTCGTACGTTTCAAGCAGCTTCGGATCGACTTCGTCCAGGCTCTGCGGCCCGTCTTCCGGCTTTTTCGGCGCCGAGTAGTAGGAGATGTCCTGATAATCGATCGGATCAATGTTCAGCTTGGCCCAGTTCGGCTCACGCATTTCCTGCCAGATCGCAAACGACTTCAGCCGCCAGTCCAGCATGAATTGTGGCTCGCCCTTAAGCGCTGACAGACGCCGTATAACATCCTCATCCAGACCGGGTTCAAAGGTTTCTGCTTCGATGTCAGTAATGAAGCCGTGCTTGTATTTCTTCGAAACCAGCTCTTCAACACTTTGTTCGTTGGTGCTCATAGACATTTGCCGTTGGTTAGTTGCTGTTTTGTGCAGGGGTTTTCGTGGCTTCCGCTTGCGCAGATTCAGCATTGGTGCTGCTGTCGAAAGCGGTGTAGACGAGTGGAAATTCTTTGTTCGGGTTGTGCATGTCAGCGAGAGTGACGTCGAGCAGGGCGGAGCGAATTGCTTCGTTGATCTGCTGCCACGCGCCGCCGGCCGAACAGTTAGGCTCGTGCTCGCAGGCACTGTCATCGCTGCTGCATTCTGTGATCGCGAGCGGCCCCTCAAGCGCATCAAGTATGTCGGCGGCTGAGATTTCTGCCGGTGGTTTAGTCAGACGATAGCCACCGTCTGCGCCCCGTACGGATTCAATCAGACCTGATTTGCTCAGTGCCTTCAGCAGCTTCTGGACCGTCGGCAACGCAATGCCGGTGTCTGTGGCCACATCGCTGGCCGGGCACAGCGCGGCCTGGTCAGCCAGATGCACCAGGATGACGGTTCCGTAGTCAGTGAGTTTGCTAATTCTTAGCATGTTCGGTTGTCAAAACGTGTAGCGATAAATAAACGGTATATAGGACTATTTTAGTCCAATATGGTTCAAACGCAAGTCGCACAAGCCTTTCAGGCACAGAGGGCGCGCATATTTTGGTATATTTGTGGCGCTGCAGCCCAACGCAGCCTCAAATTTGTCACTAGGAGAGTGGTTTGTTGGTATCGGTATCAGGTTTGTTCTGGCATGGCTCCCGGCGCAGTGCGGCGCTGTTTGCCGCCATGATGATTACAGCTTTGGCGTGTGGTTCTCAGGTGCACGCTGCGGATGAGGCATCGCCGGCATCGCCGTTTGAAGTGATTTCCGAGACAGCCACCAACTTTCAGGCCAGTTTGTCCGGCAAAGAAGCTTATTACTCGGACAATCTGGACGAACTTTACGAAGTGGTCGGCAACGAACTGCAGCCGGTACTTGATATGCGCTATGCCGGTTATCTCGCGCTGGGCTCGCATTGGTCCGGCGCGACCGAAACGCAGCGCAGTCGTTTCGTCGATGCCTTTGCCGCATTTCTCATCCGGACCTACGCAAAGGGCCTGCTGGAGTTCAATCAGGATAACCTGAAGATTCTGGGTCAGAGCTTTGCAAAAGACCGCAAGCGCGCTGAGGTAAAAACCGAGCTCAACATGGCCAATGGCAGCAAGGTGTTGGTCGACTATCGTCTGCGTAACTCAAATGCAGGCTGGCGGGTGTATGACGTGCGCATTGACGGCGTTTCCTACATCCAGAACTACCGCA
This sequence comes from uncultured Chromatiaceae bacterium, assembly GCA_964384295.1. Lineage (GTDB taxonomy): Bacteria > Pseudomonadota > Gammaproteobacteria > Steroidobacterales > JABIQA01. The sequence continues at coordinate 3,202 of CAYLLI010000080.1, forward strand.
GCCAGTTCAATGCGGAGATCAACGCGTTAGGGCTTGATGCATTGATCGAGCGCCTGGAGCAAGACGTTGAAGTGGCAGAACCTGTTGCTGAAAGCTAGGTAGCAGCGCCGTTCACAGTTTTGCCATGTTGCTGTAATACTAAGTTCACACGGGCGTTATTGGCGCTACATGTTCTCTGATTAGCTTGGTCGCTGCACAAATCGACCAAGCATTTTCGGAGAATCTTCAATGAAAAGAGTTCTATCCCATGTTGCTGCATCGGCGGCAATGTTGTCCTTGTTAGCGCCGCTGTCGGCGCTTAATGCCGCAGGATTTGCGGTCGTAAAAAACGCCAATGACGCCGGCCCGGGCTCGCTGCGCCACGCTCTGGAAGAGCAGCAGGCCGATCTTGTTTTTGTTCCCGGGCGTATTGGTGACATCAGTATCGAGTCCACCCTTGAATACAGCGCGACCAAGCCGGTAACGATCATCGGCAAAGGTCAGACGATTCGTATCAGTGTCAATGAAACCGTGTTGGCGATTACGCAGGGCGCGAATCTGACCGTAACGAATCTGGATTTCGAAGGCCCGGGTGGCTTTAGCATTCTCAACCGGGGCGATCTGGATGGTCCTGCCGGTAAAGGCATCTTTGTTGATGTTCGCGATGACCAGACCGGGATGGTGCGCGTTAATCTGAAGAACGTGACGGTTTCCGGTGTTGCCAACCACGGCATCCACATCTCTGACTGCAGTTTGAGTGATGACTGCGGCGGTGGCTCCGGCGGCGCGGGCGATGGCTCTGCTGCCTCTATCTCTCTGATTTGCGACGGCTGCAGGGTTGAGGACGCCGGTAACGGTAAATTTGACGCAGACGGCATTCGCATTGATGACCGCGGCGACGGCAGTATCTTCTTCGGTGCACGCAACTCGGTGTTTACCGGTGTTGGCGCTGATGGTGTCGAGCTGGATGAGGGTGATGACGGCAGCGTATGGGTGAATGCGGTTCGTACCGAGTTCACGAACAATGGCGGCTACTGTGATCCGGTCATTCTGTCCCCGTTTGTTCCTGTGCCCGATGAGGCGGAATTCGATGAAGCTGATGCGGTGACTGAGGAAGAGATTCCCGGTCCTGTCACCGGTTCACCGGATGACAGCTGCATCGAGCGTGGCGTTGATCTTTATGACTCCGGCTTCGTTGAAGCCTATGAGTTCGGGCTCGATCTGGATGACGGCATTGATCTCGACGAGGCAGGCGCTGGCAGCATCTACTCATGGTTGCGCAACAGTGTTGTCAACGACAACCTGGATGAGGGCGTGGATCTGGATGAAGCGGGAGACGGCGATATGATTTTTGGCATCTCGCGCACCGAAGCCACAGGCAATACGGACGACGGCATCAAGCTCAGTGAAGAAGATGCCGGCGGTGTGTTCGGTGAACTGCGTCGCGTGACGGCTGCCAACAACGGCGGTAAAGGTGCTGTGTTCGAGGAAGAGGCCGACGGTGATGTTGTTCTGAATGTTGTCCGCACAAACACCTTCAACAATGACGACAGCGACAACACAGGGATCGAAGCAGTGCAGGAAGATGCAGGTGAAGGTTCACTGTTCCTGAAGAACTCGGACATTGCAGACGGCTTGGACCTTGACGGGGTTGAGCTGCTGTAAACGCTGAGAATACAGGGGTACAAAAAAGCCTTGCCATTGCCGGCAAGGCTTTTTTTTTGCTCTGACACACATGTGCCTGAACTTTGGCTACTGAAATTCCTCAGGCTCGTCATCAAAGCCGAAGTCGTCAAAATCGGAGCTGAAGTCATCGCTGAACTCGTCGTCGAAACCCCCGTCGGGCAGGTTGCCGTCGTTGATCAGGAACCGGCGGTTCTGGATGTACGCTTCCCGAATGAACAAGTACGGGTCAAACGACTCACGGACCACATCGTCAACACCGAGCAACGCCTGGCGCGATTCGATGGTCCAGGCAATAAACAGTTTGCCGCGCACACTGCTGTCCGGCCACTGCAAAACCGGGTTGACCTCGGCATTGGCAATGATTCCGAGGCCGCTCGACACCGTGCTCGGTCCCAGCAGCGGAATCACGATGTAAGGCCCTTGCGGCAGGCCCCATACCGACAGCGTTTGGCCGAAATCTTCTTCGTTCTGGATCCAGCCGACCGAGGTGGCGGGGTCCAGAACGCCGAGTAAGCCGACGGTTGTATTCAGCCCGAACCGCCCGGTGTCCTGAAAACCTTGTTTCACTTTGCCCTGCAGGAAGGAGTTAACGATAGTGACGGGGTAGGTCAGGTTGTCGAAGAAGTTATTGACGCCGGTACGAAAAAACCGCGGCGTGATGAATTCATAGCCGATCGCCACCGGGCGCAGCAGAAACGTGTCGAAACCGGCGTTGAATAGGTAGATCGGTCGGTTGATCTTCTCGAACGGGTCTTCGATGGGGGCATCGTTGGGCGGGCGTGTGCAGGCTGCAAGCGTGATGAACAGCAACAGAAGCACTGCGCGGCAGGCCGGAACCGCTGCCGCCAAGTTAAGGTGGAGTGTCATGCCTGTTTGTTATTCGCTGTCTGCTGGTTGCTCCGGCTGCCGCCCCTGTTGCCGGGCGCGCCGCTGATCTTCAGGCAAGTAACTTTCGAACTGCTGCAGTCGCGCGAACAGCCGGGTTTTCTGCAGCTGATCCAGCCCCGGTGTGTCGAGAGCAAGCTGCAGCTGCATCAAAGCCATCGAAAGGTTGCCCCTGTAAGCGTGATACTCTGCCATGTAGTAGTGCGATTCGGCAACATCTCCCGCTGCATTTGCCGCCAAAGCGATCAACCGGATCTGCTCTGAAGTGGGTGGCACCGCGTTTAGCAGGTCCAGCAGAACCGCATGTGCCAGCTTTGGATTGCCATTGTTTAGCAACGCTTCGGCGTAGCGCACCGTCAGCGGGACGTTGCGCGGGAACAGGGTCATCGCCGTCTCAAAGGTTTTGAGACCATCGACTTTGTTGCCATTGGCAATCTGCGCCTGAGCAAACCCGGAGTGAAACATGATTACCTGCTCGTTCGAACGTAGCAGGTCGCGCATCATAGTCTCGGCTTCTTCGTTTTGGTTGGTGCCCATCAGTGCCAATGCGGTGCCGTACTGCACACCGAGGCTGCCAACAAAATCCGGGTTGAGCTGCTGTGATTCGAAAAACTGCAGCGCGATGTCCGGACGCTCTGCGGTCAGATAAAGCAACCGGGCTCGAATCAGTCGGTAAGACATGCTGCTCGGCACGTCTTTAATCGGATACTGGGCTGCGCGACCGCGGGTTTCAGCAATTCGGTTTGTCGTTACCGGGTGAGTCATTAAAAACTCGGGCACATTGCGGGTGCTCATGCCGGTCAGACGGCTCATGGTTTCGAAAAAATCAGGCATACCCTGCGGGTCGTAACCGGCTTCATGCATGATTCCCACGCCGACGCGGTCTGCCTCGTATTCATTCGCCCGGGTGAAGTCGATTTGCTGCTGCGCTGCCAGACCCTGGGAGGCCATCACAGCACCGGTAATCACATCACCGCCGGCACCGGTAGCCACGCCGAGCAGGATTGCTCCGAGCATCGCTGCCATATTGATGATGCTGGCGTTCTTGTTAGCGAATACCGCCCGGGAAATGTGCCGTTGAGTGACGTGAGCAATTTCGTGAGCCATGACGCCCGCTAGTTCGTTCTCGTTCTTCGTGGCGAGAATCAGCCCTGAGTGAATGCCAATGTAGCCACCCGGCAATGCAAACGCATTGATCGCACGGTCATTGATGACGAAAAACTGAAAGCTGTCTCCCTCATCCTGAGCGTGTGAAGCCAGCTGCAAACCGATGCTCTGAATGTACTCCTGCACTTCCGGGTCGGTGACAATCGCTTCCATGCTTTGCAGGTTGCGATAGATGGCTCTGCCGATCTGTTCCTCAGCGGCCTGCGATAACACCGAATCGTTTGGTCCGCCCATATCGGGCAAATCAATGTCGTTAACCGCCACAGCAGGGCGCGTCAGCATCGCAATGCTGAGAACTAACGCGCCGAGTTGTGAGCCGGTCCGCATGGTTGGTTACAGTGCTTTGACTGCCTCCAGTACTTCTTCAACGTGGCCTTTCACTTTGACCTTGCGCCACTCTTTAACCAGTTTACCTTTGTCATTGATCAAAAACGTGCTGCGCTCAATACCCATGACTTTTTTGCCGTACATATTTTTCTCTTTAATGACATCAAAGATCGCGCAGGCCTTCTCTTCCTTGTCAGACAGCAGGTCGAAGCTAAATCCTTGCTTTGCCTTAAACTTTTCATGCGATGCAACAGTGTCGCGGGAAATGCCCAGAATGACGGTGTTGGCGCGCTTGAATTTGGCGGCCGCAGCTGTGAAATCCAGTCCTTCTGTGGTGCAACCCGGGGTCGCATCTTTCGGATAAAAGTAGAGCACCACATTTTTGCCACGCAGGTCTTTCAGGTTGATCTCCTGATCGCCGGTAGCGGGAAGTTTAAGAGCAGGAACAACGCGTCCCAGTTGAGCTGTAGGCATGATTAACCCCTTAGTTAAAGTATTCGGTAAAAGCCTTTATGAATACGTTCCAGGCAATCGCTTGGATGCGTCACCGCTGTGCGGGTTCAATCACGGCATCCAGATTTTCTGTTTCGCAGTATTCGTGAAAGTCTTCGCGCAGGGTGGCCAGGTGCAGGGTGCGCGGAATGTTGATCGTCATCTGAATTGAAAACATCGGCGCACCCGTATGTGGCGCGTTGTAGCGTCGTGTGTAGACGTCGGCAATGATCAGATCGCGTTCGGCGAAGAAACCGGACATGCCGGCAACAATGCCCTCCTGGTCCAGCGCAATAACGTCAACGGTATAAGGGGCAGCAGCTGCAGTGGCCGGGCGTTCCTCGGTCGGGCGCACATTGATGGTCAGGCTGTCGCCCTGCAACTCGGCGAGGCTTTCTTCAATCTTGTTGATGGCGTGCCAGTTGCCTTCCACAAGCATCAACACGGCAAACTCTGAGCCCAGTGTCGTCATTCGGCTTTCGCGAATATTGCCCCCTGCCGCGGTGATTGCGCTGCTCAGGTCTCTGACGATGCCGGTGCGATCCGGACCGATCGCGGTTACTGCTAATAATTTATCCATAATGGGTTCAGTAAGCTTATGTTTTGGTTGTAAAAAGCTGGTGCCTCGAACGTACTGTTGCCGAACCTGCACAAGATGGGGCTGCAGGCGGGCCGACGTTCAGTGTAACTGCTGAGTGAAGCGTCACGGAAGTGTTTCCGGCTGGGTTTTAGGGTCTTTGAACCCTTTGAACTTGCGACTTTCAGGACAGCTAAGTACTATCGCCGCTCTGCATGAACGGCCTTTTCAGGGCTTACGAGTATGTCTGCCGAAAATCTCCAAAACACACTCCGCGGGAGCCTTGTGGCCCTCGTGACGCCGATGCTGCCGGATGGCGCGGTCGATTACGACGCGTTAGAGCGCTTGATCGAGCATCACATCGCTGCGGGCACGGACGGTTTGGTGATCGCCGGCACGACGGGTGAGTCTGCGACGTTATCGACTCCCGAGCATATTGAGGTCATCAAGCGTTCGGTTGAGATGGTAAGAGGGCGTTTGCCCGTTATTGCCGGAACCGGTTCGAACAGCACGGCACAGACGATTGAACTGTCGCAGGCGGTGGACGATTGTGCCGCGGATGCCTACCTGGTCGTCACTCCGTATTACAACAAGCCCACGCAAGAAGGGTTGTATCAGCACTATGTGGCTGTTGCCGATGCCGTCAAAAAGCCCGTCATTTTGTACAACGTGCCGGGGCGCACGGCTGTCGACTTGCTTCCGGAGACGGTTGCCCGGTTGGCATCTCATCCGAACATTATCGGTATTAAAGAGGCGACAGGTGAACTTGGCCGGGTCGCCGATCTGAAACAGGGTTGCGGCGACGGCTTTCTGCTGTACAGCGGTGACGATGCCACGGCGCGCGAGTTCATGCTTGCCGGTGGTCATGGGGTTATTTCGGTAACCACCAACGTGGCGCCGCGACAAATGCAGGCGATGTGTGAGGCTGCGTTGAGTGGTGATGCAGCTAAAGCGGAGAAGCTTGATCAACCGCTTGCGGCTCTGCACAACGATCTGTTTGTTGAAGCCAACCCCATACCGGTGAAATGGGCAGTCGCAAAGCAGGGTTTGTGCGGCAGCACGCTGCGTTTGCCTTTAACAGAGCTCGATGCCGGGCATGTGGCTCAGGTCGAGGCGGCCATGCAGCAAGCCGATGCGCTGGGAACGGATGGATGATCCTGAGCCGTGTTTGGGTCCGTGCTTGTGTGGTCTTGCTGTTGGCGGCGTATTTGACGGCATGTTCATCAACGAAGGGACAGTGCTATAAAGTTCGCGAGTATCAGCTGGCTGAAGATGCCCCGCGGGTCACAATTCCGGAAGGTTTGCGCCCGCTCGATGATCGTTTGCGAATGGTGATTCCGGAAGGTGAGCGCAATAAAAGCGCGACTCCGCAAAGCGAGCCTTGCCTGGATTATCCGCCAAGGTATTTCCGCGAGGCATTACCGGGCGAACAGAACGAAGAAAAGACATAGAGCATGACAATGATTAACGGAGAGGTGGCTGAGTGGTCGAAAGCGCACGATTGGAATTCGTGTATACGTTAATAGCGTATCGGGGGTTCGAATCCCCCTCTCTCCGCCACTAATAAAAAAAGCCCCCTTCACGGGGGCTTTTTTTATTAGCCGCCG
>CAYLLI010000081.1:0-9900 GCA_964384295.1 uncultured Chromatiaceae bacterium
GTCATTAAAGTGGGTGCTGCAACCGAGATCGAAATGAAAGAGAAGAAAGCTCGCGTTGAAGATGCGCTGCACTCAACCCGCGCTGCGGTTGAAGAAGGTGTGGTTGCCGGTGGTGGTGTTGCACTGATTCGTGCGAAGAGTTGCCTCGACGGTCTGGAAGGTGCGAATGACGAGCAGAACATCGGTATTGCGATTTTGCGCCGTGCCATGGAAGAACCGCTGCGCCAGATCGTTACCAACGCCGGCGGCGACGCATCGGTTGTTCTGAACGAAGTCGCGAACGGTAAAGGCAACTACGGCTTTAACGCTGCAGCCGACACCTACGGTGACATGGTTGAGATGGGCATCATTGACCCGGCGAAAGTGACCCGCTCTGCATTGCAGAATGCTGCTTCCGTATCCGGTCTGTTGCTGACCACCGAATGCATGGTGACCGAGCAGCCTCCTAAGGACACCGGCGCAGTATCGCCGATGCCTGATATGGGTGGCATGGGCGGTATGGGCGGCATGATGTAAATCGTGCTTGCCAAAGCTCAAAAAAAGCCCCGCTTTGCGGGGCTTTTTTTATGATTTAAGTTTGTCGGAGTGCAGAGCGATAGTTGTTCAGGCGCCGTTGCTATTCTTCGATGGCGAGACGTTCAAGGTCTACCGTTGCCGCATCGTAGTTGGCCCGGGCGATGCGGCGTTCCAAGTCGGCATTGAAGTATTGCACCCGTGCATTCGCCGCGGTTTCTTCCCGGATGTTGACCAGGAAAAAGTCGCTCGCACCACTGGCGAAGCGTTCCTGTTCCGCCGTCTGCAGGCGCTCTGCCTGGACTACGTCCTGCTGCGCCAGTGCCAGCAGTTGGCCGGCCACATTCAGGTCCAACAGGATATTGCCGACTTCCACTTCGATCCGGTCGGCTGTTAGTCGTTGTTCTTGTCGCAATGAGCGAATTTTTGCTTCTTCACGTTGAATGGCACCTTTGGCAGTCCGGTTCTGCAGAGGTACTGAGAACTGAAAACCGACAATGGCTTCCGGTTCATCGCGGGATATGCCGCCTTCCGCAACTGAGCCGAAGTCCTTGGAGAGTTCGACACCGAGGTCAACGCGTGCTTTGCGGTTGTTGTTTGCCAAAGCCACGCGTTGCCGTGCGCGCTCTATCGACGTTTTCAGGATTTGCAATTCAGGCCGGCGCTCCAGCGCCTGCGATCCCGCGCCGGCCGCAGGGATGGCCGGCTCCTCGCTAACTACAGCATCCGGGACCGGTGGCAGTTGTTCCTGCGTTGGCACGACCGGTTCACCGTTGTCGTCGCGAAAGTAGAACGACAGGGCATTTGCCGCCACTCTGAGATCGCGCTGCGCTGCTGTGGCAAATGTCCGTCGTCGAATAATGTTCTGTTGGTTCTCGACTAAAAATATTTCGGCTCTTGCGCCGCTCTCGACTTGCTCTTCGAGTCCTGCTTCGCGATCGAGCGCGATGCGCAGCAGGTCTTCATAGACAGCCAGTTGCCTGCCCGCTGTTACCCAACGCCAGTACGCAATGAGCGCCTGCTGCTGAACACCGATCTTGGTCAGCAGTACGTCGAGATCGGCCTGCTGCAGCGCCAGTCGTGAGTCACGCAAGTTGAAACGTCGCTCATCGATATCACGGTCGCGCAACAACGAAAACAGCAGCCCGACGCTGAGTTCACCACCGGAGTTCGTGAAGTTTTCATCTTCGTAGATAGGGAACGTACCGTCCGAGATTTTATAGCCGCCGTAAATCTCTGCGCCGAGGGGCCGGAGCGGCTGACTTGCACGACCTTTAACTACGGAACCGTCATAGAAGCCTTCCAGCCGGCTAAAACCATCTGCGTCAAACACCAGGTCGAAGCCACCGTCGGCTGCGAGGACATCAGCATCGGCGCCTTCGCGGCGCGCCATGGCATTCAGGATATCCGGAAAGTGCGTACGAGACGCATCCAGAACTTCTTCCAGGGTTAGCACGCCCTCTTGCGCAAACACTGCTGAGCCCGGCATCAAGCCGCAGCAGAGGATTGCCAGCCATAGCGCCAGATGAGGTCTGCGAAAGCGCCCGGTCATGGCGTCTCCGACTCCGTGGTCCGAAGCAGGAAGTCGGGCGGGAAGTTGTTCACCAAACGCCAAAGTTCGTAGCCGACTGAGACTTCATTGAGCAGTACCCAGCCTCTTGCCTTCGCACCGAATCGAACGAAGCGGGCATCAGGCCACGGATTCGGATCGCTCGTATCCTCGACAACAAGCAGCCGGAAAAAGCCTGCCGCGTTCGCCGACGGGTCGACCGCAATCACTTCACCACCAAATGTGCCGACTGCGACAGAAGGCCATCCGCTGAACTGGATAACCGGCCAGCTCTCAAACTGCAGCCGGACTTTGGCGCCGGGAGTCACAAGAGAAACGTCACGACCGTCAATGTAGAGTTCGACGGCGCGCTCCACATTGTCGGGAACAAAGGTAGCGACGACATCGCCCGCGTTGACGAAGGTTGAGGTGTCGCCGGAATAAACCCGCAGAATGACGCCGGCGCGCGGTGCGCGCACCACCTGAACTGACTGGCGGGACAGATTGACGTCGGCACGGCTGATTTCTGCCGCCGCTTCTGCGACGCCGACGCGCAGCTCTTCAACCCGAATGCGTGCCTGCTCGTACTCACGCCGGGCAACCAGCCCCTTCTCGAACAGGCCGCGCATACGACGTTCATCGATCTCTGCGGTTTCTACAGCGGCTTCTGCTGCGCGTAATTTTGCCAGCACCTGTTGCCGTTCGGCTTTGAGGTTCTCTAGCAGGTTCGGGTCGTTGTCTACCAGCTTGACGATGGGATCACCGACCTTCACCGAGCTGCCATCGCGCACGTACCATTCCAGAATTCTCCCGGGCACCAGTGCATTGATTTCCTGCAGCCGGTCATTCGGGTTCAGAGCGGTGACGGTGCCAGCGCCCTGCGTGGTTTGTACCCAGGGTGTAAAGGTTAAGAACAGTCCGAGGCTGACTATTAGCACGATCAGCATCCAGCCGATGACCCGCATGATGCGCGGCTGTCTGATCGACTCCAGCGTGTCGAACAGCGCTTCCGCTTTTTTTCTGTCGGTGATGCGCGTGACTTCGGACATGGCTACTGCTTCTCCTGCGCGCTCGACGATACTTCCGCCGCTGTCGCCAGCGCGCTGAAATCTTTATGCAGGCTCTGAGTCTTGCTGCCAAGGAACAGGTAGTCGGTGAAGCCCAGGTCGCGATGGTTGCCCGAGAAATAAATCACCGTGCAGTTGCCGGATTTTTGTATGGCGTCGAGTGAACGTTTGAGGATGTCTGCCGGTACAACATCAAACAGCTGACTGAGCACAAGAACCCGGGGTGGTGCGAGAATGGCGGCTGCCAGCTTTAACTGCATGGTTTCGGTTACGGTCAGAGGCCAGCCGGTTGTGGCCAGCGGCGTATCCAGTCCGTCATCCAGCACCATCAGGGCTTTCTCAAGCCCCACGATCTGCAGTGCTTCGATCGAGAGCGAGGATCTATCGCCCGAGCAGGAATCGAGATACTCCCGAATCGTCATTTCGACCGTGTTCGGTCGGTCAAGAACAACAATGTGTTGCCGCAGTTCCTGATTGGGCACGTTAAGGATGTCGATCCCGCCGACAGCGATGTAACCGCTTTGCGGCACGATGTGCCGTTGCAGTAGATTCGTGAGTTCGCGCTGCACAACGTGAGTTTCTGCGCTGGCCATGACGCGGGCGCCGTTCCCCAGATCGAAATTGAGCGATGTCGTCATGCCGTGGGCGTTGCCCCGGCAAGCCGCAAACTCAAGTTTCGCATTTGTCCCGAAGACATCTGCGCCGCCTTTGATCTGCTCCTGATCAACATCGAGGAACAGCGCCAGTTCATCAATAGCGCCGCACATCTCGTAGAAGTAGGCCAGATAGATGCCGAGATAAGAGACGCCGTAGAACGCGGCAGAAAGAACCAGTTCTGCAGCAACCAGTTGCCCCAGTGTCAGTTCTCCCTGAGTCACCAGCCAACCGCCCAGTCCGAGCAATGCCGCGCTGACCAGGGCATACAGCATCAAAAACCAGACCGTCTGGGTAAAGTGATGCCTGAAATGCAGAATGTGTTTGTCGATGTAGTCTGCGGTGAACTGGTCGGTGCGGCGCAGTGCCTGTTCGATCTGGCTTTCAGACTGATAGAACCCGTTCGAGTTGCCGAGATTCTGCAACCAGTTCGCAGTCGCGTGTTTTTTGTGGGAAACCTGCACCGCACTGTTCACCGCGCGCCGTCCCCAGATCGCCCAGATCGTCCAGATCAGCACGGACACAATAATATTGAACAACAGGAACAGTGGGTGGTAGAGCGATACCAGAATAAAGCCCACTACGGTTTGCAAAACGATAGTGAATCCGCTGACCAAAAGGTTGGGCAGATTCTTCTGAATAATGACAATATCGAAGTAACGATTGAACAGCGCGCTTTGGCGATAGTCCTGGAAAAACGCATTCAATGCGTAGACCGTGCGCAGCGATATTTCGGCAACCATGCGGGCGTAAAAACGCCGCTGGAAAACGTCCATTAATTGAATGCGAAGTGCGTTCAAAAGGCCGGAAAAAATTAACAGCACAAACAGAGTCAGAGACAGAATGACGAGCGGCGTCGTTAAACCTGTATTGGCGATATTGTTGATCAACATTTGCACAGATACAGGAGTCGCGAGCGACAGCAGGCTGATGCCGATGCCGTAGATCATTGCCAGATAGTAGTAGCTGGAGTCGGGGCCGAGAATTTCGGCCATAAATCCGTACAGCTTTCTAAGTGACAGGGAGGGCTGACCTGAACTGCTCATAGCTGGCCACCAACAGCCGCGACAGACCAGCTGCGTTCAGAGGGCGCAGCCCGCCTCGCTGAGAGCGCACGCCTCAAATTCTGAGCGTTACCTTCCAAAGCTGCGGACATGTTCGCTGAGCCTCTGCTGATGGCTGAAAAATATAGCTATATCTGCATGTTTTCGCAAGTATGTATGTTTTAGATTCGTCAGGCACTAAAATCATAGGCTTACGCCCGTAAGTATAAGCTGTATCGACGCTTTTTTTGAGCTTTTTGAAACTCAGCTGCTTTAGCTTCGGAACAACTCGCCATGCGCAGCGACCTTAAGGGTACTCAACCGCTCTCCTGGTGGCTTCGACACAACTCTCCTGTCGGTTGCGGCAGGCACCTTTTCGCTTGCTTGCAATGCGGTGCACAGGAAAACATGATTGTTGCACTTTCTCTGAGGAAAACACTGTGGCTGCAACGATTTCAGAGCCGGATTTGCGAAACGGGCTGGCTCGCTTACCGGCAGTTCTGCAGGAGCCGACCAGCTTGCTGTTGCAGAGACTGCTGGAACAACCCGGTGTCTCAGTTCCTGAGGAGCTTGGCGAGAGCCTGACGAAAGCATTTGCCTGCAGCGAGTACGTTGCGGAAACATTGATTCGTTATCCGGCAATGGCGTCCGACTTGTTTGCGTCCGGAGACCTGATTCGAAAACTCGCCCCCGGAGAGTTGGCGCAACGTTGTCAGGAAGCGACGGCGCCGGCTGCTGACGAAGCCGATTTTATGAAGGTCTTACGGCTTTTTCGCCACCGTGAGCTGGTGCGTATTGCCTGGCGTGATGTCTGTGGTCTCGCTTCGTTGGATGACACGCTTCAAGAGCTCTCTGCCCTCGCCGATGCTGCAATTTGCGCTGCACTCAACTTCGCGCAAAGTAGTTTGTTCGAGCGCTATGGCAAGCCGGTTACCGCAGACGGAAACGAGAGCCGTTTTGTCGTTCTGGCTATGGGCAAACTCGGTGGCGGCGAACTCAATTTTTCGTCGGACATTGATCTGGTCTTCTTATTCAGCGAACAGGCCGAGACTGACGGCCGGCAGTCGATTTCTGCACCGGAGTATTTTCGTCTCGTTGCCCAGCGGTTCATCAAGGTGCTCGACGAGCGAACAGTTGACGGCTTCGTGTATCGCGTGGATGCGCGCTTGCGCCCGTTCGGCAGCAGCGGCCCTCTCGCCGTCAGTGAATCGGCATTCGAAGACTATCTGATGACTCACGGGCGCGACTGGGAACGTTACGCCTATGTGAAGACCCGTGTTGCGAATCAGTGGAGTGGCACGGCAGATCTCTATGAGCAGATACTGCGGCCCTTTGTTTACCGGCGCTATCTCGACTACGGCGTTTTCAGCTCACTGCGTGAGATGAAAGCAATGATCGAAACCGAAGGTCGCAAGAAGGGGATGAAGTATCATGTGAAGCTTGGCCCGGGCGGGATTCGCGAGATCGAGTTTATAGTTCAGACCCTCCAGCTGGTGCGAGGCGGAACTATTGCGTCGCTCAGAGAGCGCAGGTTGTTGCCTGCGTTGAAACAGCTTGGCGCCTATCAGCTATTGCCTGCCGAGGCTGTCGAAGAGCTGACCAATGCCTACTGTTATCTGCGCCTGGTAGAGAATCACATTCAGGCGATTGCCGACCGGCAAACGCATGAGCTTCCGGTAAGCGGGCTTGATCGTGCGCGGCTGTGTCTGTCGATGAATGTTGCAGACTGGGACAGCCTGACCGAGACTTTAGATGGGCACCGTGAAAATGTTCAGCATCACTTCAACAGCATTCTGAGGCGTGATCCGGACGACAGCGGGAATGATGCAGAAACGGCCGGGGCAACGTCTGTATGGTCAGTTGAGGAAGCCGACGACGAAATCGGGGCAGAGCTGGAAGACCTCGGCTACCAGTCCCCGGAGACAGTTGTCGGGCTGCTTAAAAGCCTCAGAAACAACTCTGCCATTCAGCGCCTGGACGAACCGGGGCGGGCACGCCTGAACCGGCTGATACCGGCTTTGATTATGGCTGCAGCGGCGGAGCCAGTGCCTGATGTCGCGCTGAGCGGATCACTGAAAGTCATTGAATCAATCGGTCGTCGCTCGGCGTACTTCTCGTTGTTGAACGAGAACCCCGCGGCTTTGAATCGGTTGGTGAGCCTGGTGGCCAGCAGCGACTTTCTTGCACAGTTGATTGCTGAGCATCCGCTGTTGCTCGATGAGCTGCTGGACCCGAGAATTTTTTCGCAGGCCCCTTCGCGCGACGATTTTGAAAACGATTTGGCGATGCGGCTCGGTGACAGGCATTCGGATGACATTGAGCAGCAGCTGGAAGCAATCCTGCATTTTCAGCAGGCCGCCGTGTTCCGGACAGCTGTTGCTGACTTGAGTGCAATTATGCCGTTGATGCACGTCAGTGACCGGCTCACTGATATCGCTGAACTTGTTGTCGAAGCGGCGCTCGACCTGTGCTGGCAGGAAATGCGTGGGAAGCACGGGAAACCGATGTGCGACGACGGTGACGGGCTGCGTGATGCTAACTTTGCGGTACTCGGATACGGCAAGCTCGGGGGGTTTGAGTTGGGGTACGCGTCAGACCTGGATCTCGTCTTCCTGCATGACTCGGCGGGAGAGGCACAGACGAGTGACGGAGAGCGTCCGCTCGACAATGCGGTGTATTTTGCGCGTCTCGCTCAGCGGCTTATTAACATGCTGACGATGCGAACGGTGTCCGGCAGTTTGTATGAAGTGGATACCCGCCTGCGGCCTAACGGCAACTCGGGTCAGATCGTTAGTTCTCTGAGCGCGTTTGATCGCTACCAGGAAAAGGATGCCTGGACCTGGGAGCACCAGTCGCTGTTGAGAAGCCGGGCGATTGCCGGGACCGACATCATCAGGCATGAGTTCGCTGATGTGCGCAGCAGGGCGCTTACCCGTTACGTCCACCATTCAGAACTGCGCAGCGATGTGCAGGCCATGCGGGAGCGCATGCGGGGTGAGCTCGACACCAGCAGCGGCGACAATTTTCATATCAAGCACGGCAAGGGCGGCGTCGTTGATATTGAATTCATTGTTCAATACCTCGTGCTCGAGAATGCAGCGGCTCATCTGCCGCTGATTCGTTGGTCCGATAATGTTCGTCAGCTTGAGACGTTGGCCGAGACAGGAGTTATGGAGCGTGATGATGCGGAGCAGCTGGCAGACATTTATCGCGAGTATCGCGGCTGGCTCCATCGCTTTGCTCTGGCCGGCAAGCCGTCTCTGATTGCCTCATCAGAGCTGGGCGATCGCCCTGCTCAGGTGACGGCTCTGTGGCAGAAGTATCTCGGTGAGGATTGAACCGGGAGGGTGTCCGGCCGGTTCGCTTGGTATACTCGCAGGCGCTCAGGCAAGGCTTTATTAACTGATGCTGAGGTATCGGCACACCGATATCCTCACGCTGATTCTGCTCCGGAAAACAACTATGGCTCTTGACGCAATCTCGGCGGTGATTATTGCGCACAATGCGGCAGACACGCTGTCAGCGTGCCTGAAGAGCCTGGAGCGCTTGCCCGAGGTGATTGTGTATGAGAACGGCTCAACTGATGCCACGGCAGATATCGCCCGGACTTTTAGCAATGTTCGTTTAGAGCAAGGTGATTTTCAGGGTTTCGGTCCTACCAAAAATCTTGCGGCAACATTTGCCCGCAACGACTGGATCTTGTCTCTCGACAGCGATGAAGTAGCCAGCGCTGAGCTGATCGATGAGTTGGCCGGCATGGACCTGGGAGCTGCCTCTAATCTTTATTTAATACTGCGTCAGAATTACTTCATGGGCCGCCATGTGCGCCATTCCGGCTGGGGCAATGACTGGCTGCCGCGTTTGTACAACCGACAGGCTCACGGTTACAACGAGGCCATGGTGCATGAGAACGTCATTCCGGCACCGAACGCGAAGCTGCAGAAACTGCAAGGCCCGTTGAGGCACCGTGCGGTCAGTGAGATCAGCCAGTTTCTGGTCAAGATAGACCGCTACACTGAATTGCGAATGCATGAGGGTGCGAAAGGCTACGGGCCTATAATGTCACTGCTCAAAGCAAAGTGGGCCTTCTTTCGCAGCTACGTTTTGCGGTTGGGAATACTCGATGGCTGGCGCGGCATGGTGATCGCGTGGGGAGATGCGAGCGGTGTGTTCTATCGGTGCATGAAATGTTATGCGCGTGACCGGCAGAGTGACGTCGGCAGGGACCAGCGATCTTGAATCTAACCGCGCCGTGCATTGCCCACATCAATATTGCCGCCGGTTTTCGTGGCGGCGAGCGGCAGACGGAGCTGCTTATTCGTTATCTCGCCAATGCCGGCTGGCGTCAGCTGCTCGTGGCGCGCCGCGACGAAGCACTGGCAGAGCGTTGTGCTGATGTTCCGGGGCTGGATATCAACAGTGTCAGCGGGGGGCTTATAGAGGCTGCCCGCGCCTTCGACGATGCCGCGTTGATTCATGTGCATCAGGGACGCGCCCTGAAACCGGTTTGGCTGCAAAGTTTCTTTGCCGGTCGCCCGTACATTGTGACGCGACGGGTGCAGAAGGGGCCGCGGAACAACATGATTAACCGCTCGGCCTATCGACGCGCCGCCCGTATCATCGCGGTATCGGATGCCATTCGTCATTCGCTGCATCGTTTGGATGCGGAGTTGGATGTACAGATCATTCCGGATTCAAGCAGCGACCTGACAAACAGTTCGCATCGCTCCGCGCAATTGCGCGACCAGCTCGGCATCAATGACAATGATTTTGTCGTTGGTCACGTGGGCGCATTGGTTGATTCGCATAAGGGTCAGCTGCAGATCATCGAGATGGCGCGCGAATCTGCCGCGCGATACCCCGGCATCGTTTTTGTCCTTATTGGCGGCGGCGCCGATGAGGCGATGTTAAAGGCAGCCGCTCAGGATCTTCCTAACGTCCGGTTTGCCGGGCACGTTGATAACGTGGGCGACTATCTGAGTATTCTGAACCTGTTTCTGTATCCCTCACGACACGAAGGTCTCGGCTCGGTTCTGTTGGATGCGATGGAGTTCGGCTTGCCCGTGGTCGCAAC
>CAYLLI010000082.1:0-9437 GCA_964384295.1 uncultured Chromatiaceae bacterium
TCAATGAAGAACAGCGCCGCGATCTGCAGGCCCTGGCCGCGTTCATCAGCGAACAGAATATTCAGCGCCTGTGGATGCCATTTGCAGCGCTGCAACCGACGCTTGAGCTGATGGCAGAACGCAGCGACCTGAGCTTTGCGCTGGAGCAGATTGCGACCTCCGGTGAGCAGCTGCAGGTCACCCCGCTGATTCGACAGTTCTTCACGCAGCATCCGGACATTCAGTTTCACAACGAATACGGCCCGTCGGAAGCTCACGTGGTCAGCATTCACAGCTTCGCACCGGGTGCGGACCGCTGGCCGTCTTTGCCACCGATCGGCAAACCGGTGCCGAACACCGAGCTCTATGTGCTGGACGAACATTTGCAGCCCTGCCCTGTCGGTGTGCCGGGCGAGCTGTATATCGGCGGCACTCAGGTTGCCACCGGCTACCTGAATCAAGCCGAAGCAACACAGGCCAGTTTCATTGCCAACCCGTTTAGCGATGACTCAAGCCGCTTGTACAAGACCGGCGATCTGGTCCGCTTCCTGCCGGATGGCAGCCTGAGCTATCTCGGGCGCACCGATGACCAGGTGAAATTCCGCGGTTACCGCATTGAGCCGGGTGAAATCGAAACGGCACTCGCAGCCATTGACGGCGTCGGCAGGGCCTGTGCTGTGCTGCGCGAGGATCAACCCGGTGATCAACGCCTCGTCGGTTACGTCAGTCTGACAACCTCAGACTTGAGCGCTGACGATCTGCGCGCGCAACTGCTGGACACGCTGCCGGAGTACATGGTGCCGTCACCGATTGTTGTGCTCGACACCCTGCCGGTAACGCCGAGCGGCAAAACCGACCGGCGCGCATTGCCGGTACCGGACATCACGGAAGCGGCCGGCGAATTTGTCGCACCCCGCAATGCACTGGAAGAACACATTGCCGCACTGTTCAGCGAACTGTTGAATGCTGAGAGCATCGGTATTCACGCCGACTTCTTCGCGCTGGGGGGTCACTCGCTACTGGCAACCCGCCTGCTCGCCCGCATTCGCAGTCAGTTCGGACTGGAGCTGCCGCTGAAATACGTGTTCCGTCACTCCACCGTGGCGGCACTGGCCGAGCAGGTCGCTGCGCTGCAGGCAGCGACGGACGACTGGTCGGATGACGATGACGACGATCTCGAGGAGTTCGAGATATGAGCGTCGCGGTTCTCATCACCGAACTGCGTGCCGCCGGCGTTCGGCTGCGCGTCGAGAATGGCGAACTGAAAGTGAAAGCACCGAAGGGTGCGCTCACCGACGATTTCAAGTCGGCGCTAAAAAGTAACAAAGCCGACATCATTGAGTTTCTCAGTGCGGCAAGCAGCCAGACGCGCGCGCAACCGGCGCTCACGCCGGCGCCTGCCGACGCGACTCCGGTACCGTCTTTCGCGCAGCAACGCCTGTGGTTTTTGGACCAACTGGATCCGGGCACTTCCGTATACAACATTCCGTTTGTACTGCGTCTGCGTGGCGCACTGAATCAGCATGCACTTGAGGCCGCATTCAACGATGTGATTGCCCGGCACGAAGTGCTGCGCACGTGTTTTGTGGCGAACGACGATGAAGACCCGGTGCTGCTGATCCACGACTCATTGCAACTGCCCGTTGATGTCATTGCTCTGCCCAACGCATCGAATGATCGGATTAAAGAAACGCTGGAGAACCTCAACATCCGCGGATTCGATCTGCAGCACGGCCCGTTGATCCGGCTGCACTTGCTGCAAATCGCCGACGACGACCATGTGCTCGTTATCCTGATGCATCACATCGTCTCCGATGCCTGGTCGCTCGATATCCTGAGCCGCGAACTGGTGGCCGGCTACGAAGCGCGCTGCAATGACCGTACTGCAGAGCTCTCACCTCTGCCGCTGCAGTTCTCCGACTTCGCTTACTGGCAAAGGCAATGGCTGGACGCCAACGAACTACAGAACCAACTGAACTACTGGCGCGACAAACTGGGTGGTGCGCCTGAAGTCCTGGAACTGCCGGCCGACAAAACCCGCCCTGCCCGCCCCAGCAACCGGGGCGGCCGGGTCCAGCGGCTGTTTTCAAAATCGTTAACCGACCAACTGAATCAGCTGGCGTCTGATGAGCGCAGCACGCTGTTCATGGTGCTGCTGGCTGCCTGCGATCTGCTGCTGAGTCGCTACTCCGGTCAGGAAGACATTGTCGTCGGCACCCCGGTGGCCGGACGCGAACGCACCGAACTCGAAGGACTGATCGGATTCTTCGTCAACATTCTGGTGATGCGCAACGACGTATCCGGCAACCCGACATTCCGCGAACTGCTGGGCAGAGTCCGGGACACGGCGCTCGATGCATACTCGCATCAGGCACTGCCGTTTGAGCGTTTGGTTGAAGAACTCCAGCCCGAACGTGACATGAGCCACACTCCGATCTACCAGGTGTTGTTCATGCTGCAGAACTCGCCGCTTGAAGGCGGCAGCTTTGCGGACCTGAAAACCGAAGGCCTCGGGTTTGATTACGGAACGGCAAAGTTTGATCTGACGATTGCCACCATCGAAACCGCTGACGGTCTCGCGGTTGAGTTTGAATACAGCACGGACATTTTCGAGCACGCAACGATTGAGCGCATGACCGATCACTTCGGCCGTTTGCTCGAACAGACTGTAACTGATCCCGACCGGCCGATCGCCGACTACGACCTGCTCAGTCAGCAAGAGCGCGACACGATCCTGCTCGAATGGAACCGCACGGACTTCGCGTATCCGGACAACCAAACCATGCACGGCCTGTTTGAACAGCAGGCGCTGAAACAACCCGACGCGGTGGCCGTGTATCACGACGGCAACGAAATCACGTATGCGGAGCTGAACACGAAAGCGAATCAGCTGGCACACCGCTTGATTGAGCTCGGTGTCGGTGACGAAGCACTGGTGGCAGTCTGCACCGAGCGCAGCATCCCGATGCTGACCGGCATGCTGGCCATTCTGAAGGCCGGCGGCGCTTACGTGCCGGTGGACCCCGAGTATCCGGAAGACCGGGTCAGGTACATGCTGAAAGATTCGGAAGCCAGCGTTGTCCTGACCAGCAGCACCGTGCTGCCGACGCTGCCCGACACCGAAGCACAGCCGATATGCCTGGACACGTTCGACTTTGCGGCCTACGCAGGTAACAACCCTGAAGTTGCGGTACCGACAGCGAACCTCGGCTACACCATCTACACCTCCGGCTCGACCGGCCTGCCGAAAGGCGTGGAAATTGAACACCGGAACGCCGTTGCACTGGTCGAGTGGATGCGCGACACGTTCACGGCAGAACAAATGGCCGGTGTGCTCGCGTCAACCTCCATCTGCTTTGACCTGTCGGTGTTTGAAATCTTCGGCACGCTCGGCTTGGGCGGGCGGATTGTTCTGGTCACCGACGCATTGGCATTACCCGAACAACCGGAAGACGCCAACGTCACGTTGCTGAACACCGTACCGTCGGCAATTGCCGAACTGCTGCGCGTCGACGGGCTGCCGGCGTCTGTCAAAACCGTGAACCTTGCGGGCGAGCCTTTAAGCACGCTGCTGGTGAACGACATCTACGCTACCGGCACGGTCGATGACGTCAACGATCTGTACGGTCCGTCAGAAGACACGACCTACTCCACGTGGACCCGCCGCGAAGCGAATCAGCGCGCCAATATCGGCCGCCCGCTGCACAACACGCAGGCGTATGTGCTCGACCGCTACCAGCGTCCGGTGCCGATTGGCGTTGCCGGCGAGCTGTATCTGAGCGGTGCGGGTGTGACGCGCGGCTACCGCAACCAACCGGAGCTGACGGCGGAAAAATACCTGCCCGACCCGTTTGCAGAAGCCGACGATGCACGCATGTACCGCACCGGCGACCTCGTCCGCTTCCGCCCAGACGGCATTCTGGAATACATCGGCCGCATCGATCATCAGGTAAAACTGCGCGGCTTCCGGATAGAGCTCGGCGAAATTGAAACCGCACTGGTCGAACATCCGGAAATCGATAAAGCGGTTGTCATCATTCGTGAAGACACACCGAACGACAAACGTCTGGTGGCCTATGTGGTCACACAAGCGGAACTCGACGCCGCAGAACTGACCGCCATGCTAGCAGAAACGCTGCCTGCCTATATGGTGCCTGCCGCGTTCGTACTGCTGGACGAACTGCCGCTGACACCAAACGGCAAGCTCGACCGCAAAGCCCTGCCGGTACCGGAGTGGACCTCAACAACAGAGTACGTTGCTCCCCGCAACGAACTGGAAGCCGCGCTTGCGAACATCTTCGCTGAACTGCTCGGTATTGAGTCGCCGGGTATTCACGATGACTTTTTTGAACTGGGCGGCCATTCACTGCTCGCCGCGCGCGCCGTTGGCCGCATTCGCAAGACGCTGGACGTCAATGTTGCGCTGACCACGCTGTTTAACTGCTCGACCGTAGCAACGCTCGCCGCAGAACTGGGCAAGCAGTCGGGAGTACCGGCAGCAACGCCGCTCGAATCGAGCGGCGTGACCGACAACGCACCGTTGTCGTGGTCGCAGGAGCGGCTGTGGTTTTTGGATGAATTCGCGCCGGGCACGCCCACCTACAACATTCCGTGGGCAATCCGTCTCGCCGGCAAACTGAACCTGCCGGCACTGCGTCAGGCGCTGAATGCACTCGCCGAACGACACCCCGCCCTGCGCACCGTGTTCACTGCCGGAGCAGAAGGCCCGCAACAACACATTCAGGACGGGCTTGAAATTAAGCCTCAGGTCGTCAGTGCTAAAAACCTGTCGCCGGATCAGCTGCAGGCGCGCCTGCAACATCTGTCGCAGGAAGGCTTCGATCTGAAAACCGGACCACTGCTCAGAGTGCATATTTTGTATCTGGGCACAGAGAGCAACGTCCTGCTGCTAACCGCGCACCACATCATTGCCGACAACTGGTCGATTGGCATTCTGCAGCAGGAACTCAGCGAACTGTACAACGCAGCCCTCGCAGGCCGTGCCTCGACGCTGCCGCCGCAGCCGCTGAACTACATCGACTACGCCATCTGGCAACGCGCCCGACTCGAAGGCTCTGCACTCGATCAACAACTGGAATATTGGTCGCAACGACTCGCCGGTGCTCCGGCGCTGATCGAACTGCCGACGGACCGGCCGCGACCTGCCGTGCAGACCTTTAACGGCTCCGGTGAAAGCCGCATGTTGTCAGCCGACTTAAGCGCAGCACTGGCGCAACTCGCGCGCGAAGAACAGAGCACGCTGTTCATGCTGCTGCTGGCGGGCTTCAGTGTGTTGCTCGGTCGCTACTCGGCTTCAGAGGATGTCGTGATCGGCACGCCGATCTCCGGTCGAACCGATGCGGCGATGGAAAACCTGGTCGGCATCTTCCTGAACACGCTGGCACTGCGCTCGGACCTGAGCGGCAACCCGGGCTTCCGCGAGCTGTTGCAGCGAACCCGCGCCAGCGTGCTGGATGCCTACGACAATCAGGACCTGCCGTTTGAAAAACTGGTAGACCATCTGCAACCCGGCAGAGACATGAGTCACTCACCGTTGTTCCAGGTGATGTTTACGCTGAATGCCGATGAAACCACCGCGCTGACGCTCGACGGCCTCGAAGTCACACCGGTCGGCTTTGACTACGGGACAGCAAAGTTCGATCTGAACCTGTCAATGACTGACACCGCTCAAGGTCTTGGCGTTTACCTCGAATACAACACCGACCTGTTCGATCGCAGCACGATCGATCGCATGCTCGATCATTTTGAGCGCCTGCTGCAGGCCATCGCTACAGCGCCCGAGCTGCCGCTGCAGCGACTGCCAATGCTCGATGAGGCGGAAACCCGACAGCTGCTTGAAACCTGGAACGACAATGATGTCGCTGAAGACAACGCCACGCTGCACGGATTGATTGAAACGCAACTTGAGGCCAGTGCGACGCGGGTTGCGGTGATTGATGACCATCGCTCGATGACCTACGCCGAGCTGGATACGGAATCGGCAGCATTGGCGGCTGAGCTTGTATCACTCGGAGCCGGACCGGATGTTCCGGTCGGTGTGTGTCTCGATCGCTCCACAACAATGCTGGTGAGCTTGCTAGCCGTATTACGCTCCGGCAGCTACTACGTGCCGCTCGACCCGAACTATCCGGATGACCGCATTCGCTACATGCTGGAAGACTCCGGCGCACGCATTCTGCTGACCGAAGCCGCGCTCAACGATCGTTTTGCCGGCCATGGCTTTACGCTGCTTAACGCCGACGCGCCGCGCGCAGTCGCAAGCGAGCCGCTGCCGAACATCGTCGGTCCGGACAATCTGGCTTACCAGATCTACACGTCAGGCTCGACCGGCAAACCGAAAGGCGTGCAGATCAATCACCGTTCGATTGTGAACTTCGAACGCGGCATGGCGAAAACGCCGGGCATCAGTCGTGATGACACAGTGCTGTCGGTGACCACGCTGTGCTTCGACATTTCACTGCTGGAGTTCTTCCTGCCGTTGACCGTCGGCGCAAAAGTCGTGATCGCCTCACAGACCGACACGACCGACGGCTTTGCACTGCAGGCGTTGCTGAACCAGCACGATGTGACCATCATGCAGGCCACACCGGCCACCTGGCATTTGCTGCTCCAGTCCGGGTGGCAGGGCAAGCCGGATCTCACGCTACTCTGTGGCGGCGAAGCCCTCGAACGTCAGCTCGCCAATCAGTTGGCCGCCGGCAACGCCACTTTGTGGAACATGTACGGCCCGACCGAAACCACCGTCTGGGCCACGTGCCATCGTTACGACCCGAATGACGCGGTCATTACCGTCGGCAAGCCCATCGACAATACGAAGCTGTACGTTTTGAACAACGAACTGCAGCCGGTTCCGGTGGGTGTGGCCGGCGAACTGTACATTGGCGGCTCAGGCGTCGGCCGGGGTTACTGGCAACGCGATGAACTGAACAGCAGCGTCTTCCTCGACAATCCGTTTGGTGACGGAAGAATCTACAAAACCGGTGACCGCGTGCGCTGGCGCAGCGACGGTTCACTCGAAGTGCTCGGCCGCATCGACTTTCAGGTGAAGTTGCGCGGGTTCCGCATCGAACTGGGTGAAATCGAAGCCGCGCTCGAGCAACATGCAGCTGTCGCACAAGCCGTCGTGTTGCTGCGCGAAGACACGCCGAATGATCAGCGGCTGGTCGCCTACATCACCAGCAACGAATCGGCGGAGATTGACCCGGCGGAACTGCGCGAGCAACTGCGCGGTGAGTTGCCCGACTACATGATTCCGGCCGCCTACGTGCAGCTGGAGACCTTTCCGCTAACACCGAACCTGAAGGTCGACCGCAAATCATTGCCGGCGCCCGAACAGGATCAGGTGGTGACTGCGGTTTACGCACCACCCACCACAGAGGTGGAAACCACCTTGTGCGACATCTGGAGCCGCGTGCTCGGCCAGGAACGCGTCGGTATTCACGATGACTTCTTTGCGCTCGGCGGCCATTCGCTGTTGGCGACCCGACTGATTGCGCAGGTGCGTGATGAGCTGTCGGTCAGCGTGGCCTTGCAGGCACTGTTTGAGCATCCGACGGTGGCGGGTCTTGCGCAGCAGATTTCCGGTGAGGATGCGACGCAGGACTTACCCATCGAACCGCTGCCGCGCGATGGCACGTTGCCGTTGTCGTACGCGCAGCAGCGCTTCTGGTTCCTGGATCAACTGGATCCGGACAGCCCGATGTACACGATTCCGTGGGCGATTCAGCTGCACGGAGAGCTTAATCGCAACCAACTGCAGCGAGCGGCCGATGCATTGGTCGCGCGCCACGAAGCGCTGCGGGTGCAGTTTGGCAACGCCGGCGGCACACCGACCCAAACCATCGACAACAACGCACAGCTGACGATTGACTGGCAGCAGGTAGAACCCTCCCAGCTCCAGCAAACCGTTGCTGAGCTCGCGCGACAACCCATCAGCTTGTCGCAGGCACCGCTCGTTCGCATTCACGTGCTGCAGGATGCGCCGGATCACCAGGTGTTGCTGGTGGTGATGCATCACATCATTGGTGATGCGATCTCGATGAACAACCTGTTCGGCGATCTGGCACAGGCTTATCGCGGCGATACGCTGCCGCCGCTCGACGTGCAGTACATCGACTTTGCCGGCTGGCAGACCGACCATCTTGATAACGTGCTTCAGGAGCAACTGAGCTACTGGCAGAAAGCGCTGGCCGGTGCGCCTGCGCTGTTGGAACTGCCGACAGACCGGCCGCGGCCGGCTGCGCAAACCTTTGCCGGGCGTTTAACGGGGCGGCGCGTTGCTGATGACACAGCGGCCAAGTTGCGCCAACTTTCAAAAGCCAACGGTACGACGCTGTTCAACACGTTGCTGACCGGTTTTAACGCCATATTGGCAAGATACTCAGGGCAATCCGACATCGTTGTTGGCACTCCGGTTACCGCGCGTAACCGCAGCGAACTCGAACCGCTGGTCGGCTTGTTCCTGAATACGCTGGCATTGCGCACCGACCTGTCGGGCGATCCGTCGTTTGCCGAACTGCTCACGCAGGTGAAGAGCAACACACTGGAAGCGTTCAGCCATCAGGACATGCCGTTTGAGCAGCTGGTCGAGCAACTGCAACCCGTTCGGGACATGAGCATCTCGCCGCTGTTCCAGGTGATGTTTACGCTGCAAACGGGCAACAGCCGCCTTGATCAGTTTGCCAATGACATCAACAGCGAAGCCTTCGGCTTTGACTACCAAAGCGCCAAGTTTGACCTGACGCTGTCGGCAGAAGACATGCCGGACGGCGGCATTGGTCTGACGGTTGAGTACAACACCGACCTGTTTGATCAGGCGACCATCGACCAGCTGCTCGCCCACTACGAAAACCTGCTGGCGCGCGCGGTGGAACGGCCGGACGCGAAGCTCTCGGGCATGTCGCTGCTCGGTGCGGATGAGCAGGATCAGCTGCTGCATCAGTGGAACGACACCCGCACCCCGATGCCACAAGCACCGACGCTGCACGCTTGGATTGAAACCACAATGCAGCAGTCGCCGAACGCGGTCGCCATTGTGGCCGGGGAACGCGAACTCACGTATCAGGACCTCGACCGGCAAACCGCGCAGCTGGCTGCATTGCTGCAGCAACAAGATGCCGGTGCCAATGTGCCGGTTGCGGTCTGTCTCGAACGCTCCGCCGACATGCTCGTGGCGATGCTCGGCATTCTGCGCTCGGGGAGTTACTACGTACCACTCGATCCGAATTACCCGCGCGAACGGCTCGACTACATGCTGGAAGACTCGGGGGCCACGCTGCTGGTCAGTGAGCCGGCACTGGCAGATCTGTTTGCCGACTCGAGCGCCGCGTTCATTACCCTGAATGATGCAGCTGACATTGAAGCAGGCGCACTGACAGCGCAAACGAATCCCGACAGCCTCGCCTATCAGATCTACACTTCAGGCTCGACCGGGTTGC
>CAYLLI010000083.1:0-8982 GCA_964384295.1 uncultured Chromatiaceae bacterium
TGCGGTAAATCTGCCCTGGGCATCGATTAACGCCGCATTCTTCTCGAGCAGCAGTTGGTCACATTCGGCACTGATGTCAGCAATACCCTTATCAACTTCAATAAACAACTCAACCGCAGGCTCACTCAGGCACGCGAGCTTGCCCTGCTGCAGGACCCGCAGATAAAAATCCACATCCTCGCCACGCACCAACTCCGGATCAAACATGCCCGTTTTACTCAACACATCGGCACGAAAAATGAAGGTTGGCGTCCAGATGGTGAATCGTCCCAGCAGATACTCGGTAACGACATCGCCCGAGAAGTCCGGGCGGTTCTCCGAGCGCTCATTGACGCCACCCTTCATGTTGACCAATGCACCCGTGTACCCGGCAACATAACCGCTTCCGAGCTCGTCGAGCTGTTCAACCTGCGCAGACAACTTACCCGGCAACCAGCGATCGTCGCTGTCGAGGAACGCGATGAACTCACCCTGCGCCGCCCGCATCCCGGTATTCCTTGCACCGGCAGCAAACTGATTCGTGTCATGCCGCAGGTAGCGAATCCGGCTATCCGCGTATGCCGCAACAACGTCCGCCGTTGAATCAGTGGAAGCGTCATCGACGACAATCAACTCAAAATCAGCGAAGCTCTGCTCGAGCACGCTATCGATAGCGCGCGGCAGAACCGCCGCGCGGTTGTACGCAGGAATGATGACGCTAACGCGGGGCATCGCCGGGATCAGCTCCCGGACGACGACTTGTTCGCCGAGGCTGCTTTCGAGATCATCTGCGCTGTGCGACCGCTTGCCAGCAGCTGACGCCAGTTCAAAGTGACGAACAGACCCAGCAGCACAATCAACGCCACAACAATCTTCCGCTGGTCAATGTGATACCACTGCACCCCGCCCATGATGACGAGATACGGGGTCGCCCGCAGCAACTCCATCGAAATATGCTTCCAGAACAGCACCATTTGCACACCGCTGATTCGAATCAACCAGTAACACTGCACGAACCAGAAGACAGCCCCGGAAATGCCGAACAAGGCGACTGCCAGGAACGGGTCGCCCAGCACGCCGCCAATCACCAGCGAGATCAGTCGCGTCAAAAACAGCACCGTATTGAAGACCAGCTTATCGGCCTGACGCTCAAGAACACTGAAAAGCTCGGATATTGGTGAAGCAATAAAAGCGAGCATCAGCCACGGGCAGATCCAACGCAGGAACGTGCCCGCGAAATACCATTGATCACCCAAAATAAACGCGAGCAAATCGGGTGCCGCAATGGCAACTAGCAACATCGGGGTGACACTCAGACGCAACAATCGATCAAAAATAGCGAGCGTAAAGTGATCAAGTCGCGAGCTCTGCGCCGCATCCTGTGCCAACGGCAGATAGACCTGAGCGATAGCACCGCCGACGATTTGCAGCGGAACTGACATCACCCGGTTGGCAACGGAATACAGACCCACCCACTGCGGAATAAAAAACACGCCGAGTACGGCAACCGGCATCTCACGCGAAAAATTGTTCAGGGCGCTGGCCGGAAGGTCGAATTGCGGAAAACGAATATAGCGCTTGGCAAGTTGCATCGCCCGTTTGCCATCGAGCGCTGCGCGTATTCTGGGGCCATCCGCCTTGATGGTGCTATACAGAATCGAAAACAACCCGACAAAGCGCCCCACAAAAGGACCGATCATCAAGCCAAACAAGTTGCCCGGTGCCGATAATCCGAGCCCTAATTGGGCTGCAGAGAGGCCCGTGGTATCGGCAACACGCGCGTAACTAACTGCAGGAAAGTCATCCATGCGCGACTTCCAAAGCCGCAGGGATGTAAAGATGCCCACTGCCCAGATGCATAAGCTTGACCACGGCAACCACACCGCCAACTCAGGAGAACCCAGGAAGGCTGCAATCGACTCATTGAACGCAACAAACACGAATAGCGCTGCAGCGCTGGAGATCGTTGTGGCAACACACGAAACCAAGAGCAGATTAATCGCGTCTGATTCTTTTTCCGGAAGAATGATGGAGGCTTCATAACGCCAGGTCGCGATCGGGCCCAGCACAGCAATAATCATCGAGAGCAGCGCAAACACGCCGAAATCTGACGGTGTGAACAACCGTGACAAAACCGGTATTGCAGCGAACGCGATGATCCGCGACAACACCGTGCCCGACAGAATCGCAACAACGCCCCTGCTAAAGCGGTCGTTCCGGGCCAGCATCTCGCGAACCGGACTGACAAACGTCATCGTCAACCAGTTCATGGCACCGGCCTTGTGGCGCCGCAGCACAAATCACATCGAATCAACGGTGTTAAACAGCCGACCATAAACGCGAGAAACCCAAAACCCGTTACGGGAATACGTTGCAAGACCCGCCGCTGTAGAAGAATTCCACGCAGCGAAAGACCACAATCTACCAGAGAAAGGGTTACAAATGCATGACGGGTTTAGGCTTATTGCACGCAGATACGCGGATTTTCAGGCCACCACGGCTGTTTCAGTCGCCTGCAGAAACAGGCTATCTGCTAGTGATTTCGCATTATGTCGGCAATGCGCCGAAACGGCTCCCGCAGCATGTCACGGGCTTCCTGCGGCGCATCAGTCTCGAGCAGCGCCTGCTCGATGCAATAAATCCACTCGTCACGGGCCTGCTCATCGATGCGGAAGTGAGAATGCGGCTGTGTCAGGCAGACAGTGCCTGTTTTTTCGGAATAGAGTTTCGGACCGCCCAGCCACTCGCACAGATAGTCCGTCAGCTTCTCGCACATCGGCGTCAGATCTTCGCCGTGCATATCCCGAATCATGCGGGTGTTCTCTGACTCATCCATGATGCCGTAGAAACGGTCAACCACCTTGCGAATGCCCGGTTGTTCTCCCAGCAGCATGTAGGGTGTTGAATCGGTCATGTTCCCTGCTCCTTCATCCTGAATACTCATTGCGGGTCATTACACCAAACCACGAAAAGCGGCAGAATCAGGGAATATACCGATTGGAGAAGCGCTTAGAAGTACGCGTTAAACGACTGATCCTTAACTAGAAAATCTGCATATAGCCGTAAAAGAGCACAAACAGCGTCAGCGATTCGGCAACCATAGATGCAATCGGCCGATGCAATATATGCAGCGGCACAGTGGCCACGAACAAAACACCGTAAGTAATGAACCACGGCGCCAGCGGTGTGCTCAGGCCTTCATAAACAGCCAGCAGCGAAACCACCAGAGCACTGATCAGCAACATGCGCCGGGAAATAAATATGACTTTCGTGAACGGGTGCGACTTATCAAGCGTGTACTCGATGGATCCGTTCAGCGAGAACGACTTATAGCGAGCGAACAGGAACAAGCCGCCAAATAACAGTGAGGCGACCAGTATCTCGAGCCAGTAGCCGGCAAGCGCCGCGCTGCGGCTCTCAGGCAATAGCTCTGCAGCACCAAAGGTTGCCGCCAGGGACGTAAAGGGAATGCCGAAGCACAAAGCCGCAAAGTTGATTCGGTTATACCACTCGAGTCGCGGCGACGGGCCCTCGGCACCCCGGCCGAAGATCGTGCTGCAAAAGTCATAGGTAGTGCCGAGAATGACAGCACCGAGCAGTGTCCATTCGACCGGATAGCCTGTCGTTGCCATGCCAAGTGCGGCAAGACCCAAAGCAATAGTGGCGAAGGTCACTGAGTTGTGAACAAAAACAATCGTTGCGGGACGCATTGAGACTCTTCCATTGAGTCGACCGGTCAATAAGGCCTCATGCATTGAGGTGACCGGTGCAGAAATGTACAGGAGGCGGAACAATACCAGCGCTCCCGCGGGAAACAAGCGCTATTTATCAGCCGCAACAGAATGTAGCGCATCGGGACACAAAACCGATGCGTCGGGACAGCGTTCCTGTGGCTCAGGGCTTCTTAACGCTGCTGTACCAGTCGGCCGTCATCTCCTGCACAATGCGTAGCTGATCGGGTTGCAAACGCTCCCGCGCCGCATCGAGATTCGCAGATGCGCCCGGGTGGCCCTGCATGGCAGCCAACGTCCACCATTTAACGACGGCCACTTCGTCCTGCTTCAGACCCTCACCGCTCAGGTACATAACCCCGAGATTAAACTGGGCTTTCGCATGCCCCTGCTCGGCCGCTTTGGCAAACCAAACCGCCGCATTGTCGAAGTCGACGTCACCACCTTCACCGGTATAAAGCATAAGTCCGAGGTTGAACTGCGCATCCTCAATCCCCTGCTCGGCGGCTTTCTCAAACCAGACCCGGGCAGCCGCGTCATCCTGAGCAACGCCTTCGCCGCTATTCAATAGCAGCGCAAGCGCAAACGCAGCCTCCGCGTGACCCGCCTTCGCCGCTTGCGAATACCATTTATAGGCCTGCGCACGATCAGCATCGTCAGCCAGATCAAAGTGTTTACCCAGTGCGAACGCCGCCTCGGCATCGCCCGCCAAAGCCGCAGCCTCGAGCTGTTCAGGAGTTGCACTTGCTTCGCTCATTAATTCATTGTCCTTGCGACAGCCGCTGCAGAAGCAGCCGCGATATTCTCTGCAGAAGAATCCGGTAAACCGGTGGTGCCCCGAGCAGGAGTCGAACCTGCGACCTTCCGCTTAGGAGGCGGACGCTCTATCCAGCTGAGCTACCGGGGCAATCAATTCGCGGCAAGGGTAACACCGTGAATGTACCCCGGCTACGTTGCCGTCACTCCGTGAGTCGTCACGATTAACTCGCGCTGATGCGGCTGATGACGATGCTCCCACAAGTAAACGCCCTGCCAGACACCCAGGTCCAGTTCACCGTTGGCTACAGGAATACTGAGTTCGGTCAGCGTCAATACGCTGCGGACATGCGCGGCCATGTCATCCGGCCCTTCTGCCGTATGCAGGTAACGCGGATCCCCGTCGGGCACCAGATCTGTCAGATAACGTTCCAGATCGCGATGCACGTCCGGATCGGCATTCTCGGTCACAATCAGTGAAGCGCTCGTGTGCTTAATAAACACGTGGCACAACCCCGTGTGCACCGACGAGTCACGGACTGCCGTCTGTAACGAAGCGGTCAAATTATGGATACCGCGCCCGGAATCGGGCACGGTCAGCACCGCACGAGCGTACAGTGTCATGAGCTTAGCGGGCGGCTGAAGCCGGCCCGATATAGGCCCGGCCGTAGCGAAACTGCAGCGTCTTTTCCTTACCGAACCACGGCACACTCAGCACATAAATACTGTCATGCTCATTCGGTGCAATCGGCTTTAAGACTTTACTGCCGTTCAGCTCGGCGATGATGGGCTGAATGTCTTCGGCATCCACTACCAGCACGACAATCTGACCTGCGTACTCGGTGAGCAACATCTCACTCAACTTGTCGAGCTCTTTCGGATTAAAAATCTGCAACGGACGACCGACCCTGTCCGCCAGAGGCTCAGCTGTTTCCTGAGTGCGCCGCCAGCGCGTCGCGAAAACTTCATCGACCGTGTCGGTCACATCGACATCGCCGAGAACCCGCAGCAACTGGTTAACCCGCACCCTGCCCGCGGGCGACAGACCGGGGTTCTCAACACCCGTCTCAACCTCAGCATGCCGCACAACCATAACGGTCGTGGTCGAGCGCATCTCGAGAAACCACGCGAGCGCTGTGACCGTCAAAATAAAAATAAGGCTATATGCCAGCCGGCGTTTACGGCGACGTTTACGCCTTTCTCTGTCCATCGTTGCCAAAGTTTTCCCCTGCTAAACCTGCGTCCGACTGCCTGCGTTACCGATTCGGGTTGTCCCGACCCGTGTCACTGTCAGCGTCAATCACGGTGTAGTCGCCGTCGATGACGCGGCTGCCCCGCTCCTGCTGGCCGGGACCGCCGCTGGCAAATGTTTGCTCCATCTGTCGCCGCAACCACCAGCCACGGATCATGGCTGCAACAACCACCAACAGCACCAAACCAAAGATGGCGGTGAGCAGAAACGCACCAAATACGAAAGAAACACCCAGAACCACCACGCCGACAACAAAGGCAATGATCTGGCCGAGCAGGCTCTGTGGCCTGCGCTGAGCAAAGATGTAGCGGTTTTGGCGATCGAAGTTACTCATGGGGCTATTCTAACCGCTCAACCTGAGCGAGTCCCCATTTTCGCGCGGTTTGTCGACGGGTCAGTCGTCCGCACTGCTCACAATGAACGCCAGCGCCTCATCAAGTTCTGCAACTTCGGCGGCGAAGTCCTCGCGGTAACTCTGCCGGTCGGCACGGATATCAGCCAGATGACTGTCCAACATTTGGCTGTCGAGCAGGACGCCGAATCCTTCGATTCGCTTTCCGGCAAGCACGCGATCGAGAATCAAATCGCCGAGCCTGATCCGGTAGTGTCCGGGATCCCAGAAATACTCAAAGCCATTGTCTTTGCCCGCCTCGTCCGGTGCGGTGACACGACTAAAGCGGTTGTAGCCGGAAAAGTCCCACAACGGGAATGCTGCGACACCGGCTCTTTCAGCCTCTTCCTCATTGATCCGGACCATCACGCGTTTCCAGTCTTCCCAGCGCTGCCACAAACCAAATGCATCGAGTCCCTCATACAGATACACCTGCGAGGGACTGATAAACAGGCGCATATCGACCCCGGCTTCATACGATGCCCGGAGCAATTGCCGGTACGATTCGACAAGCTTCCGTTCACCGGGCGCACCACTCCACATACCCTGAACCGGCGCCCACAGGTTACTGCGATACCCCGCCAAGGTACTGTAGGCGCGATCCCGATGCGGCTTCCAGAATGCCTGCAGGAACGAATCCGGTTGCATCATGCCACCCGGTGACAACGGAGGCTTGTAGTTATCGAGCGCCAGCTCCCGTGCTTTCGGCGTGCGGTTCTCGCGGATGATCTTAAGCGACAGCTTCGCAACCTCCAGTGAATACAGCGACTGAAACTGCTTCACCAGAAAATAATCGGGCACCGTTCTACCGTCAGCGGTGACCCGCACAAAACTCTCGTCAAAGGTTGAGTACCCTGCGAGACCAGCGTTAAAGGCCACAAAATCGAGTCCGAGCACCACCTGTTTCAGCGGGCGGGTCGCCATCGCATGCTGAAAATAGCGATAGTTCAGATACGCAGAAGACGCTGAAAACGCGCTGTTAAAAACGGTTTCGGCCTCCCACCCCGGATGATCCGGCCGCAATCCAACCGCAGCCCGTGACGTCCCGAGAATCAGCCCGTCCGGCTTGTCGTCTACGATGCGCCAGGCCGAAAATTGCCGGTCATACAGAGCCATGTTGCCGTTGACCAGATTAACGCCCGCCACTCTGGCTCCGTCGAAGACTCCCATCGGGTTGATAAACCAATTGAATAAACTGATACCGGCAGCAACCACAACAACGGTCAGGAAGGCCGGAAGCAGATAGCGCCAACCTGTCATTTCGCTGCCCAAAAAAATGCGAATTGCTTCATGACCGACCCATCAAAACTGGAAATACAAAAACTGACTAACGCTCGACAGTGAGCCAAACGTAACGGCTGCAATCAGGCCGGTCGCAACAGCCCACAGCACATTCGGTCGCCATTGCATCAACGCAAAGCGTGGCGCTGTGATCAACGACCGCTGCGATGCCAGCGCGGGCTCAGCCGCAATCATGATCTGCTGGGTATTCGGCATAAAGAACACCACAAAGCACCCTCCCAACACCCACAGCAGCGCCCGACCGCCTCCGACCACCGATGCGCTTTTGTCCGCCGTAATACCCAACGAAGCAAACTGCACGCGCAGCGCTTCAGGCACCGGCAGCCAGCTCTCGGGAAGCACAACCCCGCCGGCACCGCTCATCGCCGTAAGAATGGTGCCGGCACTTTCCAGGGAGCCTGCCCGGAACACCACCCAACCGATCGTGACAGCAAGAAACGTCAGCCCTGTCGCAAAAACCCGGTTGTACCATTGGCCGCTGCCAAACGGTCGGCCGAGCACTTCATACAAACTGCGCCAGAAGTGGTTGATCAGCAAAAACACACCGTGCAAAGCTCCCCAGACCACAAAGGTCCAGCCCGCGCCATGCCAGAGCCCGCTGATTAACATCGTCAGGAACAGGTTGACGTAGCGCCGCGAGGGCCCGAGCCGGTTGCCGCCAAGCGGAATGTAGACGTAATCGCGCAAAAACCTCGACAACGTCATGTGCCAGCGCTGCCAAAGCTCGATACAGCTGGCCGACTTATACGGCGAATTGAAATTGAGCGGTAATCTCACGCCAAACATTCTCGCCAGACCGATCGCCATGTCAGAGTAGCCGGAAAAATCGAAGTACAGCTGAAACGTGTACGCCAGCGCTCCCACCCACGCCTGAGCGAAACCGATGCTCTGCCCGGCGTCCGCCGCATCGAACACCGGCACCGCATAAATAGCGAACGTATCGGCAATGATGACCTTTTTTGCCAGACCCAGCGTAAAGATGGTCAGGCCGGCGATGAGATTTTCCGAACGCAGCGAAAAGGTCTTACCGGAGAACTGCGGCAGAATTTCCTTGTGATGAACAATCGGTCCGGCAATGAGCTGGGGAAAGAAGACGACGAACAAACAATAGTGCAAAAAGTTGTATTCGTGCGTTGCATCCCTGTACGCGTCAACCAGATAGGCAATCTGCTGAAACGTGAAGAACGAAATCGCCAGCGGCAACACAATCGGTGCCAACTCGAACCCGGCTCCACTCACTGCATTGATGCTGTCGACAAAAAAGTTGGCGTATTTAAAGTAACCGAGAAAACCGAGGTTAGTCACAATACCCAGAGTCAGCAGTGCCTTCTTGCCGCCACCGGGAGCAAGCCTCGGCAGCCAGAAGCCGGCGGTGAAATTTACCAGCACCGAGGTGGCGATGAGCGCGAGGTAAGCCGGATTCCACCAGCCATAGAAAAACAGCGACGCCAGCACCAACCAGCCAATCGCCGCCTCCTTACCCAACCAACGTGCAGCACCGAAAAAGCCCAGCAGCGCAATGGGCAAAAACATTAAAATAAAGATAGGAGAGTTAAAAAGCATAGAGACTC
>CAYLLI010000083.1:8992-9392 GCA_964384295.1 uncultured Chromatiaceae bacterium
GCGAAACCATGCAGCCCGTCATTAAGCACATTGCATCGTAGCATAACGCCTGGTGCGCACAGCGACCTCGAACATAAGTTAAACGGCGCCACATTGCGTTTTGCAGGTTGGGTGTTACCGAGTTAAATCACCCTCGGGTATTTCCCTTTCTCTCAGCTTCAGTATGATGCGTGCCCATACTGACCCGGGAACAACGCCATGACAGAAATCCGCAACAAACTCGCCGTGTTCGACTTTGACTCAACGCTGGTTCAGGGTGAGACGATTGATGAACTTGCCGCTGCTTATGGCGTCGCCGACAAAGTCTCAGTCATCACCGACAGAGCCATGAACGGCGAACTGGATTTCTTTGAAGCCCTGACCTACCGGGTCGGACTGCTCAAAGGCATGCGCTACGAGC
>CAYLLI010000084.1:0-9285 GCA_964384295.1 uncultured Chromatiaceae bacterium
AGCTCTTGCCTCTTCAACGCGCGCGACCGCCGTTAGCAAGTCCCTGTTGCCCTCAAGTGCCGCCGCAATCAGATCATTGAGTTGCTGATCGTCGAACAGCTCAAACCAACCCAGATTTGCGATCGACTCGCCCGGCGGCATATTGACCTGCAGCGTTTCCGGTTGAGGCACGTCGGGCTTCTCGAAATCCGGCCCCATAGCACAGCCGGTCACTATCACCGACAGCCCGACAATCATGGCAACGCGAATCACGCGGCTGGCTCCGATGGTTTGGAACGGCTGATAAACCGTTCAACAAACACATAAAGTGCCGGCACGACCAGCACACCGATTACCGTTGCCATCAGCATGCCGGAAAACACTGTCATGCCCATGACCTTCCGCGCCTCGGCGCCCGCACCACTCGCAACCAGCAGTGGAATCACGCCGAGAATAAACGAGAACGCAGTCATCAGAATCGGCCGGAAGCGCTGCTCGGCGGCTTCCAATGCTGCTTCCAGCGGCGACATGCCTTCTTCGTATTTCATCTTGGCGAATTCAACGATCAGAATCGCGTTCTTTGCCGACATGCCGATTAGCATGACCAGGCCAATCTGTGCGAACACATTGTTCTGATACCCCGGCAGGAACAGACTCGACAACCACAAGCCAAGCATCGCGCCGAAAATGGCGATGGGCGTACCCAACATGACACCCAAAGGCAGTGACCAGCTTTCGTATTGGGCTGCCAGAATCAGGAACACAAACAACAACGCCAACAGAAACACCTGAGCACCTGTCCCGGCTGCGGCTTTTTCCTGATAGCTCATCGCATTCCATGAGTACGTCATGTCCTGCGGCAGAGACGCATTCGCCACCTCCTCCAGAGCGTCCAAAGCCTGACTCGAGCTGTAGCCGGGTGCCGGCGAACCGGTGATCTCGGCAGCGCGGAACAGGTTAAAGCGATTCGTGTATTCGGGCCCTTGAGTCGGCTCTGTCGCAACGATCGCGTTCAACGGCACCATCTGACCTTCTTTGCCGCGGACAAAAAAGTAACGGATGTCGTTCGCGCGCGCCCGGTACTCCGGCTCTGCCTGAACGTAGACCTTGAACAACCGGCCGAAACGATTGAAGTCATTGACATACGCGCCGCCCAGGAAGGACCCCAGCGTGGTATTAACGTCCGAAGGAGCAACCCCGAACTTCAATACCTTGTCCGTATCGATATCGGCAAACACCTGCGGGACGGTGGCGCGGAACGTCGTGATCATCGTGCCGAGCTCAGGGCGTTCGCTGGCTGCCTGAATAAACTTCTGCGCCTGATCGGCAAGATAAGCCGGCTCACTGCCACCCCGGTCCTGCAGCATCATCGAGAAACCCGAGCCGGTGCCAAGCCCGGGAATCGCCGGCGGACCAAACGCAAAGGCCACGGCCTCCGGCACTTCCAGCGCCAGCCGACGGTTGGTGTTATCAATGATGTCGTTGACGTGCTCGGTACTCAGATCGCGGTCGGCCCAGTTCTTCAACGAGACAAACAGGAACGCATTGTTCGGCGACAGTGACGAGGTCAGCAGGCTATAACCGGCAACCGCAGTGACTGACTCAACGCCGTCGGCTTCACCAATGATTCGCTCAACGATACCCGTCACTGCATCCGTTCGCTCCAGCGAAGCCGCATCCGGCAGCTGTATATTGACCAGGAAGTAGCCCTGGTCTTCTTCAGGCACAAAGCCACCCGGCACAATGGAAAACAAGCCGGACATCAACACGGTGATAATTGCCAGACCACCAATACTTAATATCAGCTTGCGGGTGAACAGGTTCGCGATTCCCATGTACTGACTAGTGGCCCGTTTAAACACCTGATTAAACTTGTCGTAGAACGGCTGCAGCTTGCTGGCCTTTTGCTCACCCGGAGGACGCAGCAGCATCGCACTGAGTGCGGGGCTCAACGTCAGAGCATTCAGTGATGAAATTGCGACAGAGATAGCGATAGTAATCGCGAACTGCTGATACAGCCGGCCCGTGATACCGCCCATAAAGGCAACCGGAACAAACACCGCAATCAGAGACAAAGACGTTGCGATAATCGGTGCCGACACTTCCTTCATTGCCGACACTGTCGCCTCACGCGGCTTCATGCCCTGCTCCATCTTTGCGGTAACCGCCTCAACCACAACAATGGCGTCGTCAACCACAATGCCGATGGCCAACACCAGCCCCAGCAGCGACAGCGTGTTGATAGAAAAGCCGAGCAGTGGGAACACGGCAAAGGTGCCCACGAGCGAAACGGGCACTGCCAGAGATGGAATCAACGTGGCGCGCGCATTCTGCAAAAAGATAAACACCACGAGAATCACAAGCAGCATCGCTTGCCACAGCGTCGTCACAATCTCATTAATGCCCTCTTCAATGGCCAGAGTCGTGTCGAGAGAAACGCTGTAGTTGAGCCCCTGAGGAAAATCCTGAGCGAGCTCGGCCATTGCATCGTTAACCTGCTTAGCCACTTCAAGGCCGTTCGCGCCGGGTAACTGGTAGATCGACAAAATCGCCGCGGGGCCCTCGTTCAGCCGACTGATGGCGTTGTAGGTCTGCGTACCTAGTTCAACACGCGCCACGTCTTTAACACGCACCTGTGAACCATCGGCGTTCGAGCGAACAATCACGTTGCCGAATTCTTCGGCCGTGGTCAGCCGGCCTTTTGTTCTGACCTGGTAGGTAAACTGAGTCCCCGGCAAGGCCGGTGGCCCCCCGATCTGACCGGCAGGAGCAATCACATTCTGCTCCTGAATCGCACGGGTAATATCCGGCACCGTCAGACTCAGCTTGGCCAGCTGATCAGGCTTTACCCAAACCCGCATCGCATACTCGCTGCCACCCAAAACGTCGGCCTGGCCGACGCCCCGGATTCGAGCGATGCGGTCGAGCACGTTAATTGTCAGGTAGTTGCTGAGAAAGTTCTGGTCGTACTGCCCGTCTTCGGAATAGATAGACACCAGCAGCAGCGGAAACGACAGTTTCTTTTTCACCGTAATGCCGAGACGTTTGACCTCTTCCGGAATGCTGGCCTGCGCTTCGGACACACGGTTCTGTGTCAGCACGTTCGACATATCGAGATCAGAGCCAACCTCAAACGACACGGTCAGGCGCATCGTTCCGTCGTTGGAGTTCACCGACTTCATGTACAGCATGTTTTCCACGCCGTTCACTTTCTGCTCCAGCGGCGTCGCTACTGACTGTTCCACCACCTCGGCATTCGCACCGGTGTAGGTGGCACGAACCTCAACCTCAGGTGGGTTAATCTCGGGATACTGCGCGATGGGCAACCGCGACAAAGAAACGACACCAACAATAACGATAATGATGGCCAGCACCATGGCCACAATCGGTCGTCTGACAAAAAATTCAGCCATCAATCAGGTCGCCGCACCCGGAAGGGTCATCGGTTGCGGATCGACAACCATGCCGCCACGAACTTTCTGCAGGCCCTCAACAATGACGGTTTCGCCGGGCTTCAAGCCCGATTCGATCACAACATCGTTGCCGGAGAACGGCCCGAGCGTGACGCTGCGTATAACCACCGTGTTGTTTTCATCAACCACATACACGCGAAACAAGCCTTGCAGCTCAACCAGAGCCTGCCGCGGAATCACCAGCGCATTCTCAATTTTTTCGTAGCGCGCGACCACACGGGCAAACTGCCCGGGAAGCAGCACTCTGCGGGGATTCGGAAACGACGCCTCAACGGAATAGGTGCCGGTGTCAGGATCAATCGCCTGCGCCGATGCAATCGAACGGCCCGGATACGGATGCTCGGAGCCGTCGGCAAGAATTAACTTCAGGTCGTCGACCTGATTCTCCTGCGAGTTCTGCCGCCGGTTGTTGCCCGCATCAGGGTTCTCAGCAAGATAGGTGCGGGCCAAAATAAGGTACTCACTTTCCGATATGGAAAAGCGCACGCGAATCGGATCGATATCAGACAGCGTGTTCAGAACCACAGGGTTGGGCTCACGACCCACAAACTCACCCGGGCGTGCCTTCGTAATACCAATAAGTCCGTCGATCGGCGCAACAATGCGGGTGTAGCTGAGGTTGATCTTCGCCAAATCTAACGCGGCCTGACTGGCTCTCACGCCGGCACGTGCCGCACTTTCCGCAGCCACGGCAGCATCAAGATCCTGCTCACTAACGGCCTTGATTTCCGCGAGCGGTTTAATGCGGTTCAGATCGGCATCGGCCTTAGCCAGGTTAGTCTCCGCCGCCGCTAACTGACTCTCAGCTTCAACAACTTTTGCCAGAAACGGCTCGTCATCAATGGTGTACAGCAAGGCGCCTTTTTCCACATAGGAGCCTTCCGCAAAGTCCATCGACTCAAGAAAACCCTCGACCCGCGCGCGAATCGGGACATCCTGAGTACCCAGCGTTGCCCCCACCATCTCGAGATACAGCTGGACGGTTTCAGTGCGCGCCACTGTGGTCTTGACCGGTAACGGCGGTTTAGTCTGGGTGGTATCTGCGTTGTCGCAAGCAGCCAGTAATACAGAAAGAATACCTAGCCCTGCCGCCGCCAACGACAAACGAATGTGTTTAGCTAACCCTGGTCGATCGCTCAAACGACTCTCCTGTTCAGCGACCGTAATTGTTGAGTTTTTGTTATGACGCCCGTCTTTCGCAGGGCAGGTTTGGTCGCTCCGTCATCATACCGCAGCGCGGGATGAATTCAGAGCCTTAAGACAACCGCCTACATCGCAAGAGGAATGGCTGTTACCGCCGCGGCAATCTGCACCGGCAGGGTTCTGACCTCGATCATCACTTCATTGCGGCGCATAAACGGGGGCATATAAGGTGCGTCATACAGCGCGCTTTGCACTTCTCCGATCGATTCAGCATCAACCCGCTCAAGCCCTGCCAACAGCACCCGCTTCCGCTCTTCATAGTTCTTGTCGGTCCAGCGACCGGAATAGCGGACAACTGCCATCAACCGCTCGGGCACTTCACGCACCCGCACGCGCGGGTCTGTCGGTTTTGGCGCGGTTGCGAGCGTGTATTTCGACGGCAGCATAAACGCGACGACTTCACCCTGTTCGGTTACTTCCCGGGCGACGGGCGATGTCATCGCCACCTTCACTCCTTTAGCCTCTCTGGATACGGGAGCCGTCATTGCCACTTTGAGGCCGCCGTCATTGGCGCCGGTAATGTAGCGAAACAACCTGCGAAACCCCTCATTACCCGACGCTTTGTAGCCGTAGTCGCCGGTAATCAGGGTTTCGACCACCAAAAAGGATTCGTAGCGCCGGTACTCGATGTCTCCGTCGCTGGTAATAAGGGTGTAATCGGGAGTTTCAATTGCCATGGCGTTACCTCCTGCCAACAGTGCTAAACACCACAAGAGCCGTTTGCTTAAGCTGGTTACCTTCATGCCGGTCGCCTCTTTTTAACGTGTAATAACGTTTTCGGCAGCGTTCGGTGCCCGGATGTAGCAGTCTGTAACCGTCTGTAACAGCGTAAAAAAACGCCGCGCGGCTGATACCGGGCGGCGTTCTGGCGAATCTGCAACGACGCTTAATTAATGATCGTGTTTATGACCGTCGCCATGCGAATGACCGCCGCCGTCACCGTGCGAGTGACCGCTGTCATGCGAGTGTCCGTGAGAGTGATCATGGGAATGGCCGTGCGAATGACCATGAGAGTGATCGTGCTCATCATGAGGAGTCGCCGAATCGAACCGATGCTTAATACTGCGGGCCTGCGGCGGCTGCTTCTTCCAGGCCGTTGCGTTCCAACCATCGCCTTTGAAGTGAACCTTTGGGGTCGAAATCAACTTCTTCAGCTGATGTTCGCCACACTTGGGACACTCTTTCAACGGATCTTCACTCAGCCGTTGCAGCACATCAAACGTGTGGCCGCATGACTGACACTGGTAATCGTAAATTGGCATAGCAAGATAACCGGTGCGCTTATCGCACGGCCTCTTTGTATTCCGAGCGCGGAATTTCTTCGACTTTGTAGCTTTGCAATGTCACCCGGGCACCGCTTCGCTTGTCGGTGAATGCGACGGCACCACTACGAAAATCTTTCAAGCTCTTGGTGTAGTAGTCAGTGCCATTGACGGTGTCTGTGACCCGGTAGTAGTTCATACACCCGGTCAACATCGCAAGCAGTGCCCCCACTGCCAGCAAACGCAGAGTTTTCATAACCAGTCTCCTTCAAGAACCGGAAGATTAACGCTCTGCAGACACCGCCGCAAGCCGGTGCTCAGGTTTCAGCAAGCCACTTCTGCTTCGCGCTGTAACCTTGTTTCCATAGCCAAACGTCCGTCAGCAAAATCTTGTAGGGCGTGATCTTGGCGACCTGCCTTTCAAACGGTTTGCTCGCATCCATACCCAGATCTTCCATCCAGGGTCGCCAATGGAACACCTCCATCGCGTGATCCCAGCCCGGCGCATGAGGTTCGATGATCTCGGCTTTGGAAAAGAGCTGCACACCCCGGCCACTTTGCCAGCCGTGATACGGGCTGTTAATTGCAACACAGAGGTTTGGATCGCGCTGCATCGCTTTCAACTTGGGGGTGCCCGGGTCCGGCAAGCAGTACAAGTCCATGCCGTCCGCGTAATACTCGATAGGGC
This sequence comes from uncultured Chromatiaceae bacterium, assembly GCA_964384295.1. Lineage (GTDB taxonomy): Bacteria > Pseudomonadota > Gammaproteobacteria > Steroidobacterales > JABIQA01. Next base: position 6,606 of record CAYLLI010000084.1, read on the forward strand.
TCGCGATCGGCAAGCCTTTGGCATTGATCGTGGCGAGGACACAGGTATTCGTGGACGCAAGAATCTGCTGAATACGGTCTTCCAGCATGTCCCGCGGCAGTTCGGCGTCGGGCCAGGGTGGCTCCAGCCACGGATAAGCTTTGCTCATGTCTTAATTTCTCCGTCATGCAGTGAATGTGCGTGACATTTCGCCACTATCTCTACGAAAGATTCAGCAATATAAGGGTTTGATTCGCATCGCGGACAACGGAAGTTCAGGGCTGGCAGCCCGGGAAGCAGAGAAGGCAGTATAGGTTACTGAAAAACAAGGCAACTGGCAGACCGGAGAGCATGATGAGCGACATCAAGAACAACCCGCCGACAGCAAGCGACGACGACATGACTCTTTCCAGACGAACCATTCTGGGCGGCGCGGCAACCGGTCTGGCAGCGCTCAGCATCGCCGGTTGCGCAGGTTCCGGGTCGGACGAACAACGTCGGGCTGCCCGAATTAAGAACGCACCCAAAGCGCCGTTTGACAGCGTGCGCGACTACATCGCTGCTCTGGATGCACACGGCCTGCTCGTCGAAGTCGATGAAATCAACCAGGACGACTTCATGATGACGGGCCTGTTTTTCAAGGCAACCGACAAGTTCACGATGTACGGTGCGCCCGCAATGAAGTTCAACAAGGTAAAGATCGACGGACAGTGGGTGAACGGTCCGGTCTATGCGAATCATCAGGGCCACTGGAACACGGATGCCATTATTTGGGGTCTGGACCCGATTCCCGGTGATCACTTTGCCACCTACCGCAAAGCCCGCGATTACATGACCCAAATGCTGAAGGACAACGGCAACCGTTTTCCGGAGATCGAGCCGACGATGGTCAGTGCGGAGCAGGCTCCCTGCAAAGAAGTGAAGCTCACCGGCGACGAGATCGACATCACCAAGTTCGCGTTTGTGCAGACCAACCCGTCGGATGGTGGCAGGTACGTCAATAGCGGCTCGGTGTTTACCTCCGACCCCGACATGGGCCTTAACTTCGGCACCTACCGCTGCATGATCAACGGCCCTCGCAGCCTCGGATTCAATCCCGAGCCGAATCAAACCGCCGATAAAATGATGAAGCGCGCGATAAAACGCGGCGAGACCGAAGCACCGATCTCAATCGTGGTCGGCCAGGACCCGTACATCTGGCTGGTCAGTGGTACCCGTGTCGCGCCACGCAAGAACAAGCCGATTAGTGAGCTTGCAGTAGCGGGCGGCATGCGTGGCAAGTCCATCGAAGTGGTCAAGTCAGAGACCAACGATATGCCGGTACCGGCCCACGCGGAGATGGTGATTGAAGGGGTTGTAAAACTGGATCAAACGGCTCCTGAAGGACCGTTTGGCGAAATGTTCGGTTACATGGGCCCGTTCAAAGAGAAAAACTACGTGATCGAAATTACGTCGATTACCCATCGTCGCGATCCGTGGCTGATGAATGCGTTCACCGGCATGCAGCGCGGCATGGTGACTGCACCCATGGATGCGCTCTACGCCGTAAGCCTCAGCAAAAGCATTCCAGGCTTTGTCGAGTACACCAATTTTCAAGACATGATGGGCGTGATTGTCGTCAGCATTGACAAAACCCAGGCCGGCCAAAGCATGAAGGCGGGCATGGCAATCGCACGACGAAACCCCATCGCCAAGGTTGTCATCGTGGTCGATAGCGACATCAACATTCTCGATAAAGCTCAGGTTTTGTTTGCCGTTGGTTCGCGCTGGCAACCGTATCCGGCGTCAGCGGTTATCGAAGACACGTGGGGACTGCAAACCGATCCGAGTCAGCCTAAACCGGGACGCACCAGCAAAATAGTTGTCGACGCGACACGCCAGTTTGCTGAAGAAGGCGGCCGGGAGGTATTCCCGAAAACCAATCGTCAGCTGCTGGTTGACGGTGCTCCGGACGTCATGGACAAAGTTGATCAGCAGCTTGGCGAACTGCTGAACGACTGGAAACAGGTCTGACCAGAACTCGGCAAAAAATAACCGCAGCGCAGCGGTCAACCACTCCTTGCCAATCGCGTTATTACTTCTGAAGCGGACACAGGGTCCGCACTCAGGAGAAGAACCATGCACAACCTCAATCCGATACGCGCTGCTTTTCTCGGCGCACTATTGATCGCCGCAGCCAGCGGTGCTGCATTCGGCGACACCGCAGACGGCATCGACTGGAGCAAGCCCGGCTTTGAACTGTCAGAAGCAGAGCGGCAGGCGCGCCTTGAAGCGCTGGCCGGTATGAGCGAAACGGAACGACAAGCGCTTCGGGACGAACAGAAAGCCGCCCGCCAATCACTCTCTGATGAAGAGAAACAAGCACTGCGAGCTGCCCGCAAAGAGGCCATGCAAGCTCGAAAAGCCGAGTGGGAAGCGATGTCACCGGAAGAGCAGCAAGCAAAGCGCGACGAAATGAAAAGCCGCTATGAGGCTTTGCCCGATGATCAGAAAGCCGTCGTCGATCAGATGCGTGCGCAGCGTCAAGGACGCCGTCAAGGCGGCCGCTAACCCCGGTGAATGCGCACAGGCAACCGTGTTGTCTGTGCGCAAAATCCATCGATAAACCTTCGCAATCGAAGACCCCGCCGAATAAAGCAGCTTAAGACATAACCCCGTCCTCACCAGCCAGACCGCTGACAACTCAACATTGCCGGCAAGC
>CAYLLI010000085.1:0-1069 GCA_964384295.1 uncultured Chromatiaceae bacterium
CATAGGACATTTTGTCGAAGTAAATGATTTCGGCATCGCTGATGTCGAGAAGGTGACTGACAAGTGCGGAGCCGATGAACCCCAAGCCCCCGGTGATCAAGATTTTCAATGTTCTGTCCCTGCTTACAGAAGTTTGTTGTTAGTGTCTTTGTCGTTTACCCGTCGTAGCGAAACGGGTTGTCGAAATCGGCCAGCAGCGGATGCTGCCGGTCTTTGTCTGAAAGTGTTAATTCGTCCGCACCAAAACGCCAGTCGATACCCAGTGCCGGATCGTCCCACGCAATGCCGCCGTCGCATTCTGCTGAGTAGTAGGCGTCGACTTTGTACTGCACTTCGGTGTTGTCTTCCAGCGTGCAGAAACCGTGCGCGAAGCCGCCCGGCACAAACAGCTGTTGCATGTTCTCTGCGGTGAGTTCGACTGCGACATGCTCACCATAGGTTGGCGAGCCGACGCGAATATCGACCGCGACGTCGAGAATGCGGCCGCGTGTGCAGCGCACCAGCTTGGCCTGCGTGAACGGGGCGGTTTGAAAGTGGAGGCCGCGCAGCGTGCCTTTGGGCACCGACAGCGAGTGATTGTCCTGTACGAAATCGCAGTCAACGCCGTGATCGTTCAGCACACTGCGATTCCATGTCTCGACGAAAAACCCGCGCGGGTCTTCGTGCTTCTTCGGAGTCAGCAGTTTGACCTCCGGAATAGACTGGGGCTCGATTTTCATGTTGGTCGTGTGTTCTGCGGCGTTGGGCCGGTGCTGTCCGTCTGAACTGTGCGCTTCACCGTAGTGATGGCCGTGTTCATGCTGCTACTATGCTGAAAGGTCGCTATTTTAACCGGATTCGGCCGAATAGTCCGGCTTCCGGCAACAAAAGGCAGGTATCGAGTATCCATGAACCGTTTTCTTGATCAGCTTCTCATCATTCTGGTGGGAGTAGGCGCTGTATTGCTGCTTGCCTATGGCGTGATCTGGCGGGATTCGGCAGGGAATCTGGCGCAGACTTATGACGCTCCGTTGCTGGAGGTTGAGCTGAGCGACGACCCGGCCGTTCTGGCAGAGGGCGAGCGTCAGGC
>CAYLLI010000085.1:1169-3773 GCA_964384295.1 uncultured Chromatiaceae bacterium
GTTGACGGACTGGAGGGTCAGTGGACTTACTTTCCGTACGGACACATTCGTTATGCGATGGGGGAGTTCGCCCCGAATGTTGCTGAGCTGGTTGACCATCAGGCTGAGCGGGTTGATTCTGATTACGAGCCGGGTTCTGCGGAGCACGGTTTGTATCTCGTCAAAACCACCTGCGAAGCCTGTCACAGCGATACCGGCCGGTACCGGACACCCAACGCGCCGGATCTGCAGATCGCGAAGGCCTATAACAAACAACAGTTTGTCCGGCTGATCCGCACCGGCATCGCTTTAGGCGAACGGGAGATTGACCATCAGATGTCGGAAGCGGCTGAGTATCGCTACATTTATCTGACCGACACTGAGGTCGACGCGCTGTTCAACTATCTGTCGAATCTGTAACCGCGAATTACTCAGGCAGATCATTCAGGCCACGAATAATCGTGTTCGGCAGCAGGGCATCGTCCCAGTCAAGACTGATGTCGCCGGTGCGCACAATGACCAGTTCTTTTGATGGCGCGATGTAGACGCGCTGACCGCCAAAGCCGTCGAAGTAAATCAGGTCATCAATGACGTACGGCTCCGAGTGATAGACCGACGCTGCACCTTTGCGGTTGTAGCGCTGTTGCTCTTTGTACTCGGTGCCGAGCCACGTCAGATAGCCGTAGTTCGGTTCGTGTTCGCTCGGTTGAACAACTTCGTTCATCCAGGCGGCGGGCACAATGCGTGTGTTGCCAATGCGACCCTTGTTCAAATGCAGCAGGCCGACTTTAAGCCATGAACGAGCCGTCGCATTCAGGCAGCAGAAGGTGCGCGCCATGCCGCCGTCGCGGTCCAGCTGCACACTGGTGTCGTCGACGCCGAGTTTGCTCCACAAATTTTGTTCCAGATAGTCGGCGTAGCGCATTCCGGTGGCACGCTCGATGATAATGCCGAGGGTTTGCGGGCCCACATTGTTATAATCGAAGCGGATGCCGGGTTCGACCCATGCCGGCTGCGCGAGCGTGACGTTGACGACATCGTCACCCAAAAAGAAATCGAAGAAGCCGCCGACCGGGTCAAAATCGAAGGTCGGGAAATCAATGCCGCTGGACTGCGTCAGCAGATGACGAATCGTGATTTTGCTGCGTTCGTCATTCGCCCATTCGGGAATGTACGTTGCCACCGGTTCGTCGACCGAGGCGATATAGCCCTGATCAATCGCAAGACCAACGAGCATCGCCACCACAGATTTGTGCATCGACGCAGTTGAGCTGATTGTCGCGGTGTCATAACCCGGATAGTAATGCTCCAGTACCAGCGCATTTTTGTAGTAGATCAACAGCGCGTGCGAGTTGGTTGATTCTCCGTAGGCAAGGGCGGCCTCGATGCTCGCAGGATCAATACCCAGATCGCTCGCGTTGGCAGTGGCAGGCGCTGTGTAGCCCTGTCCCGGCACGGTCTCCACCGGCCCGCTGTCGTCCAGCAGTGCCAGACGAATAATGCGCGTGGCCAGCGAGGCATCGGAAATGTACATGTAGCCGATCACGCCGAGGATCAGTACAAGGATCAACTGAAGCAGTCGTTTGAAGAGGGTTATGACAATTTTCATGGTCGTCGTCCGCAAGGGTTCAGCGAGGTGGGTTGTTCATTTAGAAGCGCGAATCATACCTTGTTGTGTTCATGGCGAGTAACCCCGATTCCCCGCTGATCAGGCAGTGCGATGAATGCAGGGCTGTGTGTTACTCTCAATCATCACTCAATTTATTGCCGTCGCTGAGCATTAGGCGGCAATGCTGTGGAGCTTTGCATGAAAAAGTTGGTTGCGCTGGGTCTTGTGGTGCTCGCTGTCGCCGTGGGAACACCGGGAGTCGCCGGTCTGCTGGTTGAGTCGGTCGTGTCTGAACGTCTCGATCTGCTGGAACGCGAGACCTCGCAGCAGGTGCGTATTGACCTGGAGAGTTACACCCGCAACTGGTTTGGTAGCGAGGCCGTGCTCGGGATCGAGTTTACTGACAGTTACCAGTTGGTATTGCTCGAAGCGCTCGGTGGCGAGAGCGCGTTGGATGCTGATCAGGTGGAGATGCTGTCCGCGGCGTTGGCCGGAAAGCTGCGTGTGGTGGTGCAGCTGAACCACGGACTGGTGCTGGTGGACGACGGTATGCGACTGGGGCTGGGCTCAGCAGTGGCAGAACTGGACGCTTCATCCGGCGACATGAGCCGGCTGCGCGAGTACCTGGGCGTGCCTTATCTGGTGCGTCAGTATTCTCATATTGGTGTCGGCGGGGGCATTACATTCGAAGGGGACGTACCGGGCTTTACGTTGGAGCAGGCAACCACAGAGGTTAGTTTCTCCGGTCTGACCTATTCGGGCGCGGCTGATGTCAGCAGCGCTGTCGTCGATTTTACCGCTCAGTCCGATGAGCTGGTGTTTGATGCTTTGGCAGGCACCACTCGAATTGCCGGTCTGAGTTACGACGGCTCCCATCAGGAAATTCAGCCGATGGTCTGGATCGGCGATGCCGAGTTGCAGTTGGCAACGGTGCGTGCCGAGGACCCGTTGGGCGAAGAGTTGTTTGATATGCAGAACCTGGCGCTGACGGTGGACATTGATGCGGACAGCAGTGG
>CAYLLI010000085.1:3783-9249 GCA_964384295.1 uncultured Chromatiaceae bacterium
AGCTGATCAATATGGAAGCGCTGTACACGATTGATAAAGTGACGGGCAGTGACGATCTCGATGTGGCGGACGTCAGTCTTGAAGTCCGCTTCGACAGCATGGATCTGGCAGCTTTGAATGAGCTGGTTGAACTCAACAGTACCGGCAGCCTGGCGACGCTTCCGCCGGAAGAGCTAAGGGCGTTGCTGTATCAGCTAACATCGACCTCACCCAGTTTCGAGTTTGGCCCGCTGAAAACCCGTTGGCAGGATCAGGAGCTTAACGCCGGCTTTAATATGGCATTTAACGCTGAAGGCCTGCCCGATTACGCCGCATTCACGCCGAACGATCTGGCCACCTGGCTGGCAATTTCTGCCGGCGAGGCCTACATCGATCTGTCTGAAGACATGGCGTTGACGCTCGCTGTGCAGTACGTGGCGAACGAAATCGTTGCCGGCTTGCGCGCCGAAGGTAAGACCGCTGATCCGGCCGATATTGAACAGGTGGCTCGCGAGCAGGCGCCGCAGGTGCTGTACAACTTCACCCGTCAGGGATTGCTGAAGAAAACCGAGGGTGGCTACAGCGGCCGGGTACTGCTTGAGAACGGCCAGCTTGAAATCAACGGTTCGGCGGTTCCGCTGGCGCTTTAATGCAGCAGTCGTCAGCTACAGGTAGCTGCAGCAGTAGTCGCTGACTTCCGTCACTTTCAAATCAAAGCTGGAGTTAGCGGGCACTTCAAAACTGCTGCCTGCGCCGTACGTGTTCCAGTCGTCCGAACCTGCCAGCTTAATGTCCATGCTGCCCGCCAGAACTTCCATGACTTCTTTTGCTTCGGTGTTAAAGCTGTAATCGCCGGGCATCATGATGCCCAGAGTTTTGTGCGAGCCATCGGCAAACTTCACAGTGCGACTGGTGACTTTGCCGTCAAAATAAATGTTGGCTTCTTTGACGATAGTGACGTCATTAAATTCTGACATGCGTACTCTCCGTGATGGTGCGCTGACTGTGCGGCTGCGGATGATAGCTGCTGCAGGCGTAAAGCGCTATTGGTCGTTAGCCGCTAAACCGGTTTAACACCTGCAATAAGACATCGATATCGGCTTCGGTATGCGCGCTGGATAAGAAGCCGACCTCGAAGGCACTCGGCGGCAGATAAATACCCTCGCTCAGACAGTGCTGAAACAGTGCGGCATAGCCGCCGGTATCTTTAACGTCCTCGGCTGACCGAAGTGGTGCGGTGGGTTTCTCAGCAGTGACATGCAGCCAGAACAGACTGTCCTCGCGTTGCAGATGAATGGAGGCGTGATCCCGCAAACCTGCTTCCAACTGTGCACCCAGTGCATCCAGTTCCTCGTACACAGGCAGGTTCAGCAGAAGCTCAAGTGCGGCCAGTCCTGCGTGCATCGCCAGCGGGTTTGCGCTCATCGTGCCAGCCTGATAGACAGGACCTGCGGGCGCGACTTCCTGCATCAGTTCGCGTTTGCCGCCAAATGCTCCCACAGGAAATCCGCCGCCGATAATTTTTCCGTAGGTCGTAAGGTCGGGTCTGATGCCGGTCTTTCCGGCATAGCCCGAAAAGCCGAACCGGAATCCGCTGATCACTTCGTCGAAAATCAGCAGCGCACCGTTTGCCGTGCACAAGTCGCGCAGGTGCTGCAGAAATTCCTGCCGCTGCGGCAGCAGACCAAAGTTGGCGGGCAGTGGTTCGATGATCGCTGCGGCAATCGCATCGCCTTGCTCGCTAAAGAGCTGTTCCAGAGCCGCGCTGTCATCGAGCGGAAGGACGAGCGTGTCCTTCATGACACCTGCCGGAATGCCCGCGCTATCGGCGGTGGCGGTTTCGGCGAGACCCGAACCTGAGCTGATCAGCATCGCGTCGGTGTGGCCGTGATAACAGCCGGAAAACTTCAGTAGCTTGTCGCGTCCTGTTGCTGCACGGGCAATGCGCAGTGCCGACATGACGGCTTCGGTGCCGGAGCTGACAAAGCGAATGTTTTCGACCCATGGAATGCTGCCGGTAATCAGCTCCGCCAGTTGCAGCGATGTGGCTTCTGCGGTGCCGTAACTCCAGCCCGAGTCCAGGGCTTTGCTGGCAGCCTGATGCACGGTCGGATCCGAGTGACCGTGAATGAGCGGACCGAATGCCATGCAGTAGTCGGTGTAGCTGACACCATCCACGTCAATAATCTTGCTACCAAACGCGGAATCAATGAACAACGGATGATCGTTGACCGTTTTCAGTGATCGTACGGGCGAATGCACGCCACCCGGAGTGACGCGCAAAGCGCGTTGATAAAGATCGTTTGACAGACTCACGATTCGGCCAGCCAGTCGCGCACATAACGTGCGTTGTACGAAATAATGATGTCGGCACCGGCGCGCACAAAGCCTGCAAAGCATTCGAGATTGGCTTTGCGCCGGTCGGTCAGATTGTTTTGCGCGAGCAGTTCGACGGCGGCGCACTCGCCGCTGGTGTGATACACCGCCCACGGCAGCGGAATCTCGGCAGAGAGTTCACGCAGCACATCCAGATACGGCAGCCCGGGTTTCACCATCAGTATATCGGCACCTTCGTCAGCATCGCGCGCGGAACTTCGCAGCGCATCGCCCGGGCGCAGCGGATCAATCTGGTAGCTGGCGCGATCGGTCAGTTGGTTGTTCGCTGCAGGCGTCGAGTCGGCGGCAATCCGGAACGGACCATAGAAGCTCGATTGAAACTTCGCCGAATAGCTCATCAGGATCGTGCGTTCGAAACCGGCCGCATCGAGCGACTCACGAATCTGACCCACCCGGCTGTCCATCATGTCACTGGGCGCCACACAGTCCGCGCCTGCCTCCGCGTAGTCGAGTGCCGCCTGCGCTAAGGCCTCGACCGAATTGCCGTTTTCAATGTGGTCCCCGGCGTCGTTCAGCACGCCGCAGTGACCGTGCTCGGTCGATGAGCACAGGCACACGTCAACTCCAAGCCAGATACGCGAGCCGAAGTGACTCTTCAGGTGCTGAATCTGTTTAGCGGTGAAGCTGAAATCAAAGTCGTGCAGTGCGCGGCCAGCGGGCACACCAAACAGCAGAAACTTGCTGATACCGGCGGTAAGATCGGCTTCCACCTGTTCGATCAATGAATCCGGAGTGTCGCGCCAGGTTCCCGACAACCCCGGAACCGGTTCGCGCTCTGACAGGTCTTCAACAACAAACAAAGGCTGCACAAACTGTTCATGCGACAGGCGAACCTCACGCGTGAGCTCACGAATGTGTTTGTTCTGCCGCAGTCGTCGCAGCGATAGTTTTGATGAACTGTGCGTGCTCATGATTTCAGCCAGTTGCGCCATTCCCGGCGCGATGGAAACACATCGACCGTCCAGACACCATAGTCCTGCAGTTGCTCCAGTGTTTTGCCGGCGCCGCAAGCATGATGGGCGTGGTCCGGAACGATGGACTCGAGCGCTTTGAATTCGTTCAGGCTGTTCCAGTAAAAATGGCTGCAGGTGCGGAACGTGTCGTCCAGGCCCGCCGGCAGCAGTTCAGCGGTCTCAATGCGATAGGTCGAAATGACCTGCCCGATGCCCGAACCTTCCCAGCTGGCTTCTGCGTCGGCGTGTGTTAACGCCACCCATTCATTCAAAGGCGGCAATTGCAGCACCGGGGTGCAGAGTTGTGGCACGACATGCTGAAAGCCAAGATTTTCAGCACAGCCTTCTACCCAGACACCCTGAGCGGCGAGTTTTTGCCAGCTCATCGTGCCGCTGGTCCAGACCCGGCCCTGCAAATTCAAATCGCCGGATTCCGGTAATGCCCGATAGTTCGCGACAAACACGGCCGGCTTGGTGGCGAGGTCCGCGGATACCGGCAGCGGCCGGCGCTTGCGAAAGTCTTCGGGTAGCGGTTCATCCCAGGCTTTGTTTCTGCCTGGCGCGACCGGTGCGAGCCAGTGCAGTCGCGTGTCGGAATACACCTCACCTTGATCGCCCGGATTAATCCACAACAACGCATTGAGCAACGGGTGCATGATGGCGGTGGCGCTAAAGCGGGTCTGTTCCTCGGCGGTCCGGTCGGCGAGCAGCGCTCTTTCGGTCATAACCAGCTTGGCGCTTTCCTCATCGAGCAGGCTCCCCAGCAACAGTCGTGTGTCGCTGTCGTCCGAGCGGCACTCAAGTGCCAGTGCCGCCTGTCCCGGTGTGCATGGAAACTCGGTTAATGGCAGTACCATCCAGCGCAGTGACTGAAGCAAAGGTTTTAGTATTTTCTGCCCGTCAGGGTCGTTGTAAAGCCGGCTTAAGCCTGCGATGGCAAGCACAATACCGTCCAAAGGTTCTGCAGCATCCGGTTGCAGTCGTTCCAGCCGCTGATCGATAGCGCCGCGAACATCGCAGATTTCGATCGTTGCGGTATTTACGTTGTGGGGCAGGGCAGTCGGCAGGAAGCGTTTAATGCCTACTGCACGCCGCGCCGAGCACGTGCCGATTTTCAGCGGAATGCCTGCATTAATCTTGTCGACGACATCGGCGCGAAACAACACAACGTCGCGGGGATTGTCGCGTTCCGGAATGGCCGCAATCGACAGGCCTTCCGGGCGCGTTAGCGACAGATCTTTCAGTGAGTGCACACAAAAATCGATGTCACCGTTAAGCAACGCGCTGTCGAGTTCGGCACTGAAAAAATCCGGGTCATCCACCGATGTGAGCGGCGTGCTTAAGTCCTGATCGCCACGGGTGGTGATTTCAACGATATCGACACTGACTGTGGGCTGATCCGCTTCCAGCGCGGCTTTGATCAGCCGGCTTTGCGCGAGCGCCAGCGGCGATCCGCGGGTGCCAAGCTTTACCAGCCGTTTGCGGTCGATTTCGGGAGCAATATCGCTCATTGGCCCGCCAGCGAAACCAGTCGGGTATCAAAGCTCAGGCTGGCACGCCGTTCCGCCAGCTTGCGGCATTCGGTGGCTGCCTGCTGCAGTTGCAGGTTGCGTGTGTCCGCCTGTGCCTGGCGCAGGTCAAACACGTCATCAAGCGTGAGTAAGCCACTAATGGTTTGCCATTTGCCCGGAAGTTCGCGGCGAATGCCAAGATGCAGAACTGCAGTCATCGGATATTCGTTGAGTAACCGAATCCAGCGGGCGTCGTTCGTCGGGTCGGGCGGGGTGGTGAGTATGACCACGTTCGCCCAATCGGCAGCCGCGCTGCTGTCATCCGGTTCGAACGTGTGATTGACCCAGTCGGGTGCATTCACCGGTAGCCGGTAGTTCCAGATGCCCGTGTCGACCGCGCGAAAGAACGGCAGCATCGATTGAGTGAGCTTGCCGGAGCCGACAAACAACACGCGTGCGCGAGGTTCCGGTCGCAGCAGTTTGCGCGCGAGCGAACCGTAGGAACTGCCGCCCAGGCCCTGCAGATACTGCTTGCGCACACTGATGCTGTCATTGATCAGGCTCTGCATCACCGGCTGCAGCCGCGCGACATCGGTGCTGCGCATCGTGGCAACGCAGTCGGTCCA
>CAYLLI010000086.1:0-8954 GCA_964384295.1 uncultured Chromatiaceae bacterium
GCGTTGCAAAACCCATATATTGATCTCGCTGGTATAAATTTTCTGCAGTAGCCTCTGAATCCGACGGCGCTGCAGCGCCGAAACCTCTGGCAGACACGCTGAAGCAGTTCAAGTTCAGCAAAAACGACAAGAGTTTTGCAGGTAAAGGGATCGAGTGAATGAAAGTTTATAACCGGGCGTCAACACGAAGCAGCGCAGGTAACGGTTTGGACTACAGTCAAAAAATTAGCGCGACGACTGGTACGGAAGATCCTGTATTCATCGACTCCCGTATGAACCTGTACAAGTCTGCTGAAGGCTTCCAGGCGATCATGAACTGGTACAACGATATCGTCGCCGAGATCGATATCGAAGTTGAGTCGAAGTACGTTGAAACCCGCTTCGGCCGTACGCACATGCTGGCGGTTGGCGATGAGAATGCTCCCCCGATGTTTCTTCTGCCAGGCATTGCCGGCTGCGCGCCACTGTGGCGCCGTCAGTTTGCCGACTTTGCCAAAACCCACCGCGTCTATGCACTCGATATTGTCGGACAACCCGGCAAAAGCGACACCAACATTGTCTCGTTTCTGAATGACGACTTTGTCGAATGGCTGGTTGATGTGCAGAATGAGCTAGGCATTGAGAAAGCCTCCTATGTCGGCAACAGCGTCGGCGGTTCACTCTGCATGCAGCTGTCCATCAAGTATCCCGAGCGGGTTGCCGGCCTTGTGCTGCTGGCACCCACCGGCATCGCCCGCGCCAAGTTCCCTGTCAAAGTGCTGGTCACAAAAGTGCTGCGCAAGAACAAAGATGCAAACGCCCTGGAAAAAGAACTCACCGCAAAAAGCGTCAACAAATCGACCAATGGCAATGCGACTGAAGCCGGCGGCGGTGGCGGCAAGTTCGGAACGTTCGATCGCCAATTGGCGCGTGCCATGGCTCTGGCTACTAAACACTATCGCGTCGACAAGTCAGTTGGCGTCTACAACGAAGAAACTCAGAAAGTCCACATTCCCACGGGCCTGAAGGTACTGAAGAAGTTTTTCTGGTCAGAGCCGCGTCGCGTACTGAAGCAAATCAAAGTGCCGACCCTGCTGATCTTCGGCGAGCATGAAATGCTGTACAAACCTAAGTCGATTAGGCGCAAGGCCGAACGCCTATTGGATGACGTGCAGGTTGAGGTGATTGAGAATGCCGGTCACGGCGCCATCTTCGACCAGCCGGTAAAAGTTAACGCGATGATCACGGACTTTCTGGTCAGCAAAAACGCCTGATACAGCCGGAACATAACGTTCCGGTTGCTTATTGATGGAAGACAATAAGGAACAAGAATGACAGCAACACCCCTTTTCAGGGTCCTTGTAGCCGCATTGGCTACAGGATTTATTCCACAGATCGTCTTAGCCCATGACGGCGCCAGCCTGCCTTACGGCAGTTTCCTCGGCGGCCTGACGCACCCGGTTCTTGGTCTCGATCACTTCCTTGCCATGGTATCCGTCGGCATTGTTAGTGCCCAGATCGGTGGCCGTGCCATCTGGACGGTACCGGCCACCTTTGTGGCAATCATGGGCGTGGGCGGCGTGCTCGGCTACGTCGATGTCGGCTTAAGCGCCATTGAAGTGGGTATCGCGTTTTCCGTAGTCGTGCTCGGCGGGACTATCGCGCTGGATAAAGCCGTACCGGTTGTCTTCGCGATGTGCGCAGTCGGCATCTTCGGCATCTTCCACGGATACGCGCACGGCGCTGAAATGCCGGTCGTAGCAAATCCGTATACCTATGCCGCCGGCTTTATGACCGGCACTATTCTGCTGCACCTGATGGGTGTGGTGATCGGCGATATTTCCCAGCATTACGAGAAAGGCAAACTGTTATTGCGAGTTGCAGGTGCGGCCATTGCCGGCACCGGCGCCTGGTTTTTGGTTGGAGCCACCTAAGTAGCCTCCCCCATCCTCCCCCCTGTTACTTAACGGGATTTCCCGAGGCCCAACCAAAAAAGCCCCGCTTATCGAACGATAAGCGGGGCTTTTCTTATGCGGCATTATGATTAGGTCACCGGCTCCACCGGCATGACCAGATGCGGTGCACCGGCAGCCACGCCGCCGAGCTGCTCGAACAGCCGATGGGCAGGCTTATTCCTGATATCCAGCTTCAGAAGATCGCGCTTGTTGGCCGAGACCGACATCACGATGTAACTGCTGACGTCCTGAGAGCCCGGGTTCTGCACCGCGACAGCCGCGTTGCAGTTGATTGTCTCAATTGCATTCGCTTCATCGGCCGCAGCCAGATCGAGCATTGTCCGAATGACCATCTGATACGCGACTGAGTCGCACAGCTCAGCCAACTCGTCATCGGGATAATACTGCTCATCGACTTCACGGGTTGAAGCTGAATACACCCAGACCTTGGGCTTGTTCAGCTGCAACAACGTAGGCACGTCGAGCTGCAGATGCAGTGTTTGGGTGTCTGCGTCAAAACTCAGCAACCAGTTGTTGCAGATTTCATCCGGGTATTCGCGCGCCAGCATCACCAGATCGCAATGCTCTTCAATGGCAGCCGGATTCACGGCAGACTCAAACCCGCCTTCAATCGCATCGGCGTAATCATTCTGCAGCCGTTCAATAATTTCCATGCCGGTGGCGCGCGCCGCCTCAAACATCGAACGGCTGGCGTCGTAAATTTCCTGCGCCTGACGCAGCGTGGCGCGGCGCTCGGCATTAGCAACGCCAATTTCAGAGCGCCGTTTGCTCCAGTCCTGCATCTCCTGCTCGACCGCGTCCTGCACTTTGCCGGGCCGGAACAGCTTCGTCATCGGGCCGAACTGCGACTGGGTTTTCTCCAGATCGGGACGGCTCGCCTGATCAAGCCGCTTAACATCGGCCGGGCGGCCTTCGGCATCCGTCAGGATGTACGCCGGTATATCCGGAATGCCATAAAGCTCTTCCGGTGTGATGTCGAACACGCCGCGACGCTCCAGTAAACGCCAGTCGGCCTGCGGCGGATAGTGCGTCTGATCCGTCAGCATCGAGTTCAACGCAGCGAGGCGCTCCTGAGCATCGCGGTTTAAGCGATCCACCGCGGTAGCGCGAACACGATCGGTTTGGAACTGCAGGTGCCGCAGGTACTTTTCTTCCCAAAGCTTCAGCTTGGTTTCAACTTTTGCCGGCAGTAGCGAAACTTCACGCGAACGAATCGTGCGATACAGATGCAGCTCAGGAAACGACAGATTGATCCGGTAACTTAGCGCCGCTTCGTTGTCTTCAATGAACACATCAGAGATCTCGATCCGGTCTTTGATGATGTCGGGCACACTGTAGCGGTAACCCGAGTCTGACTGTTGATTCATGAACTACTCTGCCTGCGAATCGCGCAAGTGGTTTAAGCAGCGCTGCCAGCCGGTGATGCCTGATCACCCGCTTTGTAACGCGGTCGTTTAATATCGGCGCCAACACCCATAAGTGCCGGCACAAAGAACAACACCAACAACGGCGACAACAATAATCCGAACACCAGTGTCACAGCCAGCGGCTGAATGAGCTGCGCCTGCTGACTGGTCTCGAATAATATAGGCACAAGACCCACCACGGTGGTGGTTGTAGTCATAATGACGGGACGCAGCCGCTCTTTGGTACCGGTCAGAACCGCTTCCGGCAAACTGCTACCGGCGGCAATCTCACGCTTAATGGTGGTCACCAACACGATGGAATCGTTAACCATCACGCCTGCCAGCCCCATCAAAGCCTGCAAGCTAAAGATATTCATCGCAAAGCCCATGATGTAGTGACCGAACACGGCACCGACCAGGCCAAACGGAATCATCGCCATAATGACGAGCGGCGTCGTGTAACTCGAGAATACCCACGCCAGCACAATGTAGATCACCGACAGCGCAAGAATGAGCGCCATTACGGTGTCGCCGAGCGCCTCGGACTGTTCATCGGCCTTGCCTTTAAACTCGACCACGACGCCGTACTGATCCTGCACTTTATCCACCACGAGCTTTTGAACCACCCGCACCACCTCGTTGGTGGTGGTAAGCCGCTGATCAACGGAACCGGTGACAGACACTTCGCGCAGTCCGTTCTCGCGACGAATTTGTGAAAAGCCGACCTCCGATCTGAGATCAACCACTTCGGTCAGCGCCACTTCGCTGCCATCGGCCACCTGCAGATAGATACCCCGCAGGCCGTTGGCGCCCCGGTCCTCAGGGGCCAGCCGCACACGCACCAGAATTTCTTCCTGGTCGCGCGAGAAGCGCTTGGCTATCGCACCTTCATAGGTATTGCGAATTTGTCTTGCCACGCTCTCGGTAGTGAAGCCCATGGCTCTGCCCGCAGGCGTCAGTTCCATCACATACTCTTCCATGCCGTACGGCAGATTGTCGGAAATGCCGGACACTCCGGGAATGCGTGCCACTTCGCGACGAATCTCCATCGCTGCCGCTTTCATCTGATCGAGCGGAGCGCCGGACAAACGCACATCCAGATCTTTACCCGGCGGTCCCGCCACATTGACCTCGAACAGAGTCAGCGACTCGAGACCAGGCACCGGACGCATCTCAGCCTCCCAGGCCGCCATGAATTCGCTGGTGCGCACCGTCCGCAAATCACTGGGGGCAAGCTCAACGGTATACCCGCCGGCGTAATCGCCCGTCGTCGGCGAAGAATCAGAGCGTCCTACACCGGAGCCCAATGAGCCAAAACCAAAACTCACCACAGAGCCTTTGCCACTGCCAAGCTTCTCTTCCACCGCATACGCAGCGCGCTCGGCCTCCAGCACCATCGCTTCGGTCGACTTGCGACTGCTGCCGGGACTGAGTGCGATGTTTGCAGCAATCAAATCGGTTTCCGGTGACGGAAAGAAGTCGAACCCGACACGCCCGGAAGCCAACATCAGAATGCCAATCACGAACAAACAGCAGGTCGCCAGGATGGTGGAATAGCGATGCTGAAACGCAAACTGCGAAACCGCCGCAAAGCGATGATCACGAAAGGCATTGAACGCCAGATGAAACTTGCCGGGCGGTTTTTTAGGCCCGCGTTCCATGGCCTGCAATGAGCTGCGCAGGTGCATCGGCAGCACCAGGAAGCACTCGACCAAGCTGGCAACAATAATCAGCACAATCGTGATCGGCAGTTCGCGCAGAATCATGCCGACGGTGGAACCAATCGTCAGAATCGGCGAGAACGCGGCAATGGTTGTGATGGACGCCGCCAGCACCGGCAACCGCATGACTTTTGCGGAACGCAGAGCTGCATCACTGGCCGACGCCCCCTGACGATGCAGAAATTCGGCGTGCTCACCGACGACAATCGCATCATCAACAATAATGCCTAGGCCCATGATGATCGCGAACATGCTGATCATGTTGAGGCTAAGCCCCATCACTGCCATGCCGCCGATCGCAGCAAAGATTGCGACAGGTATGCCGGCCGCCACCCACAACGCTGTACGAACATTCATAAACAGGTACAACACAAGCATCACAAGCAGCAGCCCGACAAAGCCGTTCTGACCCAGCATTGCCAGACGCTGCCGCACTTGATCAGCAGCCACATCAAACATTCTGATCTTTAGTGACGGCGGCAACTGACTCTGCAAATCATCCAGATACTTAGTGACCTTGCGCTGTGCATCGAGCGAATCAATCCCGCGACTGCGGCTGATGATAATGCCGACTGACGGGTCACCTTGCAGCAAATGCGAAGCACTGGCGTCCTCAAAGGTTTCAAATACCCGAGCGATGTCTTTCAACCGCAGTTTTTCACCGCTTGGCGCTGACAACACTTCAATCTCGGCGAGCTCTTCCGCGTTGCGCGCGAGCCCCTCGCTGCGAATCTGCCGCGACACAGAACCGGAATAGACGACGCCTGCCGGTAAGTCGGTGCTTTCTGCGCTGATCCGCTGCGCGATATCGTTCAGCGTTAAATCGAGCCGCCGCAGCTCAATCTCAGGAACTTCAACCCAGATCTCGGTATCTCTGGCGCCGTTAATAGTGACTTCTGCCATGCCCAGATCCAGCAACTCATTGCGAACCTGCTGCGCCAGCAGCTTTAAGGCAGCTTCGGGAAACGGGCCCGACAGCTCGATCTGGCAAACCAGTTCAGACGGCAGCACCTGAGTGATGACAGGTTTCTCACTGTCGGTCGGCAACGTAGTAATGCGCGCCATCGATGCCTGAACATCGGTGAGCGCCTTTGACATGTTCGCGCCTTCTTCAAACGTAATGGCAATACGGGCACGACCCTGAAATGCCGTAGACTCAACCTTATTGACAGCTTCAATAAAACGCAGCTCGGCTTCGGCTGCTTCAAGAATATTCGCTTCAACATCCCGCGGACTGGCGCCGGGCCAGTTCACATCAACGGTGATGATCTCGAGATAAAAATCCGGCAACAGCTGCCGGTTCAGCTGACCGAAACCCCAGATACCAAACAACAGCATCAGAATCAGTAACAGGTTGCCTGCCACTTTGTGATGGGTAAATGTTTCGATCAGATTGACCGGGATCATCGGCTGCGCACCTCGGCACGGGCGCCGACACCGGCCTCACGCAACTGCGTGCTGACAATGGCGTCGCCATTTTTAATCGCACCCGAATTCTGCGGCCGGAAGAACACCGAGCCGCCGGAGAAACCGACCACGTTAACCGGTTCGCGAACCAGTCTTCCGTCTTTGACCAGATAGACGGTGTTGTCGGAATACAACGCCGAATTCGGCACCTGCAGAACTCCTTTATACACCTTATCGGCAAGCTCTACCGACACGAGCGCACCGGGCCGTATACGGGTGAATCGATCAGTATCTTCAAGCGTCGCGTACACCGTGACTCCGCCCATACTGTCGCTGATTTCAGCACCAACACGGGAGACCGAGCCTGCGAACTCCAACGCCTCGTCACCCACCTTCCACAGCACACGGACAGGGCGACCCTCGAGCGTTTCCTCGCCGGTCAGCAAACGCCCGTACTGCGCGTTGCTGAGGGAAAAGCTCACTTCAAGACGACTCAGATCAATCAGATCAGCCAGCCGGTCATTGCTGCTGATCTGCTGCCCCAACTCAACCGAAATAGTACTGACCACGCCATTGAACGGGGCAACCACGCCCGTCTCGCGCAAATCGCGCTCGGCACGACGCACGGCAATCTGTTGCTGCTCAAGCCGGGCCTCTTCCTGGCGCAGATTCAACTCCGCATCGTCAAGAAACTCATCGGACACATTCCGCTCGCCATGCAGCTCCAGCGCCCGGTCGAACTTCCGCCGACTTTGCCGAACTGCAATCTCGGCCTCTTTCAGGCGGCTGGTCTCTTCGGCCAGTGCCGTCTCATAATCGAACCGGTCCACAGAAACCAACAACTCACCCTCAGCGACGATACCGCCATCGCGAAAGTTCGCACCGACCTCAACGATCCGGCCGGCCACCTGAGAACGCAGCTCGCTGCTGCGGGCGGAGACAACCTGGCCGTACAACGTCAGGTCCGGCTGCACATCGGCGAAGCTTGCGGTTACAACATCCACAGCATAGACGCGCTCGGCAGGCTCCGCCGGCACGAGCTGCTTGCGGGTGCTCATCAGATAGAACGCAATACTGATAAACACAACAACGATCAGAAGAGGCAATGCACCTTTTCTTGCCATGAACGATTTGCCCGGGCTAGATTCACCCTGAACCATAATTCCCCAACCTTATGAGCCAAACTTGTGAGAGTGTGTCCCCAGACACGGGTTACGTACTGCCTGCCAGGCCTGATTCGGACCGGGTGACAGATTCTGCTTATATTAAGGTGTAGTTATAACGCGCCGGACCTGTAAAACACCAGCCTCACAGTCGTTTCGGCCATTTAATCCGCTACAGCAGATACTGTGCGTGGTGCCGCAGATGATCCTCAACAAAGGTGCTGACAAAGAAGAAACCGTGGTCATAACCGGGCTGCATTCTGAGCTCCACTTTCTGGCCGACTGACTCACAGGCAGCGACAAAGTTATCAGGCTTTAGCTGCTCATCGAGAAACACGTCGGCATCGCCCTGGTCAACCAGAATCAGCGGATAGCCACTGCGGTCGCCGGCGCCACGCATCAGCTCACAGGAATCATGCTGGCTCCATGCAGCGCGATCGTCACCAAGATAAGCGGCAAAGGCTTTTTGCCCCCAGGGACAATCCACGGGGTTTGAGATCGGCGCATAGGCCGACACGGAACGAAACCGCTCAGGGTTTTTCAGCGCGATGGTCAAAGCACCATGACCACCCATCGAGTGCCCCATGATGCCCTGACGATCGGCATCTGCAGAAAACTCGTTAAAGATCAGTTCCGGCAACTCCTGAGTAATGTAGTCGTACATTTGATAGTGCTGTGCCCACGGCGCCTGCGTCGCATTCAGGTAAAAGCCGGCTCCCTGGCCCAGATCATAGGCTTCATCGTCAGCCACATCATCGCCGCGTGGACTGGTATCGGGTGCTATCACAATCAAACCCAGTTCGGCAGCCACGCGATAAGCCCCCGCCTTCGTCGTAAAGTTGTCTTCTGTACAAGTAAGCCCCGACAAATGCCAAACCACCGGACGTTTTTCAGCCTCCGCATGAGGCGGCAAAAAAATAGTAAAGCGCATGTCGCACTGAGTGGTGTTTGATGCGTGACTGCAGTAAAGCAAGCGGCCACCAAAACAGGCGTGTGTGGCAACGGTTTCCATAGCTAACCCTGATAAGACTGACGAATTGACAGCATACTGAGCATAAGGCTGAATAGCCGCATGATTAACCTGCCTCGTTCATTTTTTGGCGCAGTGCTGTGCAGTGTGCTGCTGGGCGGTTGCGATCAACCGCCGCAAACCACAGCATCATCGGACGCCGGCGAACCCGCTGAAGCTTTGGCAGGTTACGTGGGCAGCACGGCGTGTCTGGACTGCCATGAAACTGCGTATCGCGACTGGCAGGGCTCGCATCATGACGGAGCCATGCAGCCGATGAACAACGAGACGGT
>CAYLLI010000087.1:0-8927 GCA_964384295.1 uncultured Chromatiaceae bacterium
GCCCAGCGCATGCTCAGCCAGCAAGCGTTTCGCAGGCTCCATTCGGGACAAGATTCCCAACCCGAACCCCGCCAGCTCCCGTACACGGGGGCGGCCCGAGGCCAGCTTTCCCGCAAACACTTCATGCAGCGTATTCATCAGAGTCAGAGTCAGCTCATTATCACGCCGCCGCCAGCGCTCATAGCGTCGCAGCAACACGTGATCTCCCGGGCTAAAACCAGATGCCGCGTTCCCATGGACAAGAGTTTCTGCCAATGCAGCGGCATCCAGAAACCCGAGGTTTACGCCCTGCCCCGCCAGCGGATGAATTCGATGTGCCGCATCACCCACTAACGCAAAACGCGCGCCCACATAACTGCGTGCGTGAGCAAACCCCAGCGGAAAACCTGCGCGGGGCGAATCCACTTTGAGCTCGCCAAGAATCGATTCGGTCGCAATCGTCAGACGAGCGGAAAACTCTGCATCATCAAGCCCGCGAAGTTCCGCTGCCAGGTCTGCCTCGCAAGACCAGACCAGCGAGCACCGGCCGTCTGACAGCGGCAAAAGCGCCACCGGCCCGGTGTGCAAAAATCGCTGTCTGGCAATCTGTCCGTGGGGCAATTCACTGCCAACATGCGCGACGATACCCTGCTGCCCGTAACTCCCCGTGAGCGATTCCACGCCGAGTAATTCCCTGACAGAAGACTGCGCGCCATCTGCACCAACGACAAGTTCGCCTTCAACACGGGTACCGTCAGAGAGAGTGAGGACTGCTGCTTCGTCGGAAATATTCAGTGCCTCAGGCGAGGCGGGAGGCAGCACTGTGACAGACCCGGTCGCTTCAATAGCCCGCCAAAGGGCGTTTCTCAACACATCATTCTCAACAATAAATCCCAGCTCCGGGAAACCCAGCTCCGCAGCCGAAAAACTCAGCGTCGAACGCTCATCTGAACTCGCCTCAGCCCAAACGTGCATGCCGGTATAGGGTGAAACCCGCGCCTGCCGCACCGCCTGCCATACGCCGATAGATTCAAGAACGGATACCGTCGCCGGTGATATGGCAGACACCCGAAGACCGGTGTCTGCGGGCACTTCAGCCTTTGAAAGATCGGGCGGCCTTGATTCAACAACGGCAATACTGAACCGACCCGCAGCGCCTTTTGCAATCAGCGCTGCGGTCGCTAAACCCACCATGCCTCCGCCACACACAATGATGTCAAACTTCTGATCCATCAGTCGTGTTCCTTCGCCAAATGCTCGGGCTTCAAACCGCGGGCAAGCCGCGATAGTTTGCCGCCTTGCCCCATCGCATAGCGCGCCAAGCCCTGCTTAGCTGCCGGCAACATATCGAAACCGAGCAAGCCAAGGCCCCGCAATCCGCCAGCAAAGCTTTGATCGGAATCGAACAAACGGATAAGCCCGTCGGTGAATCTGACCACATTCTTTTGATCGTTCTTCCGCCACGACTCGTAGCCGTTCTGAATAACATCAAGCCGCATTCTGAGTAAGGTCGATGCATCATCCGTATCGGGTTTGACTGCGTCGCAAATCAGCTCGGCGAGCGCTGCGGCATCACGCAGCCCGAGATTAAAGCCCTGTCCGGCAACCGGGTGCAGGCCATGCGCGGCGTTACCGATGACAATCGCATTTTGTGCGACCACGGCTTCAGCCTGCGACAAGTACAACGGATAGGAGTAGCGGCGGCCGACCGCACGAAAAATACCCAACCGATGACCGAACATGCTCTGCAGTAACTTGAGAAAGTCGTCGTCTGAAAGGCTCATCGTGGCTTCAACATCCGCCGCGGCGCGGGTTAATACAAAGGTGTATAAGCCGTCACTCGCGGGCAGCAACGCCAGCGGCCCTGCATCAGTAAACCGTTCAAAGGCGCGCCTGCCTGCGAAGGCTTTGTCGACAAACACGTTGCCAATGATTGCATTCTGCTCATACGACTTGTGACTGGCCTTGATGCCCAACTGCTCCCGCAGGCCCGACCGGGCACCATCGGCAACCACCAGCAAGCCGGCACGCACATTAGCGATGCCATCCCCCGCAAGCTTTACCAATACCCCGTTATCCGTCTGCTCCAGACTCTCGGCGCGAGCCGGGCAAAGAATGTCTACGCGACCACAACGCTCAAGCGCGTCCCAAAGCGTGCGACCAAGTATGCGACTTTTGACCACGTGACCGAGGTGATCGATTCCTTGTTCCACCGCATCAATAACGGCGGTGCCGAATCGTCCCTTCTCGGAAACATGAATACTGTCGATAGGACAGGCAGCATCGTCCAGCTCCGGCCACAAACCCAGCGTCGACAAAATTGTTTTGCTGGTGCGGGACAGCGCAATACTGCGTTCATCGAAAGTTGAAGCTTCCGAGTTGTCGGGCTCCACGGCCTCTATCAGAGCGATCTTCAACGGAAGTTCACTTAAAGCAACAGCCAGACTGACCCCTACCAGCCCGCCACCGGCAATCACGACATCGTAAGCGCGAGGATCGGAGTCGACCTGAGTGGTGGTATCAGCCATTGCGCCCCGCCGAAATCAGCGCCTCAATCTCGTCAGCCGCAACCGGCAAGCTGCGCGTCAGCACCTCACATCCATCCCGGGTCACCAACACATCATCCTCAATGCGGATTCCGATCCCGCGATAGCATTTCTTCACGCGCCGCTGTTGCTCAGAAATATAGATACCGGGTTCGACAGTCAGCACCATTCCCGGCTCGAGGATTCGCCACTGATCGGCAACGCGGTAGTCGCCGACATCATGGACGTCCATTCCAAGCCAGTGACCGGTCTTGTGCATGAAAAAGGGACGATAGGCTTCCTTACGAATCAAATCGGTGAGTCGTCCCTTCAGGATTCCGAGGTCCCTGAGCCCCCGCGTAATCTCGCGGACAGCCGCCTCATGAAACTCCTGCCAGGAACGGCCGGGCTCAATGTGATCAATGGCTGCCGCATGTGCCCGTTCAACCACTTCATACAGTTCACGCTGAGGTTTAGAGAACTCACCGTTTACAGGAAAGGTACGGGTAATATCAGAGGCATAGCAATCGACCTCGCATCCTGCATCGATGAGAACGAGATCGCCATCTTCCATGCACCGGTCATTGTCGTTGTAGTGCAGGACGCAGCCATTGCCCGCCGATCCCACAATCGGGTTGTACGACTGAGTGACTCCGTTGCGCCGAAATTCATGGGCAAACTCTGCCTCGAGCTCATACTCGTGCATTCCCGGTCTGACTACCTGCATGGCGCGTTTATGCGCCTGAACAGCAATTCGTGCAGCCTTTTTCAGCGCGCTGACTTCGGACCGGCTTTTGTACATGCGCATGTCATGCAGCATGTGATCCAACGCTACAAACTCATCAGGCGTGTGTACGCCCGGACCCGACTGAGTACGCAGCATCGTCACCCAGCCAATCAGACGACTGTCAAACTCCGGATGAGTGCCCATCGTATAGTAGATGCGCTCACAGCTTTCGATCAGCCCCGGCAAAATGTCGTCGGCATCGCCGACCGGAAACGCATCATCAGCACCGTAGTCGGCGACTGCACCGTCAGGACCTGAACGGTAGCCGTCCCAGGTCTCCCGAAGCTTGTCCTTTTCACGACAGAACAACAGGTACTCGCCCTCAGGTCTGCCGGGCACCAGAACAAGAATCGCTTCGGGCTCCGCAAACCCGGTCAGATACATAAAATCGCTGTCCTGGCGAAAGGGATACTCAACATCACGGTTTCTAAGCCTGATGTTGGCAGACGGCAATATCGCGATACTGCCTTTCCCCATCATGCGCATTAGCTGGCGCCGGCGTTTGGAATACTCTTTAGGGTTCATGTTCTGACTTGATGGATTAGTGCGCGACCAATTTAGTGACGGGTGTCCGGCTTCTCGGTTTCACGCAGCGGTTTACTGTCGTCGAAGATAAGCTGAGCACTCACTCGAATGTATTCGACAAGCTCAAAGAACGCCCGTTCGCCATCTTCTGAGTCTTCCGCATCCGGATCTACGGCTGCGCGGGTGATTTCTGTGAAGTCGGCCAGTATCTCTTTAGCAATATCGCTTTCAAACACGCGTTTTGCATCATTGCCCTGAGCACCCAGCGCTATGCCGTGCATAAAGCCCTGGCACCACATCGCCAGACTCTCTGTCCGCCTGTAGAGGCTTTCATCGTCTGAAGGCAGCAGAGGCTCAAACGCCATATCTCCGTTCTCCAGCATCGTGTAGGTTGTCAACGCCACCCGCGCGAGCAACTTTCCCGCCTCCACACCAAGAACATCCGCCGAATCAGGCTCACCCAGTGTTTCCTTAATCCACAAGGCGCCCGCGTGCGGCCCCGATAACACTGCAGCACCAACGAAAACGCCGTGTGCCTCTGCGGCTTCAACATCCGCATCAAAACGCTGAAGAACAGCAGCGACCTCATCGAAATCGGGTAGTACGGGGCTGGCGGCATTCATTGAGCTAATCCTGAAAACTGTGCGGGCGGCAAAGCACGTATCGTACCACCGGCACGGTCATCCCGCTGTCTGACACTATGTCTAAATGCCCTGAATTACTGCGAATAATTTGACCAGCGTCGGCAGCACACCTATATTCAGCAACATGTCTCAAGATATCGATAAGTCCTTTGGTCAGGAACTGCAGCGGCTCGGAAAACGCGTTGACGAGTTGGTTGTCATTTGCAGTCAGCTCAAAGAAGAGAATCGCTCGTTGAAAGAGCGGCAGGATTCATTGATTGCAGACAGAGCAACTCTGCTGCAAAAGAATGAGCAGGTCCGGGCGCGCGTAGAAGCAATGATCGGCAGGCTGAAAGCAATGGAGACAGGTTCATGAGCATTGCCCAGGTGCATGTCAAAATTCTTGAGAAAGAGTTTCAGCTAGGGTGCTCTCCCGAAGAACGCGGCGACTTGCTTGATTCGGTAGAACTTCTGAACAACAAAATGCGCGAGATTCGTGACAGCGGCAAAGTCACCGGCATCGACAAGATCGCGATCCTCGCGGCACTTAATCTTGCCAATGAGCTCATCCAATCACAGGGCAAAGGTGAAGCTCTGGAAGTCGATGCCAAGAAGCAGATCCAGGCAATGCGCGAACAGGTCGAAACAGCTCTGCAATCAAGCCAGCAACTGGAACTCTAGCCTCACAAAATCCATCTTTTTGGACCTTCCCAGGTCAACACTGGCGCGGTTTTCTGTTACCTTATTAGTGCCTCCTGCGGTGTTCGACAGAGACCTGGATCCCCTCGACCCTAACTATTAGATCGGGGTTATGTACTGCGGCGAGTTTTGCGCAATACCGTTTTTACGGGCAGCCTGTACTCAATGCGACCGACCCCACTTGTTGCTCCGGTTCGAGAGCAACGGTCTCACCGGCACATGCGGGAGGCACCTTCTTATCTATTTTTCCTTCGGCGCATTGCGACCCGCAGCAACAGTCACGCAATTCGCGTTGCAACGCTTTGAATTTAAGGTCACTGCAAAACGCCAATGCCGCAAGTCGATGAAAAAGCTCTCCGTGCTCTGCGGCAATCTTTAAAACGAAAGCGGCAGCAATTAAGCGCAGCCGAGGTTGATCGTGCTGCCAGAAACATTCAAAGGCACCTGTTTAGTATCCCGGAGCTTAAGCGCTGCGAAACCATCGGCTCGTACATCAGTGTCAAAGGCGAAGCTGACCCCGGCCTGTTTGCGGAAAAAGCGATGCAGCGGAAAAAGCGCATTTTCCTGCCCGTTTTGCGCAAAAACGAAATGCGATTCTACGAGCTCAAAAGCGGTAGCTCACTGCAAATTAATCGCTTTGGCATACCTGAGCCTGCACCGGCGAGAGCCCATTTCTCAGCAGCGAGCCACCTGAATGCGATTCTGGTGCCTCTGGTCGCGTTTGATCCAAAGGGCAACCGGTTGGGAATGGGCGGCGGTTACTACGACCGCACTTTACAGCTAATGAAACACCGTTCTAAATTCCGCAGACCGCTGCTAATTGGCGTCGCTTATGACTTTCAGCAGGTTGATGTGTTGCAGACGCAGAGCTGGGACATTCCATTACACATGGTTATTACTGACACACAGGTACATCGATACTAAGCGTGAAACGACAGAAACTACTTTAAGTGGTGCGTGTAAAAAACAGAGCACGCTGTTTGCTGAAGCAATATCAAAAGTCCGAACTTGCAGTGATTGAATGACCACATCGTTGGTCGGGACGGCGCGCGGAAATCATTGTCTTTGTGGAATTTTATGGACTTTTATATATACTCAATCGCGGTTACCCCGACATTAGGAGACTGTTGTTATGGCTGCTAAAAAGAAAGCCACAAAGAAGAAGGTCGCTGCGAAGAAAAAAGTAGCGAAGAAAAAAGTAACTAAGAAGGCTGCTTCAAAGAAAGTGACGAAGAAAAAAGTCACCAAGAAGAAAGCCAAGAAAAAAGTAGCTAAGAAGGCCACAAAGAAAAAGGCCAAGAAAAAAGCTACTAAGAAAAAAGCCAAGAAAAAGGTAGCTAAGAAAGCTTCGAAGAAAAAAGCGAAGAAGAAGGCTACTAAGAAAAAAGCCAAGAAAAAGGTAGCTAAGAAGGCCAGCAAGAAAAAGGCCAAGAAAAAGGCTACCAAGAAGAAAGCCAAGAAGAAGGCACGCAGACGCTAAGCCTGCCTGAATCTGGCAACCGGCCTGGCTAAGCCTGGACCGGTTAGAATATGCCCGCCTCGCGCGGGCATATTTTTTTGGAAATGTGTGACACACCGCTGATTTCAGACAGTGCCGGTCTTTTGGGGTAACCGACCATGGGTATAATCAGGCCCGAAGGAGAATCGACCCAATGAATCAAAATGAGCAAAAACGTCAGGTAGCAAACGCAGCACTCGAGTTCATCGAACCGGGCTGCGTGCTGGGCGTGGGAACCGGCTCGACTGTGAATTTTCTGATCGACGCTCTGCCGATGATCAGAAACCAAATTGAAACAGTCGTCTCAAGTTCAGAAGAATCAACGCGACGTTTGCAGGAGCATGGCTTTGAAGTGTCGTCACTCGCAGATGCCGGGCGCTGCGATGTTTATATCGACGGAGCCGATGAAGCTAACAAGCATTTCCATCTGATCAAAGGTGGGGGCGGCGCACTAACACGCGAAAAAATAATCGCGGCAGCGTCACGAAAGTTTGTATGCATTATTGATGAAAGCAAAATGGTCGGAGCTCTTGGAGCTTTCCCGCTGCCAATCGAAGTGATTCCTATGGCGCGTGCTTTTGTCGCTCGGGAGATGATCAAGTACAGAGGTCAACCGGTCTGGCGCGACAACTTTGTTACAGACAACGGCAATGAAATTCTGGATATCCATAACCTGAGCATCACAAATCCAACCGAGCTTGAATCGCGGATTAGCTTGATACCCGGTGTAGTTACAGTCGGGCTTTTTGCCCACAGACCCGCAGACATTCTCTTAGTCGGAGGACCAAACGGGGTATCGCGTCGCGACCGCTGATGGAATAGGCATGCTGACGACAGACAGTAAAAAGCCCGCAAAATGCGGGCTTTTTTTATGGCTGGGGGAGAGGGATTCGAACCCCCGCTGACGGAGTCAGAGTCCGTAGTCCTACCACTAGACGATCCCCCAAAAACACGGGGATGTCCCCGGTAGTTCCGAAATTAACGTTTCGAGAACTGGGTAGCGCGGCGGGCTTTGCGCAGACCAACTTTCTTACGCTCAACCTCACGAGCATCGCGGGTCACAAACCCGGCTGCACGCAATGGCTGACGCAAAGACTCATCATACTGCATCAACGCTCTGGTCAGACCGTGACGAATAGCACCTGCCTGTCCGGTAGTGCCGCCACCCTTAACAGTGACCGTCACATCAAATTTGCCTTCGGCATCGGCAACTTCAAGTGCCTGACGAACAATCATCCGGGCTGTTTCGCGACCAAAGAAGTTATCGATCGGCTTACCGTTAACAATGATAGCGCCGGTTCCCGGGCGAGCATAAACGCGCGCTGTGGAGGTTTTTCTGCGGCCGGTGCCGTAATAGACCTGTTCACTCATGAGTTTGTCCCGTTAGCCGTTAGGCCTGAATTTCCAAAGGCTGAGGCTGCTGAGCAACATGAGAGTGCTCAGGACCTGCAAAAACACGCAGTTTCTTCAACATTGCGCGACCAAGGCTGTTCTTAGGCAGCATGCCCTTCACTGCCAGGTTCAGAACCTGCTCAGGCTTTTCTTCGAGCAGAGTCTTCAGATCGACCGTTCTCAGGTGACCTACATAGCCGGTGTGACGATGATACAGCTTGCCTTCAAGCTTGTTGCCGGTGACGCGAATCTTGGAGGCGTTAACCACCACCAGGTAATCGCCGGTGTCTACGTGAGGCGTATACTCAGGCTTGTGCTTGCCACGCAAGCGGGCAGCCAGCTCTGTAGCCAGACGACCCAGTGTTTTGTCTGTCGCGTCAACGACGTACCAGCCACGCTGAACCTCAGCGGGCTTTGCGGAAAAAGTCTTCATTGATAGTGCCCTCAGGGCTACGAATCTGTTGTACTGCAGCGGGTTCGCCCGCTGAAAGGTGCGCCATAATACTGGTGTTTGCAGCGCATTTCAACGGCATCAGGGCATTTTCGGGGAAAAATGCCCTGCGCCGGGCCCCTAAAGGCTAAACCATTGATTTAAAACTCGTAATCGAGACCAATAGCCGTAATCGTGTCGGTTTTTTCCAGATCAGGTGCAACGTCACTATTGTTCTGAATCGTGTACGAGATGGTCAAGCCTAAAGCCCCGTAGATACTCAGCTTCAGAGAGGTCACAGATTCGGTGTAGGTGTTGCTGCGACCCGCAGAAATTTCGAGGGTCTGCGAGAACTTCGATGTATCGGTAATCTTCCAGTCGTATTCACCATACAGCCGAAGAATGGCTTCACTGATCTTCTCGGCACCGAAGGGCTCGGATTCAGTCCAACCACCACCGATTTCAGCAT
>CAYLLI010000088.1:0-2281 GCA_964384295.1 uncultured Chromatiaceae bacterium
ACAGCCAATGCACTTGTTCAGGTCGATGACCATCGCCACTTGTCGTTGGGTCATGATTTTGCTCCGGGTGTTGTGATGGTTCCACTCTGCCACTCAAAATCGGCGGCGAGGAAATCGCGCAATACGGTAATCACGCGACAATAAAAAGACTCGGCGTTCTGCTTCTCAACTTCGCTGAGCAGCAACGGCACCCAGTTAATCAGATGGCGCTCAAGAAAATCGAACTGGCCGAACTGAAAAGACGCCACATCGGTTTCCGGCGTTTCGCCATTCGCCAGCATATCCAGCCCTTCCGCTTCACTAACGGCAAGAAACTGCATGAACTCGAGCTCTACCGACAGGTGATCGGGTGCCCAGGCAAACTTTTCCGACAAGGCGTAACCAAAAAAGTCGAAAAACCGCACCAACTCCTCGCGAGTGCCGGCTTTCTGGCCAAGCTGCAGATCCTCACGAATCGGCACCGGCGGTCCGTCGCTGCCGACCTCGAACATGGAGCTATACGCACGCTTCAGCTCTTTCAGAGGCACGGCACGATAGTCGTCAATCAACGCTTCAAGCCCCGGCACGGTATATGGCAGACCGGACAGGTCGATGGCATCGGTGCTGTTATAAACCACCGAGTCCACGTCATGCGGTGACGCCAGCAAGTCGGACATCACGGCATAAGCAACGCAGCGGGCTGCCGCAGTATCAAGCTCACGGCCTGAGATTTCGCGCGGCAACGCTTCGTCTTTGCTGTCCATTGACGCTGGCATCGGCGACGTCATACGGCCTCCCGCATCGACACGCCATCGGCTTTCTCGAAGTCGCAGGTGAAGTCTTTGTAGGTCTGGTTCGGCGCAAACTTCAGTGCGTGATAACCGAGGTGACCCCAGTCACCGGCCATTGTCGTCGGCTTAATCAAACCGGCGGTGGAAATGATCGCGCCGAAGTTCTGATTGTTCGGGAACATCGCCGGATCCCAGCCGTGATACATGAAGATCATGCCGGGCTGAATACCGCCACTGATGTGAGCCTCAACGAAGAACTCACCGAGCGGGTTGAAGATACGAATCGTGTCACCATCTTTAACGCCACGCGCTTCGGCATCTTCTTTACTGACGTAAGCGTCGGGCACACCGCGCTGCAGACTCAGCAGCAATGAGTCGTCACGCCACATGCTGTGAATACCGTGGCGGGCATGACCCATCATGAACTGCAACGGATAATCCTTAATTCGCAGCGGATCACGATGGGCAGGCAACTGCTCGTCGTACTCTAAGAACCATTCATGGTCGATGTAGTACTGCTGACGGCCGGTGAAAGTCTCGTAAGGAATTTTGTCCTTCACACTGATCATGACTTCAGTGTGATACGGCGAGTCCTTGCTGTCCCAGATCGCACTGTCGGAACCACCCACACGAATAATGCCTTTGGCAGCCAGTTCTTCGAACGGCACTTTGGGAATACCGGGAGAGGTGTTGATCAGGAACTGACACACGTCTTTCACGTCTTTAATGCGGCCATCCATCGTGTACAGTTCTTCGGCGCGTTTAAAGTCGCGACGCACCGTACGACCATCCACTTCGTCGCGAATCGCCGGAATGTTGCGGGCTTTCGCACGCCGCGAGATCGCTTTGGCCAGCTCAAGGTTGGCTTCCCAGTCATTCTTCGCTTCGCCCAGAGGCTCAACCGCTTTATCCAGAACCTGCAGATACGGTGTACGTGCCTGCAGCATCAAGTCGGCGCGTTCATAGTGATGCGCAATCGGCAGAATGTAATCGGAGTTATGCGCCGTGGTCGCCATGTCCGGCGCCAACGTCACAATCATCTCAAGCTTGTCGAACGCCTCCTGACGCCAACGGGTGCCGGAACCGCGCCAGTTCGCACCGTTGTTACCGGCGAAGATGCCCATCTTCCAACCTTGCTTACTGTAGTCGGGGAAGTAGTCCTTACGAACGCTGTACTGATACTTCTCGTCGTAATCGTCGGCGAGCTCTTTGCCATAGATCTGCTCGTTGAGCTCTTTCATGTTGCCGTGATCGTAATCCCAGGTGGTGCTTGAGATCATACGGAACGCAGGGCCCATATCGGCAAACGCAAAGCCCGAAATGCCGCGGGTGCGCGGTGCGTTGGCAAACTGAATACCGCCGCCCTCTTTACCGATGTTGCCGGTCAGCGACAGCATCATCATCATCGCCCGCTGCAACATGTCGCCGTGCAGCCACTTACACGCGGCATAGCCGGTGTAGATCATCGCTGGCTCGGCTTCGCCAAACTTCCGGGCGATGTTGCGAATGAC
>CAYLLI010000088.1:2291-8897 GCA_964384295.1 uncultured Chromatiaceae bacterium
TCGGCATGCACGCCGGTGATTTCGGAAACGACTTCAGGCGTGTGCTCTTTGGCACGCGCTTTCGTTAATTCAAACACGGTGGTGACTTCGACATCGCCGGAGCGGGTATTAACCGTCCAGCTGCCTTCCAATGCCGGCTGAATGTCGCCCAACTCGAGCGTGCCGACACGACGACGATCGCGGCCCAGAGGCGCGTCAGCAAGACCGGTACCCGGGGCCTGCACGATCTCGTTCGTGGCTTCGTCCCACATGTAAAAAACGTTGTCTTCCACAGCCAGCATCGACACCAACGACAGGTCGGTGGCCCGCAGAAACTCGCCGGTGTCTTTGCGCACCAGCATCGGCATGTCGGTCTGTTCTTTCACGTACTCGCGATCGACAAGGTCTTCCTCGATGATCACATTCACCATCGACATTGCCAGCGCCAGGTCGGTGCCGGGCTTGGGATTCAGCCATTTGCTTGAGTGCATCGCTGTCGGCGTGAACTCGGGCGAAATCGCAACCACTTCAGTACCGTTGTATTTCGCTTCCCAGAAGAAATGGGCGTCCGGAATTCGGGTAACGGCCGGGTTGGTCATCCAGACCAGACAGCATTTTGACTTGTACACCGATGCCATGACGTCGCCGAGGTAGACCTGGCCGACAGTTGTGTACACACCGGTCGGTAAGTCACCCACGCCCGAGTAAAACTCAGGCACGGTCATCCCGGTAATGTTGCCAAAGCGGAACAGCGACGAGAACGAGGCAAGCTTCACCGACATCTGCGTACCGCTGCCGTACGAGACGCATTCAGGTCCGTACTCAGTAGCGAGATCGAGGAACTTATCTGCAATGTCGTCGCAGGCTTCTTCCCAGGTGACACGGGTCCATTTGCCCTCGCCGCGCTCACCAACGCGCTTCATCGGGTACAGAATGCGCTGCTTGCCGTACATGTATTTGTGATGACGCAGGCCTTTGTTGCAGCCGCGCGGTCCGTAATCCGGCACATCATCGCCCGACGGCTCATACATGCCCTGCTGCTCTTCGCGCCAGACCACGCCGTTCTTAATGTAAACGTTGAACGCACAAGTGCCCGCACAGTTGGTTCCGTGGGTGCCGCGCGCGACACGATCCCAGGTCCACTTACTGCGATACACATCCTCAAACGCCCGATACACACGTTCCGGAGTGGCCGCTTCTGACGGCGAGTATTTGAGCCCGAGCAGAGCGCCGCCGGCGGCGAGACCCTGCATGAAACTTCGTCGATTCGTAGTTACAGTCATAGTAAGAGCAGATTAGTGATACGGGTGTCCGGTCGTGGTGACAATTATCAATGAGTACAGGCGCTGTGGCAAAGGCAAGCACCGGCAGATAAGCTGATTTAAACTACGCGCCCAGAGCGCGAACAGCAGCGCTCCGAGCACCGGTCACGACCCACAGGTACCGGTCACCTAAAGGTTTGACAGGATTGTCGCCCAAATGATCAATTATTACGACGCACTCGCCATTATTGCGGCAGCCGCTGAACCGCTCAGCACCGAGACGGTGGCGCCATCTGTTGGCAAAATCTGCGCCGAAAACCTATACAGTCCGGTCAATGTGCCGGGTTTTCCGAACTCTGCCATGGACGGCTACGCCGTCAGGTCCGCGGACTGCGCCAATGAAGGCGCAAACCTGACAGTCCTCGGCACCATTACCGCCGGAATGCCGGCGCCCAAGGCCACCGAAACGGCGAACACGGCATGGGAGATCATGACGGGTGCCCCCATGCCCGACGGCTACGACACCGTTGTCCCGGTGGAGCGGACCCGAAGCAATGATGGAACGGTGTCGATTGACGGCATTCCGAATCCCGGCGCAAACATTCGCCATCCGGGCGAAGACTTCTCCACAGAAACACCGTTGATTGAATCGGGCACAGTCATCTCACCCGAAATTCTGATGGGGCTGGCCGCTACAGGAGTAGACCAGATCCTCGCGCGCAAAGGCTTGAGGATCGCAATCATCACCACCGGAAACGAAATTTCTTCTGAGCTGGCGGACTCCCGGCAAGGCATCATTCGCGACAGCAACAGACCCTACCTAGAAGCTGTCGCGGGTGAGACAAAGGCAGAAGTCGTTATCAGCCAGTCCGTCGATGACAATCCGGAGTCACTTCGCGAAGCCATCGAAGCAGCGCGCGGTCAATCGGACATTATTCTGACCACAGGCGGTGTATCGGCGGGCCGAATGGACTTTGTACCGTCAGTCTTAGCGGGGATGGGTGCCGAAATTCTGTTTCACAAAGTCGCGATTCGACCCGGCAAGCCGCTGTTGTTTGCCCGTTTTTCTGACGGCACTCTTGTTTTTGGCCTGCCGGGCAATCCTGTCGCCGTCGCGGTCGGCTGGCGATTCTTCGTCACGGCGGCCATTCGACAACTGCGTGGTCAGACTGACGAGGTCTTTACGCATGCCACCCTTCAGAACGACACTGCGAAACGCCGTGGCATGCGCTTCTTTGCAAAAGCCAAATGCGAGGTGAATGAGGCGGGCGTAAATCATGTGGAAGTGCTTCCCGGACAGCAGTCCTTCAAAATCAGCCCGCTCATGCAGGCGAACTGCTGGGCGATTTTCGCCGAAGACGATGAGCAAACCCCTGCGGGCACAAGTATTGAAATTGCGCCGCTAGTTTAAGTAACACCTGGTCAGCTATGCGCCCACAGCATTCGACAGAATAAAATCCGCAATCGCGGGGATGTCGTCCCTCGATAGCACCGGCACGTCCTGTTGCACAAAGTCTTCATCACAGACGATCGCCAGAATCGAATCGTCCGCCGGCGCAAGTTTTGGGACATCGTTGCCACTGCGGCGCAGCTCAAGTCGCGGATGAGTACCGTGTTTCCAGCCCTCCACCAGAACCAAATCGACCGGACCAAGCATAGCGATTGCCTCATCCAGAGAGGGTTCCGGCCTGTCGTTGAGCTCGGTGATATGAGCCATTCGGCGCGCGGAGACAACCAATACTTCAGTAGCGCCCGCCTGTCTGTGCTGAAAACTGTCTTTGCCGGGATGATCGATATCAAACTCATGATGAGCATGCTTGACAGTCGCAACGCGCAGTTTCTGAGCAGCAAAGTAGCGGACCAACTCTACGATCAACGTAGTCTTGCCGGCGTTCTTGAACCCGGCTATTCCAAAAACCTTCGGCACGATTCGCCTCGCTAGTAGGAAACAACAATGGGCCCACATACAATAGGCTGACCAGAATCACATTAAGCCAATAAAGGCACAGGGCAGACACTATGGAAGCATCAAGCTTGTTCACGCTGCTAAAAAGCATTCACTTGATTACGGTCGCAACCACCATTCTCGGGTTTCTGTTGCGGGCCTGGTGGATGTTAACCGATTCAAAGCTGCTGTTTGCCAAGCCTGTCCGAATCTTTCCTCACGTCAACGACACAGTGCTGCTGAGCTCAGCGCTCGGCGCCGGCTATGTCAGCAATCAACTGCCGTTTGTCGATGCCTGGCTAACAGCCAAGCTGGCGGGGGTTATCGCTTACATTGTTTTCGGGGCGTTCGCCCTGCACTACGGCAAAACCAAACAGCAACGAATCCTGTTCCTGATTCTGGCTCTGACCTCTCTGGCTTACGTTCTGGCTGTTGCGACCTGCCGCAGCCCGCTGGCCTGTCTGGGCTAAATTACCGGCAAGTCATCCTTCACAAAAAAAGCCGGAGACATCTCCGGCTTTTTTGACTTTTGCGCTTGTTCGGCTCTAAGCAGGTTTTGCCACCCAGACAGTGCACCAGCCGGCAGAGGCCACAACTTTTCCGGGGAAGATGCCGCACGGTCTGTACGCGTCGCCGTCTGCGCCCTGAATTTGCATGCAGTTCGCGCAATTGCTGCCGGGCTTAAACATCGGATATTTGCCGGCATCCACACTGGCTGCATCCTCAACATAGCCCAAAGCCATTGCTGTCGGATCATCGACCGCCAGCTTGGGCATATCGGCCGCAGAGGCCATTGAATTCATCAAAAATGCGCCAGCCGGCAACGACACTGCTGCGTTGCGCAAAAAAGCACGTCGACTGTATTGGGCTTTGCTCATAACTCACTCATCCTTAGTGTTTGCTTGCTCTTAGGGCATGCTCAGGCAATTCAGCGAACCGCTGCAGCTGTACCCGTGTTTCAGGCCATCAGCCCTGACCGACCGCGACCTTCCCCTGATATTTTTGTATCACGCCACGCCCAAGCAGTCTAATGATTAAGCCTGACGGGAGATTCCGGACTCAAAATCAACCGACGATGGGTTTGAGAGTGCGTCAGGCATGTATCAATCCGATGTGTTACAAAATGTTACAAGCTGTAACCCCCCAGTTAAGACCCTGTTATCCAACGAAACTAGTCTTAGTTCACGACTAAAGCCCAGCCAGGCAATGGGAAGTGCCAAATTGCTGCGTTTCGGGAGAGCGCCTGGGCAGGAACCTCAATAACACCCCGTATTCTGTTACTCCTATCACTATATCGGAGTGATAGACTTCAGGATCACACAGAAGAGACAGCAACTATGGACGTTAAAACTCTGTGCCTCGGATTGCTTAGCAATGGCGAAGCCTGCGGCTACGAACTAAAAAAGACTTTCGAGTCTTTATTCAAACACTTTTTTCCGGCGGGCTACGGGTCAATCTATCCTGCGCTGGCCGACCTGGCTTCAAGTGGCATGGTTGAGTGTCGCGAGATTCCCCAAACCGGCAAACCTGACCGCAAGGTCTACAGCATCACCGATGCCGGCCGCCAGGCATTTGCAAATGCACTGCAGAACACCCAGCCACGTCATAAGTTGCGCTCAGATTTCCTCGCGATCATGTATTTCGCAGAGCTATTAGACGACTCTCAGGTCGACTCGTTGCTGAACGACCGCATCGAAGCCTTTGAAGATGCCGTCGAACACATTGCCAGCATTGAAACTGAAATGGGTCAGGACGCGCCGGCCGGCGCGCGCTTTGTTGCAGGATTTGGTGCTGTTGTCGCCAAGGCGGCGGCCGAGTACATCGAAACCAATCGCCATCTGCTCATTCAATCCGATTCAGCCGAGCTACTGACAACAGGTCTGACCGGCCAACTGCAAAGCGCCCAGGGAAGAACCTAATCATGGCCTCAATTAAAACTCTTATTGCAAAGCAGCCGTGGCTGCTGGCTGTCGGCGCGCTGGTACTTGTCGGCTTTTGGATGGCGTCAGGTTTTGTGGGTCGCGAAGAAGATTTCGGCACCGAATCAGGAGCGCCACTCGGCGTGACAACCGGCCCCACCCGGGTGCAGGTGGCGCCCCAGCAAGCGCAGGTCATTGACCGCATTATCAATATCTACGGGAATTCTGCTCCGGCGCGAACGATCGAGATCGGCAGTGAAACCGAGGGTCGCGTTACCGAGATCTTTGCCCGCCGGGGCCAGCCGTTAAAGGCCGGTGACCCGATTCTGCGGTTTGACCTGCGCGACCGTCGCGCCCGGTTGGATCAGGCGAAAGCGAGCGTGAAAGAACACAAGACCCGCTTCGAAGCGCAGCAAAGCCTGAAAACAGACGGCTATGTTTCAGATGCTCAGATGGCGGAAACCCTGGCAAAGCTTGAGACAGCGCGCGCCGAACTCACACGGGCAGAGCTCGATCTGGCCAACATGACGGTAACCGCGCCGTTTGACGGAATTTTGCAGGAACGCACCGTTGAGATTGGTGACTTTGTCCGGGCAGGCGACACGCTTGGCACCTACGTGGACAACACGACGATCATCATTACCGGCAGCATCGCTGAGGGTGATGCGTCAAACATCAGTGTCGGCGATCCGGCATCTGCGTATCTGGTGACCGGCCAAAACGTCGAAGGCACAATTCGCTATATCTCTTCAGTGGCAGACCGCGATACGCGGACATTTGTTGTTGAGCTGGAAGTACCCAATCCAGATGGTTCATTGCCGGCAGGCGTAACCGCAGAGCTGAAAGTCTCGGCCGGTACGATTCAGGCCCATAAAATGTCCCCTGCTCTGTTAACGCTCAGCGCAGACGGAACGCTTGGCGCAAATACGGTCGATGACTTTGACCGGGTCCGCTTTTACCCGGTCGAAATTGTGCAATCCGGCGCCGACGGTGTCTGGGTCTCCGGACTCCCGTCCGTCTCCCGCGTTGTGATGGTCGGTCAGGGCTATGTGTCTGACGGGCAGGCTGTCGACCCGGTGCCTTTTACTGCTGACACTGCGCTGGCCTCCGAAGCCGATGACATGGAGCAACAACTGAAATGAATACGCTGATCGACGCGGTAATCGGCCGCAGCCGGACCATGATGATTGCGTTCATTGCGATCATCATCGCCGGCGTTGCATCGTACTTCGCAATTCCGAAAGAGGCTGAACCCGACGTCTCGTTTCCCTACATTTACGTGCAAATTTTCCTCGAAGGGGTGTCTCCTGAAGATGCTGAGCGCTTGCTGGTCAGACCAATGGAACAGGAGCTGCGCGACGTCGACGGTTTGAAGGAGATGATTGGTTCTGCAGGCGAAAACAGCGCCAGCATTACCCTCGAATTCGACCCCACCATCAAGGTCGCCGACGCTCTGATCGACGTGCGCGAAAGAGTCGACCTTGCCAAAGCCAAGCTCCCT
>CAYLLI010000089.1:0-8812 GCA_964384295.1 uncultured Chromatiaceae bacterium
AGCCGCGATCAAACTGCATACCTTCAACGATGTCCAGTTCGTTATCGAGACCTGAACCTTCTTCAACGGTGATAACGCCTTCTTTACCGACTTTCGACATCGCTTCGGCGATGATCTCACCAACGGCTTCGTCAGAGTTTGCAGAGATGGTGCCAACCTGCGCGATTGCTTTGTCGTCTTCACAAGGCTTCGCCAGTTTTGCGATCTCTTCAACGACAGTTGCAGTCGCTTTATCGATACCGCGCTTCAGGTCCATCGGATTCATGCCGGCTGCAACAGACTTCAGGCCTTCACGCAGAATTGCCTGCGCCAGAACCGTGGCTGTTGTCGTACCGTCACCGGCAACGTCAGACGTTTGTGAAGCAACTTCCTTCACCATCTGAGCGCCCATGTTTTCAAATTTGTTGTCGAGCTCGATTTCTTTCGCAACAGATACGCCGTCTTTGGTGACGGTCGGTGCGCCGAAAGCTTTATCGAGAATGACGTTACGTCCTTTCGGACCCAGGGTGACTTTTACTGCGTTAGCCAGCGTGTTTACACCTGCAAACATCTGCTGACGAGCGTCATCACCGAATCTGACATCTTTAGCTGCCATGTTTATGTTCCTCTATATAAAACGTTGCGATGAGACTTAGCTGACGACAGCCAGAATCTCTTCTTCGCGGATAACAAGGTAGGTCTCGCCATCGTCTTTAACTTCCTGGCCGCTGTACTGGCCAAAGAAAACGACGTCGCCGGGCTTAACAGCCAGAGCGCGGACTTCACCGTTTTCCAACGGTTTGCCTTCGCCAACGGCAATAACTTCGCCTTTAGCAGGCTTTTCGGTCGCTGAATCAGGAATCACGATCCCACCGGCGGTGGTACGCTCTTCTTCCGTTCGCTTAACGATCACCCGATCGTGAAGTGGGCGAATACTCATTTGTAGTTCTCCAATCAAATTCCGGAACAGGTCTGAAACCAAACAAAGCTTTGTTTTTTATATGCTTTTCTTGTGTCAGCCCATACTAGTGTTAGCACTCTATGCGAGTGAGTGCTAATCATAGCGGCGAGTTTGGCTTTTTCAAGGGGCAGGGGCTGCAATTGCGACGGCTGCCATGACAATGCCGCAGCCCGCCGCTATTCTCGGCATGTCATCAGATCAGGACGCCAGCATGGCCCCCGCAAGCGAAATATTGTTGATTCAGACAACCTGCCCGGACAAAGAGACGGCCCGGGAGCTGTCTGCCAGGTTGCTGGATGACCGGCTGGTCAGCTGCATCAACCTGATCGACAGCATCGAAAGTCACTACAACTGGAAAGGTAAGCGTGAACAAGGGACGGAGACACTGCTCCTCATCAAGGCGCCCGCGTCACGCTACCCGGAGATTGAGCGGGCGATTGAGCAAAACCACCCGTATGAACTTCCGGAAATTATCGCAGTCCCTGTGTCCTTCGGTTTGCCTGCCTATACGGGCTGGGTGGCCGCATCCGCAACAGCAGAAGAATCCTGAATGTTACGCACCATCAGTAAACCCGAATTGACAACCGTCGCACGCCTGATGCTTGTCCTGCTGACGCTGATCTCATTCTGCACCGGCGCGGCGCAACCGCTGCGACCGGACAAGGCTTTTCAGTACGACGTCAGTGCGACAGCTGACGAAATCATTGTTCGCTGGGATATTGAAGAGGGTTACTACCTGTACAAGAAGCGAATGAGCTTTGTGGGCGCCACGCAGGGAATTACTCTTTCAGCACCCCGGTTTCCTCAGGGTGAAACGCATGAGGACGAATTTTTTGGCAAGTCGGAAGTGTTCCGGGGCGAGGCAGAAGTCCGCATACCGTATGAAGGCAGCGCAACCAGCCTCACGCTGAAGATCATGTCGCAGGGCTGTGCGGACATGGGTCTCTGCTACCCGCCGCAGACCTGGGAAACGTCCGTCGCGCTGCCGGCCCCGGCGAACAACTCAACCAGTGTGTTACAAACCCTGGGCAGAGCGCAGAGCGATGCACCACTCCCTGCGTCTCAGGCCTTTCAGGTCAATGCGTTTGCTATTGAGCCTTTTATGGTGGACCTCCGCTGGACCATCGCGGACGGCTACTACATCTATAAGGACCAGATCAGTGTAAGGGTAAGCTCCGGAAACGCCCAAGCCGGAGCCATAGTGTTGCCGACAGGTGTTGAGGTGGATGATCTCGAGTATGGCATTACAGAGGTCTACTACAACGAGATGACCGCGCGCCTGCCGTTATCGCGTGGCGCTCCGGCGGCAGAATTGATTGAACTCGACGTGTTTTTTCAGGGCTGCAAAACCGACAGTATTTGCTACCCGCCGCAGTCGGTTCGGATTGTCGCGGATTTGCCGGAAGCCAGTATCGAGGATGGCGCGCAGATCGGTGCACCCGTATCCGAACAAAGCCGGCTGGCAGCGATGATCGGCAGCGGCAATCTGCTCGCTGTCATGGGTGTATTTGTCGGTCTGGGTTTGTTACTTGCGTTCACACCTTGTGTGCTACCGATGGTACCGATTCTCTCCGGCATCATCGCCGGGCAGGGAAAAAACATCACTGCGCTCGGTGCGTTCCTGTTGTCACTGACCTACGTCCTCGGAATGGCAGTCACCTATACGTTGGCAGGCGCGTTGTTTGCCGCTGCCGGACAACAGGTGCAGGCTTTGCTGCAGCAACCGTGGATTATCGCTGCTGTGGCAGCGTTGTTTGTGGCGCTGGCACTGTCGATGTTCGGTTTCTTTAACCTGCAGATGCCCTCCGCTTTGCAAACGCGGCTGAACAACCTGAGCAGTCAGCAACGGACCGGCACATTTATCGGTACCGCAATCATGGGAGCGCTATCCGCACTGGTCGTCACGACCTGTGTTGCCCCGCCGTTAGTCGCGACACTCACAGTGATCGCTGAAACCGGCGACGTCCTGCGCGGCGGTGCCGCACTCTTTGCACTGAGCATGGGCATGGGGCTGCCGCTGTTAGTGATCGGCACGTCGGCCGGTAAACTGCTGCCGCGCGCCGGCGCATGGATGGACAGCGTCAAAGAGATATTCGGCTTCATGATGCTAGGCCTTGCTGTCTGGATGCTAGAGCGATTGCTCGACGGCGCTGTAACGATGTGGCTTTGGAGCGCGCTCGTTGCTGCGGCAGGCGTTCGACTTTGGATGCAAAGCAGCCGCTTTAGCGCAGGGGCTTCGCTACTGAGCAAAGCCGCTTCGGTGCTGCTTGCGTGTTTAGCAGCTGCGGTCCTTGCTGCCGGACTGCAGGGCGGAACCAATCCGCTGCAGAGTTTTGCCGTGCTTAGTGGCGAGCAAATGAGCGAACTGCCGTTTATCCGCATTAAAAGCACTGCTGACCTCGATGAACAACTCGATCAGGCTCGCTCGCAAGGCGAATACGTCATGCTCGATTTTTACGCCGACTGGTGCGTGTCATGCAAAGAGATGGAACACTACACCTTTACAGATTCGTCAGTTCAACAAGCCCTGCAGGGAGTACGACTGCTGCAGGCAGATGTCACTGCAAACGATGCTGAGGATCAGGCACTGCTGCAGCGAATGGGTATTTTCGGGCCACCGACCATTGTGTTTTTTGCGCCCGATGGCAGCGAGGTGGCCGGTCGCAGAGTCATCGGGTTTCAATCAGCCGACATATTTTCTGCGCACGTCAATGAGACTGTGGGAACTTTTGACGCGCAGTTGGCTGACTAAGAAATAGTCATGAAAAACAGTTTTGCAAAACCGTCACTAATCGTTGCCGTCGTGGCCGGACTTGCCGGCGGGCTGATGCTGGCCAACTACCTCAGCGGGCGTGCTGAGCAACCGGAAGTACCGGATCTGAATTCGGCGGCACCTGCTGCCGCGATCGACCGGCTTCCGGAGATTCGCTTGCCCGACCTGACAGAACGGGAGCGCAGCGTCAGCGAGTGGTATGGAAAACCCCTGATCGTCAACTTCTGGGCGACCTGGTGCGCGCCCTGCCGCCGCGAGATGCCGCTGCTGCAGCTCACCCACGATACAGCCGGTCCTGCAGGCCCCGCCGTGATTGGGATTGCCGTCGATCGCACCGAAGATGCCCAAAGCTATGTCGCGGAGTCGGGCTATACCTACCCCATGCTCGTCGGCCAACAAGAAGCGATTGATATTACTGAGCTTTTTGGGTTTGAGTTCCTCGGTCTACCGTTTACGATCTTCACCGACACCCAGGGCGAAGTTCTGGCAGTGCACGTCGGAGAACTGCACGCGGATCAGCTGCAGCAATATCTGCTGGTCTACAAAGCCCTGATGAACCAGGCAATCAGCCAGTCAGAGGCTCGCCAACAAATGACGGCCATTAGCGCCGAAGAACGTCCCGAGATCTAACAAAAACAACTGTTAAATCGCAGCAAAGTGTATCTATTTGCGGCGGAAAACCGTTATCATGCCGCTATCTTCGCGAATGTGAGCAACCGGCATGGCTGCGCTGCTGTTATTAAATGGTCCGAATCTAAATTTGCTGGGCACCCGTGAACCCGACGTTTACGGCGGCACCACCCTCAGCGAGCTCGAAACCACCCTTAGCAGCAGTGCACAGCAGTTGGGGCATTCGCTGGACACCTGCCAGAGCAACATCGAGGGCGAGCTGGTCAACAAAATCCATGCCGCCGCAGGCTCCGTCGAATTCATCCTTTTTAATCCCGGCGCCTTCACCCACACCAGCGTCGCGCTGCGCGATGCGTTGCTTGGTGTCGCGATCCCGTTTATCGAAATTCACATCAGCAATGTCTATGCGCGCGAAGAATTCCGCCGCCAGTCGTACTTCTCTGACATTGCAACAGGAACAATTACCGGTCTCGGAACTCAGGGCTACGAACTCGCGTTGCTCGCTGCCGACCACCAACTCAAGAGCTAAGCCGACAGGAACCCCACTATGGATATCCGCAAAGTCAAAAAACTGATCGAACTACTAGAAGAGTCAGATATTGCTGAAATCGAGATTACCGAAGGCGATGATGCCGTTCGTATC
The DNA here is from genome assembly GCA_964384295.1 of uncultured Chromatiaceae bacterium. Classification (GTDB taxonomy): domain Bacteria; phylum Pseudomonadota; class Gammaproteobacteria; order Steroidobacterales; genus JABIQA01. The sequence continues at coordinate 4,987 of CAYLLI010000089.1, forward strand.
AGTCGCTATACCACGACCAGCGGCCAGGTAGTCGCCGCCGCTCCGGCAGCACCGGCTCCGCTGCCTATCAGCGCACCGGCTCCGGCAGCAGAGGCAGCAGCCGCTGCACCGGCAGAAAGCAAATCTGCTGCGCCTGCTGAAGGCAAGGCAGTGACTGCACCGATGGTAGGTACGCTCTACGCGTCGCCTTCGCCGGATGCAGAACCGTTTATTAAGGTCGGCGATACCGTCAATGTTGGCGACACGCTGTGCATCATCGAAGCCATGAAAATGATGAACCAGATCGAATCTGAAGTAGCCGGCAAAGTGCTGTCAATCGAAGTGCAAAACGGTGAACCTGTTGAGTTCGGTCAGACACTGGTCGTCATCGGCTAAGACGCATCCCTGCAAGCCGCGGGTGCTGAACCTCCACACGGAATTGAATCAACAATCATGCTAGACAAAGTACTCATTGCGAATCGCGGCGAAATTGCGCTGCGCATTCAACGCGCCTGCCGCGAGCTGGGCATTAAAACGGTCGCCGTTCATTCGACGGCGGATGCCTCTCAGAAACACGTACTGCTTGCGGACGAAACAGTTTGCATTGGCCCGCCGCAGTCGGCCGAAAGTTATCTGAACATGCCGGCGATCATCAGCGCAGCAGAGGTTACTGACTCGGTTGCGATTCATCCCGGCTACGGTTTTCTCTCCGAAAATGCGGACTTTGCTGAGCGGGTTGAGAAAAGCGGATTTACGTTTATCGGCCCGAGCTCTGACCTGATTCGCATGATGGGCGACAAAGTGTCGGCCATTAAAGCGATGCAGCAGGCCGGTGTACCAACTGTCCCGGGCTCAGACGGTCCGCTGCCGGAGGATCCGGAAGAGTGTCTGAAAATCGCCCGCAACATTGGTTATCCGGTCATTATTAAAGCGTCCGGTGGTGGCGGTGGCCGCGGTATGCGCGTCGTCCACACCGAAGCATCACTGCTGAACTCCATCAACATGACCAAAGCCGAAGCGGGTGCCGCGTTCGGTAACGACGAAGTCTATATGGAGAAGTTTCTCGAGAAGCCCCGGCACATCGAGTTTCAGGTCATCGCCGATAAACACGGCAACTGTGTTCACCTGTTTGAACGCGACTGTTCAATGCAGCGCCGTCACCAGAAAGTGGTTGAAGAAGCCCCCGCTCCGGGCCTGACCCACGAACAGCGTATGGAAATGGGCGAGCGCTGCGCACAGGCATGCCGCACTCTTGGGTACGTCAACGCCGGCACCTTTGAATTTCTGTACGAGAACGGTGAGTTCTTCTTTATTGAGATGAACACCCGTGTGCAGGTAGAACATTGCGTTACCGAGATGGTGACCGGCATCGATATCGTGAAAGAACAGCTGCGCGTAGCCAACGGCGACCCGCTTAGCTTTACTCAGGATGACGTCAAACTGCTCGGACATGCGTTTGAGTGCCGCATTAACGCCGAGGACCCGAAAACTTTCGTGCCGTCTCCGGGGCTTGTCACCACGTGGCACCCGCCCGGCGGACCCGGCGTTCGTATCGACAGTCATTTGTACAGCGGCTATACGGTGCCGCCGTATTACGACTCGATGATTGGCAAGCTGATTTCCTACGGTGAAGACAGGGACGCAGCTTTAGCGCGCATGAGCTCGGCACTTCATGAACTGGTCATCGAAGGCATTAAGACGAATACGCTACTGCACAAAGAGATATTCCAGCACGCAGCCTTCAAGGCAGGCGGCACGGACATTCACTATCTCGAAAAACGTCTCGGGCTCTCGTAACCCGGGCAATATCAAATCGGCCGGCGTTGTTCGCCGGCCTTGTCCGGCGGACGACACTTGTATGGCTTGGCAACAACTATCGTTCACTCTGTCGCAAAGCGATGCCGGCCAGTTAGAGACGTTTCTTGAAGAGTTCGGCGCACTCGCAATCACCTTCAGCGACGCCGCAGATCAGCCCATGTTGGAACCGCGACCAGGCGAAACCCCGCTGTGGAAGTCAATTCACGCAACCGTTCTGTTTGCTGAAGACGTCGATCTGACGCCGCTCTGCGAGAACCTTCCGGATCAGTTCCCGACTATCAGCAACGACATGTCTGTTACCGCACTGGAAGACAAAGAATGGCTGAACGAATGGAAACGCGATACCGCTCCCAAACAATATGGCGAACGGCTCTGGGTCTACCCATGGGCGGCGGAAGACGCAGCTGACGACGACCGCGTGATCGTTGAACTTGAGCCGGGTTTAGCATTCGGCACCGGTGAACACGCGACTACCGGAATGTGTCTGGAATGGCTGGAAAGCAGCGATCTGAACGCGCTTAGTGTGATGGACTATGGCTGCGGCTCCGGCTTGCTCGCCATCGCAGCGCTCAAGCTCGGCGCGAGCCACGCCTTTGCTGTCGATATCGACGAACAGGCAGTCGTGGCCACACAAAATAATGCCGCTCAAAACGGGGTGTCTGGTCAGCTAACTGTTCGAAATGCGAGCGCTCCGGTAGATGAGCGGTTTGACGTTGTCGTCGCAAATATACTGAGTGGCATTCTTATTGATTTATCATCCACATTAACCGGCATGGTCGCTGACAGCGGATGGTTGGTTGTCACGGGTATACTGGAGGAGCAAGCCAGCGACGTTCAGGCTGCCTATGCGCCGAAAATCGCACTGGCTGTTGTTGCAGAACGGGATGGCTGGGTGCTGATGGCAGGACAGATGACTGCGGAATAGCTCAATCATGTTTACACAATGTCCTCAATGCGGAACCGCGTTTCGAATCACCGCTGAGCAGCTCAAGCAGGCTGACGGCCGGGTTCGCTGTGGTAGTTGCAATCATATCTATGACGCGCTCGCAGCGGCTGAAGCAAACGCAGAATCCACGCCGAGTCAGCCTCAGTGGCTCAATGATCCGCAAGAGGAGCTGGCGCGCGAGATCGAATCGGAACTGACCGACATTGAACGCAACCCGCCGCAGGAAGACGCGGCCACAACCTTCGCTGACCCGCACGAAGACCTGGTTGAGACGAATGCCAGCGATACTGCGACGTCTCTGGAGATCACCCAGTCAGCATTTGATCAGCTTGACGATGCCGCCGAGCCTGAAGAGATCTTGCAGGAGCCCTTCGAAGAATCGTCGGTCGCTCGCCTAGAAGAGACAGACGCGGCGACCGCTGCAAGCGATGATATTGACGACACCGATGACTCAGTCGAAGAGTTCTTTGTCGACGAGCTTTCAATTGATCAGCCTGATGCAGCAAGCACGCTGACCGAGGAAGATCTCTCGGAGATTCTTGCAGACGCACCGGATGCTGAAGAATTCGGTATCGGCTTTGACGAAGAGCCCGCCGAATCCGCCGATCATGCGGTATTCACCATCGAAGATGATGAAGATGCTGAACCCGACATCGTATTCAGCGACGAGCATGCTGAAGATGAGATAACCATTACCGACATTGGCGCCGCCGTCGAGCCCGACGTCGGCGAGTTCATTGTCGACCTTGATGTCGATATCGCGGATTCCGTGCCGGCCGATGACGGCGAACAACAGGATCCGCCAAAGAAGCAGTGGGGCAAGTTTTTTGCGGGTGGCTATGAAGGCCCGATCATCGAGTCAGTCGGTCCTCTCGAAGAAGAGGAACGCTATGACGATGACCATCCGTATGAACCGGATGATGACTTCGAAGAACCGGAACCTGAACCCGACGAAGAAACTATCGTTGCAGCCGAGAAGGCGTCGGGAGAGTCGGGTCTCGCCGTAGAAATCGAACCACCTGATGAAGAAACATTTGATGATCTTGAAGACCTGCTCGCAGAAGAGTCAGAGGCGCTGCAAAC
>CAYLLI010000090.1:0-8712 GCA_964384295.1 uncultured Chromatiaceae bacterium
GCAGTTTGAAAACAAAATTGTGAAAGGCGGTCAGGCGTACGAGCGCAACAAAGAGATGGGCGATACCGCAGGTTCTGCCTGGAAGAAGCTGTACGAGGAGTACAAGCGGGGCAACCTGATGCAGCACTACAAGGAAGAGGAATACTCGCCGGAGCGCATAGCCGCGGGGCTTGAAAGCGGTGAACTGATTGTTGAAGACCGGCTTCCGGCTTTCCTTAACAGCTTGAATACTAAGATTTAATAGCGGTTTTTATCCCCTTTCCAAAGTATTTTGGAGTAGAATTCCCGACCCGTTTGGCAGCGGTATACCCCGCCGCCACGTTGTTTCAGGTGTGAATGTCCTATGTCCAATACAGAGCACTTCGATGTCATCGTTGTCGGTGGCGGCCATGCCGGCACAGAGGCCGCTGCTGCCGCGGCCCGCATGGGTGCGCGCACGTTATTGCTGACACAGAACATCGAAACCATTGGCCAGATGAGCTGCAACCCCGCCATCGGCGGAATCGGTAAAGGTCACCTGACGAAAGAGATCGACGCGCTGGGCGGCATTATGGGTCGCGCCATTGATCGCGCCGGCATTCACTTTCGCACGCTGAATGCCAGTAAAGGTCCGGCAGTTCGCGCGACTCGTGCTCAGGCTGACCGCGCACTGTATCGGCAGGCCGTACGCAGCGAACTCGAGCAACTCGAGAACCTGAGTATTTTTCAGCAGGGCGTCGATGATCTGATTCTTGAAAACCAGCGCGTTACCGGCGTGGTCACCCAATTGGGTTTGAATTTTTACGCACCGGCTGTCGTTCTGACCGTGGGCACGTTTTTGGCTGGTCGCATTCATGTGGGCGAAGCGCAGTCGAGCGGCGGGCGTGCCGGCGACCCTGCCAGCATCGGCCTGGCGGAAAAGCTGCGGGCTTTGGACTTGCGCGTGGGCCGCTTAAAAACGGGCACGCCGCCACGCATTGATGGCCGCACCGTTGATTATTCGGTACTGCAGGAGCAACCCGGTGATACGCCGTTGCCGGTGTTTTCGTTTATCGGCCGTCGCAGCGAGCACCCGCAGCAGGTGTCGTGTTTCATCACCGGCACCACGGAAAAAACCCACGACCTGATTCGCGCCGGGCTCGATCGTTCGCCGATGTACACCGGCGCGATCGACGGTATCGGCCCGCGCTACTGCCCTTCTATCGAAGACAAAATTGTGCGGTTCGCTGAACGCGATTCGCACCAGATCTTTCTGGAGCCTGAAGGCTTAACCACCAACGAACTGTATCCGAACGGCGTTTCAACAAGCCTGCCGTTCGACGTGCAAAAAGCGTTTATTGCCAGCATTCCCGGCCTTGAGAATGCCCGCATTACGCGGCCGGGTTACGCGATTGAATACGATTATTTTGACCCCCGTGACTTGCAGCCGACGCTGCAGACTAAAGCGATAAACGGGCTATTTTTTGCCGGCCAGATCAACGGTACGACCGGTTACGAAGAGGCCGGTGCCCAGGGCATTTTGGCGGGTATCAACGCGGTGCTGTCGGTGCGGAATGAGGCTGGCTGGGCGCCGCAGCGCGACGAGGCCTACATCGGTGTGCTGGTTGATGACCTGGTCACGCGCGGCACCGCCGAGCCTTATCGAATGTTTACCAGCCGTGCCGAATACCGCTTACTGTTGCGTGAAGACAACGCCGACGCGCGCTTAACGCCGAAAGGACGTGAGCTTGGCTTGGTCTCGGATGAGCGGGCCCGTGCGTTTGACCTGAAGTACGAGCAGGTTGAAAAAGAACAGGCACGACTGAGCAGCATCGTGGTTCATCCGGGCAAGCTTTCCGAAGAAGATAAAGCGCTGTTTCCGAAACCGCTGTCGCGCGAACATCACGCTATTAAATTACTGAGTCGCCCTGAACTGCGCTATGAAAAAGTGGTGGGCTTAAGTGTGGTTGGTGCGCGTCCGCGGGCTGCTGAAGAAACGGATGAGCTGGCGGAACAGATCGAAGCGCAGGTTGATATTCAGGCGCGCTACGACGGTTACCTACAGCGGCAGGAAGAAGAAATCGCGAAAAGCAAAAAGCATCAGACGATGGCTCTGCCGGACAACATCGATTACTCGCTGATTCAGGGATTGTCGAACGAAGTGCGCCAGAAGCTGGCTGATGTGCGTCCGCAGACCATTGGCCAGGCGTCACGCATTCCCGGTATGACGCCGGCTGCCGTGTCGATGCTGGTGGTTCATTTGAAGAAGCAGAACCTGAAGACCGCGTGAGGCCGATCGCTAAAGCAGGCCTGCCAGCGTGTTTTCTAGTGTGCCTGGCGCTCCTGACACTGGCCTGCGCACCCTCCCCTGAAACCCCTACAAACACTGCCGATGGCGCGGTTTCAGGCCCCGTAGAAAACCTGCTCCGCAAGAGCAATGGCGCTGAGCCCCAAACGCTGGACCCGCACCGGGCCGAGGGTGTGCCGGCTGGCAACATTCTGCGTGATCTTTACGAAGGTCTGACCATTGAAGCGCCTAATGGTGATCTGCTGCCGGGCGTGGCTGAAAGCTGGACGATCGATGAGGCGGGTACTCGTTATACGTTTGAGTTGCGTCGTAATGCCCGTTGGTCCAATGGCGACCCGTTAACCGCGGATGATTTTGTCTACAGCTTTCGGCGAGCGCTGGATCCGGAAACGTTGTCGCGCTACGCCAGTATTTTGTATCCGATAAAGAATGCTGCATTGGTGAATAACGGCACGTTGCCGTTAACCAAGTTGGGCGTAGCAGCCATTGATACGCACACACTCGAGATTCAACTCGAAGCACCGACGCCGTATTTTTTATCGCTGCTGAATCACTCGATGACTTACCCGGTGCATCGCGCCTCGGTAGAACTTCACAAAGAACAGTTCACGCGTCCGGGCAATAGCGTGTCGAACGGTGCGTACAAAATTTCTGATTGGTTAGTGCAGTCGCATATCGATGTTGTTCGCAACGAACAGTATTGGGATAGTGCTGACACGCAAATTGAAACAGTGCGGTATCTGGCAATCGAAAACCCGGATGCGGTGCTGAAACGCTACCGTGCCAATGAACTCGATATGACGCAGGAAGCACCGGCGCGTCAGCTCGGCTGGATTAAAGAAAACATTCCCGATGAATACATCGTATCGCCGTATCTGGGTGCCTATTACTATGGCCTGAACACCCTTAAAGCTCCGTTTAAGGATGCGTCGAAACTGAGGCTGGCATTGGCTTTGAGCATCGACCGCAGCATTCTTACCGAGAAGCTGACGGCTGGCGGCGAAGTGGCTGCCTACAGCTTCGTGCCACCCGTCACCGGCTACGAGCGGCAGATTCCGGCGTGGGCAGAGTGGACTCAGGACCAGCGCAATACAGAAGCGCGCCGGCTTTATCAGGAGTCCGGCTACGGTCCGGAGAACCCGCTAAAACTGGAAGTGCTTTACAACACCAGCCAGGGTCACAAGCAGATGGCGATCGCCGTTGCGTCGATGTGGAAACAAAACCTCGGTGTGCAAACCACGCTGCGCAATCAGGAATGGAAGGTGTATCTGCAAACGCGGGCGAACAAAACCGACACCGAAGTGTATCGCTCCGGTTGGATTGGTGATTACAACGATGCCTACGGTTTTTTGCAGCTGCTTATTTCAGACAACGCGCAAAACGATGCCGGCTACAACAACCCCGAATACGATCGGTTGCTAAAACTCGCTGCCCGTGAAACTGATCTCACCCGTCGCGCCGAATACATGCAGCAAGCTGAAGCCCTGATGCTTGGCGACATGCCAGTGATACCGATTTACTTTTATGTCAGCAAGCATCTGATAAAGCCGCACGTGAAAGGCTTTGTGCCGAACATCATGGATCACACGTATTCAAAAGATCTGTGGCTGGAGCTGCCGCAGTCGTAATGTTCGGCTGCTGGAAGCCCCGTAACTTTTGCAGATATACTGACCTTGTTAACCACAGCCGCAATTTAAGAGCCCGCCGATGACCACATCAAAGAATCCGTTCAGCCTGCCCGGCATTTTGTTTGTGGTGTTTTTGTGCCTGGCTGCCATCGGCGTGTCGACGTACTACAAGTATGCCGACCCTTACTGCCGCTATAATGCCGAGCGCGCTCACGGCAAAGACCGTGCACCGGAGTGCCGCGACCTTCCGGATGCCAACGCCGAGCCTGTTGAACAAGCTGCAGAATAACTAGCGCGGAGCGCCTACTCCGATGCTCCGCTTTACGCTTCGACGATTTCTGGGTGCGATTCCCACGCTGCTGGTGCTGCTGGCACTGGCTTTTGCGCTGATACGGGCGGCCCCCGGCGGCCCGTTTGATTCTGAAAAACAGTTGACGCCAGAAATTCAGGAACGCCTGAACGCCGCATACTTTCTCGATGAACCGCTGTGGAAGCAGTTTTTCCGCTATCTGGGCGGATTGCTGCAAGGCGATTTCGGGCCGTCATTCGCCTACGCCGACTACACCGTTACTGAACTTATCGCGACCGGCTTTCCGGTGTCGCTGCAGCTCGGCTCATTGGCCATGTTGCTGGCAGTGATAGGCGGAGTTGCTATCGGCACGTTTGCAGCGCTCAGGCAAAACACGCGGGCGGATTACACGGTAATGACGTTTGCGATGACCGGCGTGTCGGTGCCGAGCTTTGTGACTGCACCTTTGTTGGTGCTGGTGTTTGCCGTGTTGTTGCAGTGGCTGCCGGCCGGCGGTTTGGGAGGCTGGCGCAATCTGGTATTGCCGGTGATTGCATTGGCGTTGCCGCAGATCGCGTATATCGCGCGGCTGACCCGCGCCAGCATGATTGAAGTGTTGCGTAGTGATTTCATTCGCACGGCAAAAGCTCAGGGCTTATCGCAAAGCACGATACTGCTGCGGCATGCGCTGAAGCCAGCGATGTTGCCGGTGGTGTCTTACCTGGGCCCGGCAACCGCAGCGATCATCACAGGCTCCGTTGTGGTTGAACAAATTTTTGGTGTGCCGGGCCTTGGTCGCTTTTTTGTTCAGGGTGCGTTGAATCGCGATTACACCCTCGTGATGGGTGTGGTGGTTTTCTATGGCGTGTTGATTATCGCGTTCAACTTTCTGGTTGATGTGGTGTATCGCTGGCTCGATCCCCGGGTTGAACTATGAGGGTGGAGTTATGAGAGCGGACGCTGCATCACCGTTTCAGCTCGCGCTGCGCAGCCTTCTGCGCAACAAGCCCGCGGTGGCAGCACTTGGCGTCATGGCGATGGTGGTTCTGCTAACCGTCATCGCACCATTGCTATCCCCTTACGCCATCGACTCCACCGACTGGGACAATGTCTCGCAGCCGCCCAGTGTGGCAAACGCCCACTATTTCGGCACCGACGATGTGGGCAGGGACATCTTCATTCGTACCCTCTACGGCGGCCGGATCTCTTTGTTGGTGGGGCTTGCAGCCACGGCGGTCAGTTTGCTGATCGGCGTCCTTTGGGGTGCGGTTGCAGGCTATGCCGGCGGTCGAACCGATGCGCTGATGATGCGTTGTGTCGACGTGCTGTACGCGATGCCGTTTATGTTTTTCGTCATTCTGCTGACGGTGTTTTTTGGCCGGAACATCTTCTTGATCTTTATCGCGGTGGGTGCGGTGAACTGGCTCGACATGGCGCGCATCGTTCGTGGTCAAACGTTGAGCCTGAAGCAACAGGAATTTGTTGAAGCGGCGCGTGCCGGTGGCGTGTCGCATTGGAACATTATTCGCCGGCACATCATTCCGAATCTGCTTGGTGTGGTCGTGGTGTATGTGACGCTGACGATTCCGCAGGTGATTCTGGTGGAATCGTTTCTAAGTTTTCTTGGCCTCGGCGTGCAAGAGCCGATGACGTCCTGGGGAGCGCTCGTGAATGACGGTGCTGCGTTAATGGAAAGTGCGCCGTGGACGCTGATTTTTCCGGCGCTCTTTCTGGCGCTCACACTGTTCTGTTTCAACTTTGTCGGTGACGGTTTGCGCGATGCGCTGGACCCCCGCGACCGGAGCACCGACGCATGAGTGCCGCTGCCGAAATGCTCAGCCCTTTGCTGGAAGTGAACAATCTGTCTGTGGAATTCACCGGCCGTGGTGAGTCCACGCATGCGGTGAGAAGCCTGTCGTACCAGCTGGGAGCCGCAGAAACACTGGGAATTGTCGGTGAAAGCGGCTCCGGAAAAACCCAGTCTGTCATGAGCTTGCTGGGGCTTCTGCCCGATAACGCCCGGGTCTCCGGCAGTGCGGTATTTGAAGGCCGGGACCTTCTGGCGATGAGTGATACCGCGCTCAGCAACATTCGTGGCAACGAGATTGCGATGATCTTTCAGGATCCGATGACCGCACTAAACCCGCACCTCACCGTGGCGCAACAAATGGCGATGGTGGCGCAGCGTCATCTGGGCAGCAGCCAACGCGAAGCGCGTGCGACGAGCCTTGCGATGCTCGATGCCGTGCGAATTCCCGAAGCGAACCGTCGCTTAAATCAGTATCCGCATGAACTCTCCGGCGGCATGCGTCAGCGAATCATGATTGCCACCGCGTTGTTGTGCCGACCGAAATTGTTGATTGCCGATGAACCTACAACGGCACTCGATGTAACGGTGCAGGCGCAGATACTGAAACTGATGCAGGAGCTGCAGCAGGAGTTTTCGGCATCGATGTTATTGATCACGCACGATATGGGTGTGGTGGCGGGTTGTTGTGACAACCTGCTGGTGATGTCGCAGGGCGAGTGTGTGGAAAGTGGCAACGTCGATAGTGTGTTCAATTCTCCGCAACAGACCTACACGCGAGAATTGCTCGCCGCGGTACCTCGTCTGGATGTGGCGGGCACGTCGTTGAATCCGATAGGCCCGGATTCCAACTCGCTGTCAGTAACCGATCTGAACGTGACCTATCCGCTGCCGCACGAGCTGTTTTCGCAGGACCCGCATGAGCTGAAAGCGTTGCGGGGCGTGTCCTTCGAGCTTGCCAAAGGCGAAACACTGGGGGTGGTCGGCGAGTCCGGTTGCGGGAAGTCGACGCTTGCTAAAGGCGTGCTGCAGCTGGTCCGGCCTGCCGAAGGTAGCGTGGTGTTATTGGGCGAGAGTCTGGGCGAGTTGTCGGCAGCGGAGCTCCGGCAACGGCGCAGTGACATGCAGGTGGTATTTCAGGACCCGCTCGCTTCATTAAACCCGCGGATGACGATTGCCGAGATTCTATGCGAACCGCTCGATACATTTAATTCGCCGTTGTCGGCTGCTGAACGTCGTAGCAAGGCAGCCGCAATGCTTGAGAAAGTCGGCTTGTCGGCCGAACACTTGCAGCGTTATCCGCACGAGTTTTCCGGCGGTCAGTGTCAGCGCATCGGCATTGCCCGCGCGTTGATGTTTGAACCGCAGCTGATTGTTTGCGATGAACCGGTGAGTGCGCTCGATGTTTCAGTGCAGGCAAAGATTGTTGAACTGCTCATCAGCCTGCAAAAAGAGCTGGGCATCTCGCTAATCTTTGTGGCGCATGATCTCGCTGTCGTCCGGCAGATGAGTCATCGGGTGATGGTGATGTATCTGGGCAAAGTCGTGGAACTGGCAGACCGGAATGCGATTTACGAACAGCCCCTGCATCCGTACACCCGGGCATTGATTGATGCGGTGCCCTTGCCCGACCCGGCACTGCAGCGTGCCCGGGGCCATAAAGTGCTGGCGGGCGATTTGCCGTCACCGCTGAACCCGCCTGCCGGTTGCGCATTCTCAGGGCGTTGCCCCCGGGCGGAATCCCGCTGCACGGAGGAAGAGCCAAAGCTCCGTCAGGTCGGTACAACTCAGGTGGCCTGCCATTTCGCGGAATCGCCGGGTGATTTGCCGGCAGGAGCTACATCCGCAGGCGTAGAATCGGCGAATTAATGCAGGCCAAGCGGTCGCCGACGGCGACTATACGTACCGTTTTATTGACCGGAGTAATATATGAGTAATCTGCACGATTTCAGCATCGCAGCCCTGACCAGCGACGATGACGTCATTCCCGGCCTCGGCGGCAAAGTGGTTCTTGCCGTCAATGTGGCGAGCAAATGCGGCTTAACCCCGCACTACAAAGGCCTGCAGAAACTCTATGAAGAGCTGGGCGACGAAGGTTTAGTTGTCGTCGGTTTTCCATGCAACCAGTTTGGCGAACAGGAGCCGGGCAAAGCGGATGAAATCGCCGAGTTCTGCGAAACCAACTACGGCGTGACGTTCCCGATCACTGAGAAGATCGAAGTTAACGGCGACAACAAACACCCGCTGTATGGCTGGTTCACCGAAGTGTTCCCCGGCGACATCGAATGGAACTTCGAGAAGTTTCTGATCAATCGTGACGGCGAAGTCATTAAACGCTACCCGCCTCAGACGGAACCGGAAGACGCCGTGCTGCTGCAGGACATTAGCGAAGCGTTGTAGTTGGCTGTGCGCATTGCCCTATGGGCGGGTTTGCCCCGACTTAACAGTCTGATTATCCGTATTGGTTGTCCGAAAGCTGCGCTTTGCTAGACTGAGTGAACTTTCATTGGGGGGCTTTGGGAGTCAAAACATGCGTCTAGCTGCAATCTTGTTTGTGGGACTGTTTGTGTCGACGGCCAATGCCGCCGTTGTCTATTCGGAGCTGGATGGTGATGGCGATGCCGGCAACAGTGCTTCTGAGGCGACCTCAATTCTTTTGGTCGAAGGCGTCAACCAGATCATCGGAGAGATTGCGGCCGAAGCGACCGGCAAGGATTGGTTT
>CAYLLI010000091.1:0-5950 GCA_964384295.1 uncultured Chromatiaceae bacterium
GGCACTGCGCTGCAGGTTCTTATCGGCGGCATTCTGAGTGCCTAAACCGATGTGCTGGTACCACGCTTCACTATCGTCAGGGCCGTACTCAGTGTCGGCCCAGTGATAGTAGTACTGGATGCTCGAAAAAGGGCCCTGATTCATGTCGGCGGTCCAGCCGGGTTGCGGTCCGTTGCGCTCTGTATCGAAGTAAGCCACGTTGCCCAACGTGTCATAGAACATGCTGGCCATTTCACCGGTGCTGGTGTCCGGACTCCAGCCACAGTCGGTGCCGCCGAACGACAAATCGCAACCGGGAGCGCCGCCGTCCCACACCTGCGGCAATCGCCAGTCCGAGACACCGAGATGATTCGCCGCATTCAGTGTGTCGATCCACGCCTGCGCGGTATCCCACGTCATTCGGTTATCGTCATCAAAACCGGATGTAACCACGTAGTTAGCATCCGCCAGCCATGAAATATTCAGCACGGTGTCGTAATACGCATCGATGATTGAATCGTTATTAACGTCACGCGCCTGCAGTGTGGTTTCCCAGGTGCCTTTGCCGCTAACGGAGGCGGCTTGTGCGGACAAGCTGAATACTGCAACCAGAGTTGCAGCAACAAGGTACTTGTTCAAACGGACTCCCCTTTGTGCCGTTGTTACGAAGCTTAAGCTTTCGGTTGTTTGCGTTGAATAGGGTGGAATACTACCAGACGAGTCGAGCAGAACAGCTGGCGGTCCCATTATGAAAAATCACTGCTCCTGCATCTGCTGCAGCCACATCCAAAATCGATGTGCATGCAAACCCGATTCACAATTGCAGTAACCACTTCAGTGCATCAAAAAAAATAATCCAACAGGCTGATCTTATTTAAACTAACGGCTTCGAGGGCTTAAGAGCATAGTTTAGCTAGTCAACCAGATGCCAAGTGCAAACGTAGAAACATCCATCATGCGTACCCCTCAATCTACCCCGCTTGAGTAAACAACAGAGACTGATAGCGCTGAAGACTCGGACTCTCACAATAAATAGTGTCTATAAAGAAGTTTCTTTCTGCCCAGATTATTTCGAGGTCATATACGCAAAAGGAAAACCGCTTGGGATCCTCGACCCAATCATCTCCTTCCTTAACCGACACGGAAGTGAAGAGTTCGTTGTCGTTTCCCCACCAACACACCACCAGATAGAGATAGGAAACACCCTGGTGAAAAATCGCGAATGCTGGAGTGGATTGCAGATCAAGACCCCTCTCTACCAAAACTGCTCTCATACGCGGAACAAATAAACCTCGTTCAACAGGATCATTTGATGCAGCAACGGTATAGACCTTAACCCCATACTCCCTTAACCAGGTCGCATCTGCTTCTATCGCTCGCTTCACAAACACTTATTTCACCTTTACTGTCACTGAATTAGCAACACGGCAAACCGCATCAGCACTTCGCTCAATATCTTCTTCAGTTGTCTCCCAGCACGAAACACTAATTCTCATTGCCGAGCGACCGTGCCATACAGTAGGGCCACTCCAGCATGTCCCTTCCTCTTGCACAGCCTTGATAACAGCATCATTCACTTCGTCCGACCCGAACGAAACCAGAACCTGATTAAGCTCCACGTCGTTGAGTATTTCGTATCCCGCTTGTTCCAGACGCTCAGCAAACAGCTTCGCTTGACGACAGTTTGCCTCGATATGTTCGGCCAAACCTTTCGAACCAATGGATTTAAGAACCGCCCAAACTTCGATACCACGCATTCTTCGACTCGACTCCGGCGTGAAGTGGAAAGGCTGGCGCTCATCGGTCATGGGTAAATAGGGCGCCTCGAATCCCACAGCATTGCGCAGCGCCCCGCTATCCCGGACGAATGCGAGCCCGCTGTCGTACGTAACATTCAGCCACTTGTGACCATCAACCGACCAGGAGTCAGCCTCTGTAAAACCCGCGGTCAGATGCTGTCGGTCTGGAGCAACAGCAGCCCAGAGTCCAAATGCGCCATCCACATGCACCCATGCATTGCATCTGCGCGCGAGCGGAATGACTTTGTCAAAAGGATCAAATGCGCCTGTATTGACGTTTCCTGCCTGCAGACAAAGAAGCACGGGGCCGCTCAGATCATCGGGCCATTTATCCGGCAACACGCGTCCCTGGCTATCAGTAGGTAGACGAACAATCTCCGAAGTACCAAAGCCAAGAAACTTTAGCGCTTTGACGATGGTGGGGTGCTGTTCGTCACTCATAACGACAGTTATTTTCGGTGCCCCATTTAACCCCTGTTCTTCTACGTTCCACCCCTCTCTTTTGAGAAGAGCATGCCGGGCAGCAGCCAGGCATGTAAAACCTGCCATCGTCGCACCCGTGACAAAAGCACCAGCTGTATCATCCGGAAAACCAAACAATTGCCGCAGCCAATCCAAAGCGACACTTTCAACAACGGTTCCGGCAGGAGAGCCGTTATACGCAAATACATTCTGATCCCAGGTAGCGGCTGACCAGGAAGCAATCAATGAAGCCTCATGGCGGCCGCCAGTAACGAAACCGAAATAACGCGGTCCGATGCTCGCCACAGTAGCCGGGGCAAGAATATTCTCGATATCTTGAAGAAGCTCGGAAGCTGGCACTCCTTCCAGCGGCATTGGCTGCTTTAATGATTGCAGTCGATCTACAGCATCTTTATCAGGTGCGACAGAGCGGCTAGGCAACTGTGCGATGTACCGGGCCGAAGCCTCTGCAACTTGCGTAAGGATGTTATTGCTCATTATGTTTTCCTCTTTAGTATTTCTGGCTTTTTTGCCGCGGCATACAAGCTGGAACTCAACTGCCGCTCACGTTTTCATCTTTCCTACGGGCATGAAAAAACCCGCTCAGCATTTGCTAAAGCGGGCCTTCGGCTCTCTTTAGCAGTACTTTTATAGCGCCCGCAAGCTGAGTACAAATCGGCGCTGTAAGTAGTCTGATACAACTGCACCGGTTTGTCCACTAACCTCAGCAGCTACCCGTGTAGTTTTTGATCCTTCGTTGCTACGCGCTTCCTTTAACAACTGAGCGATGGTCGAGCGTCTTGCAACATGCCTAGAAAAAATGCCGGTCGAACTTTGATGCCGTGGTAAACCAATAGACATAGAAGGAAAGGAGCATTTGTTCAAGGAATTGGATAGGACCAATCAGGTCTGCGGCATCATGAACAACAGACAGTCGACAGAGTTGAGCCACCAACGACGCATAGCTACACGCAAGCCACAGACAACGAAAAACGGCAGCCAGAACGGCTGCCGTAAGTCTTTGAATAAATGGTGGCCGGGGGCGGAATCGAACCACCGACACGCGGATTTTCAATCCGCTGCTCTACCAACTGAGCTACCCGGCCACGCTTAATTTGTGTCATCAGAACGATGACAGGGCGGCTATTAAAGCCGCAGCCCCATGCTGAGTCAAGGATTTAGCCGGAATTACCGGCAATCGGCGTGGTTTACTGCTTGAACCACCATTTTGCTGACGGCGGATGCCTTATTCAGGCACGTATTGCGCGATCTCGCTCGGGCCGTCACCAAAGAAGAACTTCTCCATTTCTTCTTCAAGGTACTTGCGCGCCTTTGGCTCAAACGGCGTTAGACGATACTCATTAATCAGCATCGTCTGATGCTTCAACCATTCCTGCCAGGCTTCCTGACAGACGTTGTCGTAAATACGCTGACCCAAGTCACCCGGATACGGCATACGGGTGAGTCCCTCAGCCTCTTTATCCAGATACACACACATCACCATACGAGTCATGCTTGTTCTCCAACAGACGAATCCATAAACGGCTCAAAAGCCTGCAGCAGCTTTTTCACCGGCGCCGCCAGCCCGACCTCGGCCGGGGCTGCGACGTTATACCAGAGCCAGCGGTCGGCATCCATTGCTGCATCCGCGACATTGCCGGCGCTGAGCTTCACAGGCTGCATGTACAAGTCGTAGTGACTGAAGCTGTGCTTGATCTCCGCCCAGCTCTGCACCTTGCAGCCGCCTTCTCCGACAAGCCCGGCACTCCATTGTTCCGCCGCTGCGACAGACTCAAATTCCGGAAAGCTGTACAGGCCGCCCCAGATTCCTGCCGGTGGTCGTTTCTCCAGCAACACGCGGCCCGCATCGTCGGTGAGCATGCCGAGCACCGTGTGCTTTTCAGGCTTCAATTTCTTCGGCTTCTTGCCGGGGAATTCCTGCACCCGTCCGGCAATAAAGGCATCGCACCCTGCGTGCAACGGACAGCGTTCACAGTCGGGTTTGCTGCGCACACACAACGTCGCGCCCAAATCCATAATCGCCTGCGTGTAGTTGCCGACGCGATCATCGGGCGTGCAGGCATCAGCGCGCTCCCACAGTTCATTGGCCACGGCAGTTTTACCCGGCCAACCTTCCACCGCATACACGCGCGCCAAAACGCGCTTTACGTTGCCATCCAGAATGGGATGCCGTTGCCCGCAGGCTAACGACAAAATCGCACCCGCAGTGGAACGACCGATACCGGGCAAGCCCACCAGATCCTCAAAGTTTTCCGGTAAGCCTGCGAAATTTTCAACGGCCTGCTGTGCTGCTTTATGCAGGTTGCGCGCCCGGCTGTAGTAGCCAAGCCCTGTCCAAAGATGCAGCACTTCATCAATATCGGCCGCCGCCAGATCAGCAATCTCGGGAAAACGCTGCATGAATCGATCGTAGTAGTTCAGCACCGTCTTCACCTGCGTTTGCTGCAGCATGATTTCTGACACCCAGACACGATACGGCGTCGTATTTTGCTGCCACGGCAGATCGTGGCGGCCGTGCACGTCCCACCAATCAAGCAGCTTTGGCGCTAACTGGTCAGGTGCTATCGCCATCAGCAGCTCCGTTTGCGGCAGGCTCCTGTCGAGCAAGGTTCTCAATCCGGTTTGCGGCTTCCAGCGAGTTTTTGTTCAGCGAGCGTTTGATCGCCCAGACACCGACCACCGGTGGCACCCAAAAATCGAACTCCACCTCGTGCGTATACCGCACCAGAGTGCCGGTACTCAAAGGTTCGAGCCGCCATTCTTCCACCCCGAACAACACATCGCTTAACTCAGGGTCGGCGGTGGCACGAATAAAATCGGAAGGCTCAGAATCAAGCGTCATGACGCGCGTCACAGCGCGACAATACAGCAGCAGACAACCTTCGATAGACGTTTCTACGCGCGGACGGCCGTCCGGCGCGGGTTCAATGTAGCCGGCAAAGCGATACTTCTCCGACCACATGCTGAAGTTGTCGTAATCGAGTAGCGCCTGAAACACCGCTTCCGGGTTTGCATCAACGCGAACATCGGCAGTAACAAACACATGACTGTCACGCTTAACGACGTCCAGTAACTGCAGCTCTGCTGCAGAGACAGTTCCTGCCAACATACAGCCGGCAAGCAGCACCGCGCGAGCCACTGCAACCGAGCTATGTGCAAAACTATTCACTAGTTCAGCAAATCACGAATTCCTTTGCGCAACAGCTCTTTGCGTTGTTCGCGTTCACTGACCGGCGCATCGCTCGCCGGCTCTTCGGTGGCCTCCCCTGAGGACTCTTCCGGCTGGCCGCCGTACTTCTTCAGCAGGCGGTCCTGCAGCTTCTGGGTTGCAAGCCCTGTAATGACGGCGGTCAAATCAATAACAATGTCCGGCTCTTCAACCGGGCCCTTAATGCTGACCGGCAGGTTGAGACCGCGCAACTCGTCCAGGTTGGAGCCGTCATCAAACCGCGGCGAGCCGTTTACTTTGGCATTCAGGTTATAGTCCACGACAGCGCCACTTAGGTCCGCTGTGCCAGCACCGGTCAAAGCAATAAACGGCACCTGCATGACGAAGTCGTCGTTCTGTAAAACGCCGTTAGTAATCACACCGCTGCCCTGCATGCGGCTGATATCAGTTTTGGGGTCAGCCGGTGGCGGCGGCATAGGGTCACCTTTAATACGCGCCCGCTGGCTGCGAATCTCGTACC
>CAYLLI010000091.1:6050-8665 GCA_964384295.1 uncultured Chromatiaceae bacterium
GGCGGCGGCATAGGGTCACCTTTAATACGCGCCCGCTGGCTGCGAATCTCGTACCAGAAATCACGCCCGCGATAGAGCGCATCCTGCAAATTGAAACTGAGATTGCCGTTCAGGCCGGCCAGCAAGGCCGCTTCGGTGTTGCCGCTACTGGTACCCGAAAGGTTGGCGCGAAACAGCCCTTCAATGTTTTCAATCTGCTGCGTGTCCAGTAGCAAACCGCCGATCTGAATAGCTTCGAGGTTTTCATCAAAAGCAAGCTGAGGCGTCGCACCCCGCACATCAATACGGATATCACCACTGTATGAACCTTGATACAGCTTTGCCGTCAGCGGGTTCATTCGCAGCCGGCCATTTTGTGCATTCACATTAACGGACAGGTCGGTCAATACAGCATCGGCAAGCATCGCCTGACCGACGCGGAAGCGACCCTGTGCATTTAACGCTCTGAGGTCTTCAACCGGAATCAGCTCTTCATCGGCTGTTGAGGGCGCTGCTTGCGGAGCACCGGAGCCGGAAGCCACAGCCGCTTCTTCATCGGGCGCAAGGTAACGGTCCAGATCGATTGCGTCGACGGTCAGATCAAACAGAATCTGCTGCTGCTCGATACTGCCCAGACCAAGCTCGCCGGTCAGCCGTGTGTCGTCCAGCTGCAACACCAAATCACTCAGCCCTGCACGGTCACCGCGCAGTACCCAGTTCGCATTGAACTGCATAACGGCCAGTACGGCAGGATCGGCAGTCTCAATATCGGTTTCGAGCAACGCGAGCACGTCGCGTGGCGAGAATGACCCGGTCTTCAATGTGCCGGAGAAGTTCGGACCCGTGTCAGTCAGCTTACCCTGCGCGGTCGCCGTGAGCGCCAGCGGGCCTGTGTTTACTGCCAGTTTCAGCGCATCGGCGATAACCGTGGCATCACTCTGACCGACCACCAGGTCAGTCGCTTCAATCACCACTTCAGCCTTACCGTCGGGTAAGTCGGCGCTCTCCAAAACCAGCTCAATGGTGCTGCCGCCAAGATCCAGTGACAGCGTCTGGTCGTTCAATACCGGAGTGCCGCGATAGGCAAATGAGCCGTCCAATCCGTCGGCCAGACCACGAACCAGAAACCCTGCATTCAATTCAAACGGTTCGCCCGACTCGATAGCGCCGGTTTCGACATACAGGTCGGTGATCAATATGTCATCACCGGTGGTTTCATCGAGCCAGCGCAATTGCCCGCCGGTGAAACTCAGGCCATCCAAAGAGAGTTGATTGACGTCAACGCCTGACTCGCTGTCCGCACCGGCATCCGCCGGCGCTTGTGCGGTGCCGCTTTCAGAAGGCGTTGAGAAATCCCAGTTGACCGCACCGTCACGACGGGTAATCAGCGTGGCATTCAAACCTTCAAGCACCACTTCGCCGATTACCACTTCCTGACGCAGCAACAGAGGAAACACTCCGATGCTCACGGCAGCGGCATCAATTGCAACAAAGTTGGCATCGCCAAACCCGGGCGGGTTGCCCAATTCAATCCGCCCGGTCTCCACCGCGAGCGCCGGAAAAATGCTCAACGAAAGATCACCGGCAATGCTGACGTCTCTGCCGGTGGACGACTCAATAAGGTCTTCAATGTCAGCCTTGTAGTCGTTCGGGTCAAAGTAAAACGAGACGGCAATACTCAGCGCTGCAAACAGCAGCACAATGATGCCAACCAACCAGATCAAAGTGCGGGTAACGGTATTCATGCGGGTATTAGAACACCGGATGCCGGACGGAACTAGAGCCCCCGCTCAGACGGAGCTATGACAAACGGCCTCAATATTGTTGCCGTCCGGATCGAGCACAAATGCGCCGTAGTAATTCAGGTGGTATTCGGGTCTGAGGCCCGGCGCTCCGTTGCAAGTCGCACCTGCAGCCAAGGCGGCGGTGTAGAAACGGTCTACTGCCTCGCGATCGACAGCCGCGAACGCAATATGAGCGCCGCCGCAGCCTGACCCGTCGTCGGCTGCAACGAAGACCGAGAACTCGGGCTTCTTGCCAACACCAAATCCGACCGAGTGCTCACGTTGCTTCACCACACCGTAGCCAAGAGAACCCAGAACAGCGCCGTAGAACGCTGCACTGACCTCCAAAGAGGCAACAGGTATACCAAGATGATCCAGCATGGCGTGGGTCATGACTGCTCAGACCAGCAAGCCACGAAGAAAAAAGCCCGTTGCGGTAACCGCAAGCAGGGTTCTCAGAATGTGAACCAGCCACCAACGGCGAAACAGCGATTTAATCGCATCGCCGACATCCGTTGTGCTTGACGTCATCATCGAGCGGCTGAGTGGCATGACAAAAATGGAACTTAACGGAAACATCAGCAGCAAAATCAGCGAACCAACAACAAAATCCGTCACACGGTTTTCGGTCCACGCGTAAATGCCTGAACCCGCGCCGACAAAAATCAGTGCAATCAGAAAAGGCACACCGTTAGCGGACAGGTTGCGATACAACTTGAACGCCGGCGCATCCACGTCCAGATTGGCGCGCGGCCGCTCGGCAATACTCAAGTACAGACAAATCAGCGCCCAAACCGCAGCACAAAAAACTGCCACCCACTGAGCCATCAGAACCCCCTCATGACTAACTCA
>CAYLLI010000092.1:0-8548 GCA_964384295.1 uncultured Chromatiaceae bacterium
ACCTTGTAACAGGTATCGGCTGAGTCCCCGCCGCCGTTATAGAAGAAGTACCCGATGTTATGTGCTTTAAATACCTCAATCAGTCGTTCGTACTCAGCGCGGCTTTCATCCAAACCTTTCAATTTAAATCGCGCCGAGCCAAACGCGCCGCCCGGAGTGTGCATTAAAGCTCTGATTTGTTTGGCGGTTTCTTTGCTTGTATCAATCATGTCCTCGGTCAACGCGCCGATGATTCCGTTGCGGCCCGCGTAGACCTTGCCGATCTGCGCTTTGTGCGCGCGTGCCGTCTCAATGACTCCGCAGGCCGAGGCATTAATGACTGCGGTGACACCGCCGGATTGGGCATAAAAAGCATTCTTCTTGGCTGTCATCAGGTTCTCTCCGGTAGGCGGGCAGTAGAGTTTGCCTCAAGGCAGCTGCGCTGTCAGCACAATGGGGTTTGACCCTGTTACTGCGAAGCGTTAGCGTACGCGCTTCTGCTTTATGAAAGCACTCATTAGTCAGGCGTGCAGGTGGCGCGCTGAAGGATACATACACCATGAGAATCGTATTTCTGGGCGCGCCTGGATCAGGCAAGGGGACTCAGGCACAGCGATTGATGGCTGAACAGGGACTCGTGCAGATCTCTACCGGCGACTTGCTAAGAAGCGCTGTGGCCAGCGGCAGTGAGCTGGGGCAGAAAGCGAAAGCCGCAATGGATTCCGGCAATCTGGTGTCCGATGACATCGTACTGGGAATGATTGCTGAACGCGTTGTGCAGGACGACTGTAAGGCGGGCTATATTCTTGATGGCTTCCCCCGCAATCTGGCTCAGGCTGAGTCACTGGCGGCATTACTGACAGACCTGGGTCAGCCTCTGGATGCGGCAGTGTTGCTGGATGTCGATATGGACATTCTGCTGAAGCGCATTACCGGGCGTCGCACCTGTTCGCTGACCGGCAAAGTTTTGAACGTGTACTTCTCGTCCCAAACCGACCTCGATGCCTGCACCGATGCAGGCGGTGAGCTGATTCAGCGGGCCGACGATAATGAGGCGACGATCAGTAATCGCCTGAATGTCTATCGGGAACAAACCGAACCATTGATCGAGTACTACAAGTCAGCCGGTTTGCTCAAAGTCATCAGCGGTGAGGGTGAGATGGAAGAAGTCTACGGCCGTCTGACCGGTGTGCTCGGGCTGTAACGGCTAGACTGATAATTCATCCAATTCGGCCAGCAACTGCTGGCCGATTTCGTTCTGGCGCCAGCCCCGCAGCGGTCGTTGCGAGCGGTCACCCAGCAATATCGCATTGAGCTCTTTCTTGCTGGCCAGAATCTCGGCAGGAATCGTCAGTTCCTCGGCGCGTGCCGACACAATGTTGCTCAGTCGTTTCAGCAGTGCTTTGTATGCCGGATCAGGCCGCTGATGCTGCACCGGTTGCTCTGTGCCGTCATTGAAAGACCGGTTCGCCGCTGCAACTACTTCAAGCAGTGTGTCCCCTTTCTTGCGTAACGTTGCCGGCGGCAGGTCTTTGACCTTGGCCAGCTGGCTTTTGCTTTCCGGGTTTGCGGCGGCAATTTCCCGCAGCACGCTGTCACTGAGAATCCAGCTGCGCGGTTTGTTCAGCGCCACGCTGCGCTCTTCCCGCCAGGCTGCCAGATGGCGGGCGCGTTGCTGCTCAGCCGGTGACAGGAAGTGCAGATTTTTTAGTCTCTGATAGGCCTTCTCCGGTGCCGGCTTGTACAGATCGATATCGGTCAGTGCATTGCTGTCCTCGATGGCCCACTCGAGCCTTCCGGCAGAAACCAGTTCTTCGCGCAATTGCTGATGCAAGGCTTCCAGGTGCTCGACATCTTCGGCAGCGTAGTTCAACTGAGCTTCGGTCAGAGGTCGCTGCAGCCAGTCGCTGCGGGTTTGCGATTTGCTGATCGTGGTACCAAAGCGCGCTTCAACAATCCCTGCATAGCCAATCTGCGGGGAGTGTCCGCACAGAGCCGCCGCAACCTGCGTATCAAACAGGTTTTTCGGCGTGTCGTTGAGCGTGAAGAAAAAGGCCTCGTAATCTTGCTTGCCCGAGTGCAAAACTTTCAGCCGTGCTTCATCGAGCAGCAGTTCCCATAGTGGCTGCAGGTCGAAGTCGGCAGTTGGATCAATGCAGAGGGTTTTGCCATTGGCTGCAAACTGCAGCAGTGCCAGCTGCGGTGCATAGGTTCTTACCCGCATGAACTCAGTGTCGGTGTAATAAACCGGGAGCTCGCTCAACGTGTCGCATGCTTCGGTTAGCGCTGCGGGCGTGTCTACCAGAATGTATTTGGAGTCGGACATGAACGGAGAGTGTAGATGAAACTGTCGTTTCATGCCTGATGTTGGTTATAGTGGTTGCTTCGTTACAGACGCAGATCATAGGCTTTGTTTTGCGATGATCGCGTGCTTCAGTTGAGATCTTTTTGAAATGCTAAAGCTGCTGGAATTGTTCTGGCTGATAGCCCGTCGCAAACTCGGGCCGGAAGACGTGCCTGCGTCGAGCTTTCTTCTGCAGCTTACGGCGCTTGCCTATATGGCGCTGCAGCTCCCGCTGCTGTGGCGCCAGAACAGCATTACATTGCCGGCCTTACTCAGCGTGCTCGCGGACGTTGCCATCATTTCGGTGTTCTTGTGGTTGGTGTTGCGGGTTACCGGCAAGTCGGCCCGTTATCTCCAGTCCCTTACCGCGTTTTTCGGGACCGGGTGCGTAATCACACTGGTCGCACTGCCGATCACCTATTTCTATCTGGCGGTGCCTGATGGCAGCGACCTGTTGCTGTTTCCGTATCTTGGCCTGATCGGTGTGATCATTTGGTCGATCATTGTTAATGCGCACATCTTTAGTCGCGCCTTGTCCCGTTCGCTGGCTGAAGGCGTGGCGATATCTGTCATGTATTTTCTGATTAACTTTCAGCTGCTCGAAGCCATTCCGAAATAAGGTCTGATCGAATGCACATTCATATTCTCGGCATTTGCGGCACGTTTATGGGCGGCATTGCCGCGATCGCCCGGCAAGCCGGGCATACCGTCAGCGGGTCTGATCGCCAGGTCTATCCTCCGATGAGCGATCAACTCAGAGACCTTGGCATCGATGTGATCGAGGGGTTCGGGATCGAACAACTGGATTTGAACCCCGACTTGATCGTCATCGGTAATGTGATGAGCCGCGGTATGCCGATTATCGAAGAGATACTGAACCGCAAGCTGCCGTTTTGCTCCGGCCCGCAATGGCTGTATGACGGCGTGCTGAAAGACCGCCACGTTATTGCGGTGTCAGGTACTCACGGCAAAACCTCAACCACCAGCATGGTGGCAGCGATACTGGAACATGCGGGCTTCGATCCGGGTTATCTCGTTGGCGGTGTACCAGCCAACTTCGAGGTGTCGGCGCGACTCGGTTCAGACCCGTATTTTGTGATTGAGGCGGATGAGTACGACACGGCGTTTTTCAACAAGCAGGCCAAGTTTCTGAACTACCGGCCGACAACGCTGATTATCAACAATATTGAGTTCGACCACGCGGACATCTATGCGAATGTTGATGCCATCCTCTGGCAGTTTCATCAGTTGTTACGCATGCTGCCCGGGAACGGCCATTGCGTTGCCCGTGCCGACGACAAGCAGATTAAACGGTTACTGGATATGGGTTGCTGGACCCCGGTTTTGCCATTCTCGGCGACTGCCGGAAGTGCCGGCTGGAGCGGGAGTGTTTCGAACGGCTCGCTTGAGGTTGCTCTGGATGGCAAGGTGCTGGGCAGCTGCAGTTGGGCGCATCCCGGCCAGTACAATGTCGAGAACGCGACTGCTGCAGTCGCCGCGGTAACCGCCGCCGGTGTACCGGTTGAGGCGGCTATTGAGGGGCTGGCAAGCTATCGTGGTGTTAAGCGCCGCATGGAATTGATTGGCGATTACCGCGGTATTCGTGTCTATGACGATTTTGCCCATCATCCGACGGCGATTCGCCGCTGTCTTGAGGGCATGCAGGCATTTTCTGCCGGTCGTGTGCTGGCGGTACTGGAGCCGCGTTCTAATACCATGAAGCTTGGCACCCATGCCGCTGAGCTGGCGCACGCCATTGCGCCCGCTGATGCGACCTGGGTATTGCAGCCTGAGGGTATTTCCTGGCGCGTTGCCGACGTGCTGGCGGATGCGCCATCGGCAAGTGTGCTGGACGCTGCGGCTGATATCGTTGCAGCGGTCGTGGCTGAGGCACAACCGGGCGATTCTGTTGTCATTATGAGTAACGGAAGCTTCGACGGCATCTACGGGCTGTTTGATCAGGCCTTTCAGCAGTGCTGATAACGGCTTTTTACTAGGTTGCCATTTGACCCTGTTGCCTGCCCGGAGCATAGTTGATTGAAATGTGCTTTGAGCACGAGCAGGTGCGTTTTTTGACTGATCTGACTGTTCCTTTATTTCCTCTGCGCACGGTCCTGTTTCCCGACGGGCCGCTGCCGCTGCGTATCTTTGAGCCGCGGTATCTGGACATGATTTCCGCGTGCATGAAGGATGAAACCCCTTTCGGTGTTGTGTTGGCAACGCCGGATGCTGAGAGTGCCGGAGAGGGCAGTAGCGTGTTTTCTGCTAACCGGATCGGCACACTGGCAACCGTTAAGGACTGGTATCAGGGCAGCGATGGCATTCTGGGTATCACTGCCCACGGCGGATCCCGGTTTGCAGTGCGTGAGCATCGCTGTGAAAGCAACGGTTTATATGTCGGTGAGGTTGATTTGCTTCCCGCTGAACCATCGCAGCCTGTGCCGGAGACTTATCAGTCGATGGCCAGTTTGCTTGAGGCGATTATTGATGACCTTGGGTTGCTGTACAGCGAGCTCGATAAGCGTTTCGATGATGCGACCTGGGTGGGGTACCGGTTCGCTGAAGTGTTGCCGATAAGCATGGACGAGCGGCAGTATTGTCTCGAGATATCCGACCCTGTCCGTCGGCTCGAGTTTTTGCAGCCGCTGCTGCGGGCCGTGCGGCAGGAAACATCACAATAGCGTCCTTCTGCGACCGGAGACCGATGAATGAAAGTTTGGATGTGCCTGATTTGCGGCTATATCTACGATGAAGAAAAAGGCGACGAGGCCCATGGCCTGGCACCGGGAACGCGCTGGGAAGATGTGCCGTTATCCTGGCGTTGCCCCGATTGCGGTGCGGGTAAAGAAGACTTCGATATGTCGGAGATTTGAAGCTTTAGCACTTAGCGGCTGAGTTGTTGGTAACTGATCTGTTGCGGTTCAAGCAGGCGTTGCACGCTGTCGGATCCGATCAGGTGCATACTGCCGACGATCACTAAGTAGGTTTTTCCACTGTTGCTGCGGTCGAGCTCGAGGATGTTATTTGCCCAGCGGGTATTTCGCTGTTTGACCAGATTCTCATAGAGCGCAGGCTGTTCACCCAAACTGTCCAGCATCGCTGTCTCAAGTGCAGCCTCATCGCCAACCCGCCACGCTTGCACAATGCTATTCATTTCGGCTTCGGCCGACTCCTCGTCGCTGAGGCTGTCGAGCAGAAAGGCAGCCTGAGCGTCCGCAGGCAGCGTATCCATGGCTGCCAACTGCTCTTCCAGCGTTTCGAGCCCCGCAATCGGAATGCCTTGTTGGAGCGCCAGGGCGCCGAAGTAAGCCTCGATGCCTCGCGACGGGTCAAAGCCCATTTGCAGCAGTCGCAGCTGACTGACGAGCAAAGCGGCATACCAGGCTTCCTTGTCGTCAAAAGCCTGAGTGGGAATGCCGAGTGCTTCGGCACGTTGTAAAAAGATGGCGTAGTTCTCGCGCCCGATCTGCTGCTCGAGCGTGCCGCCGTTGCGGTGGGAACCGAGTGTCTCCATCAGACCCATACCCGACAACAGTGCCGGGTCATCCATGTCGAGTTCCATGAGCAGTTCGTCGGCCATCCCAAACCATTGGTCGAACGCTGCCGGCAACGGGTAGTCAGAGGCGCGCAGAAAGTGAACTGAGCCGATCAGAATGAAACGATTCTTAGTGCCTTTAAGTTCCCATGCGGGAAGCAGTTCGGCCGCTGACGCTACCTGGAGCAGCAGAATGACAGTAATGACAAAAAGGCGGTTGATCGGGTGCATGCAGGGGCTTACTGGTACTCAGACGGGTCAAGCCATACTACATCTGTATCGATGGTGCCGTCGGGATACAGATGCAGCCAACGGTAGCCGGGTGGGCGGTTGTCCATCGCGAAGTCGTCACTGTTCGGAAGAAATTGCGAACAGGTCGACGGCGTGCTGAGCATGCGAATGTGTTCATGCTGATGATCAGAGGCCTGATGCACATGACCCCATGCCACACCGCGCACTTGCCGGTGCTGTGACACGATGCTCATAAATTCTCTGCTCTGCCGCAGACCGACGCCATCGAGCCAGCGACTGCCCATCGCAATCGGGTGGTGATGCAGGAAGATAAAGACATGATGGTCAGCGGCTGCCGACAGGCTTGCCTCCAGCGCTTCGAGTTGTTGCTGATCCAGTTGTCCGCCATCGTCGTTATCGGCGTGAGTATTCAGCATCAACAGTCGCCACGATCCGAGTGTTGTTTCGCCGCAGTACTGAAACGGCTCACTGCTAAGATGTTCCTGCATGATTTCCGGGCTGTCATGGTTGCCGGGCAAGCAGAAAACCGGCACATCGACGGGTCGCAGCATTTTGGCAAAGCGCAGGTAGCCGCCGCGGGTCTCGTCCTGAACCAGATCGCCGGTGGCGATAATTGCATCCGGTTTTCTTTTTCCGCTGCTGAGTCTGCTTAGCACGGCCGCAAGTGTGTCGCACGTATTCACGCCGCGCATGCGTGCGTCTTTGTGCGCGTGCAAATGCGGGTCGGTAATCTGAACCAGTTTTATCGGGTCATCGGCCATACGTATTCAACAGACCAAAAAGCGTGTGGTTGTTGGTGAACTATACGCGACTGCACCCCGGCAAACTCCCGACTGCATCACAACGTCTGTTGAAAAAGGCCAAAAAAAAGCCCTCCGGTGGAGGGCTTTTTCTCAGTACTTTCAGGCTTAGTAGCGGTAGTGGGCCGGCTTGTACGGGCCTTCAACCGGAACGCCGATGTAGTCAGCCTGCTCCTGCGACAGCTCGGTCAAATTGACGCCGAGTTGCTTCAGATGCAGCCGGGCGACTTTCTCGTCCAGATGCTTAGGCAGAACATAGACTTCGTTCTCGTAGTTGTCCGGGCTCTGCCACAGTTCGATTTGCGCCATCACTTGGTTGGTGAATGAGTTCGACATCACGAAGCTCGGGTGACCGGTTGCGCAACCGAGGTTCACGAGGCGACCTTCCGCCAGCAGGATGATGCGTTTGCCATCCGGGAAGATGACATGATCCACCTGCGGTTTAATGTTTTCCCACTCGTAACCCTGCACGGCAGAGATTTCGATTTCGTTATCGAAATGACCGATGTTGCAGACAATGGCCTGGTCTTTCATTGCGGCCATGTGATCGTGTGTGATCACGTTGAAGTTGCCGGTAGTGGTAACAAAGATATTTGCAACAGAAGCAGCTTCTTCCATTGTGACAACACGGAAACCTTCCATTGCCGCCTGCAGTGCGCAGATCGGATCAATCTCGGTAACCCAGACAGTTGCACCCAAGCCGGCCAGCGACTGCGCGCAGCCTTTACCCACGTCACCGTAGCCGCAGACGACCGCAATCTTGCCGGCAATCATTACGTCGGTAGCACGCTTGATGCCGTCAACCAGTGATTCACGACAGCCATACAGGTTGTCGAACTTGGATTTGGTGACCGAGTCGTTGACGTTGATGGCCGGGAACGGCAGGTCGCCGTTTTGCTGCATCTGATACAGACGCTGCACGCCGGTCGTGGTTTCTTCGGTAACTCCGCCGATTGCATCACGACGCTTGGTGTACCAGCCGGGGCTGGTTTCCAGACGATGCTTGATGGACTTGAACAGTGCGACTTCTTCTTCGCTGCCCGGGTTTTCGAGGATCGACGGGTCTTTCTCCGCCTTGGCACCGAGAATCAGCAGCAGCGTGGCATCACCACCGTCATCCAGAATACGGTTCGGCACGCCGCCGTCAGACCATTCCATCGCGCGATGGGTGTAATCCCAGTACTCGTCCAGTGTTTCACCTTTGTAGGCGAAGACCGGCACACCTGCGGCAGCGATAGCGGCGGCGGCGTGATCCTGAGTTGAGAAGATGTTGCAGGAAACCCAGCGAACTTCTGCACCCAGTTCAACCAGCGTTTCAATCAGCACCGCTGTTTGAATGGTCATGTGCAGTGAGCCCATGATGCGCGCGCCGGCCAGCGGCTTCTGGCCTTTGTATTCTTCGCGGATCTGGATCAGACCGGGCATTTCGGTTTCTGCAATAGCAATCTCTTTGCGGCCCCAGTCGGCCAGCGAGATGTCTGCAACGATGTAATCTTCCAGCACGGCGGCTGCTTCGGAACTCATACTATTCTCCTCAATATCACCAGCGCTTATACGCTGGCTTTTAATGCTTCAGCTTTGTCGGTTTTCTCCCAGGAAAACTCAACGTCCTTGCGGCCGAAGTGACCGTAAGCAGCT
>CAYLLI010000093.1:0-8542 GCA_964384295.1 uncultured Chromatiaceae bacterium
TCGGCAAAGAGTATGACAGCCTCTCCGACATGATCTCGTTCGGGCTTGCGCCGGCCATTGTCGTGTATCAGTGGGGTATCGAGCGACTGGTTGAGTACGGTCCCGTCTGGGGCAAGCTGGGCTGGCTCGCCGCGTTTACGTTTACCGTCTCTGCAGCGTTGCGGCTGGCGCGATTCAATGTCATTTCAACGACGACCAGCAAGCAGTTTTTTCAGGGCTTGCCGAGCCCTCCTGCTGCCGCATTGGTTGCCAGTTTTGTCTGGCTTGGCACGGATCTCGGTTGGTCGGGAGGAGGCCCGCTCACTCTGGCGTTTCTGGTTACCGCCGCGGCCGGTGGTTTGATGGTGTCGCACTTCGAGTATTACAGCTTTAAGGAATTTCGTACGCGGCGTCAGGTGTCTTTCACCTACATTATTGTTGTGCCGATGGTGTTCGTGCTGATTGCGCTGAACCCGCCGCTGATGCTGTTTTTCTTTGCCGCTACATTTACGTTGTCCGGACCGCTGTATTGGGTATGGCGGAAGCTGCGACCGGAACAGCCCGCAGCCGACCCGAAAGCTGATCCTGAATCGACACGGGCTGATAGCTAAGCCATGCTTTTTTGCGGTGGATTCTTGTGAACCGGCCGGCAACACGCTCCGATATCCTGACAGCTATGGGCATCGCCCAGTGGCGGTTGCGAAACCGGGAATCCGGGCCCGATGTGGCGGCAACTCCGGATGCCGAAGTGGCATCACCGAACCTCGAATCCGACGCAACGCTATACGATTGGCCTGAACTGCAGCAGCGGGTTGCCGCCTGTACGGCGTGCAATCGCCATCAGTACCGCTCGCACGCCGTGTTTGGCAGTGGTGCGAACCCTGCGAACTGTTTGATCGTCGCCGACTCGCCGACAAACGAAGACGATGCCAGCGGAGCACCGTTCTCGGATCGGAGCGGCGTGTTGCTGGACGCGATGCTGCGCGCGATCGGCCTGCAGCGTGATCAGGTTTTCATCACTCAGTCGTTAAAGTGCCAGGGCGCTCCTGAAGAAGACCATCCGGAACCCACTGATTTGGCTGCGTGCAGTAGTCACCTCGAAAACCAGATCGCGTTACTGCGTCCCAATCTGATCATTGCACTCGGGCTGACGGCCGCCCGGTCGCTATTGGATATAAAGCCCGACTCCACGGTCGGTGAGTTGCGGGAACAGCAGCATCAGCATGCAGCAAGCGGTGCGCCGGTTCTGGTGACCTATCATCCCCGGTATCTGTTGCGTCGCCCGGGTGCCAAAGCCGCGGCCTGGGCTGATTTGTTGAAGATTCAACGCCTGCTG
Organism: uncultured Chromatiaceae bacterium; assembly: GCA_964384295.1. Lineage (GTDB taxonomy): Bacteria > Pseudomonadota > Gammaproteobacteria > Steroidobacterales > JABIQA01. The sequence continues at coordinate 1,316 of CAYLLI010000093.1, forward strand.
CAGGATGCCCGGCGGTGAGTGCCGCGCGGCAGGATTTGCCGACTTCGATTCGCCCGATGACCGTCGACGACGTTCCGGCGGTTGCAGCGATTGAGGGCCGGGCGTATGAATTTCCGTGGTCAGAAAATATCTTTCGCGATTGTCTGCGTGCGGGTTACACCGGTGTTGTGTGTGAGCAGTACGGCGTGTTGGTGGCCTACGGCATGCTGTCCTGTGCAGTGGGCGAGGCACATTTGTTGAATCTTTGTATTGAGCCTGAGCTTCAGGGCAAAGGCCTGGGGCAGCGTATTCTTGAAGTGCTCATTGAACGTGCCAAAGCACAGGGCGCTGCGCGCATGTACCTGGAGGTCAGACCATCCAACTATGCCGCTCAGCATCTCTATTACAAATACGGCTTTAATGAAGTGGGTATGCGCAAGAACTACTACCGTGCCCGCAAAGGCCGTGAAGATGCTGTGGTGTTTGCTAAACAGCTGGATGTTGAATGAGCCCCGTTTATCGCCGCAAAACCGTGCTGGGCTGGGCACTTTATGATTGGGCCAACTCGGCGTTCTCGCTAACCGTTGTCACGGCATTTTTTCCGATTCTGCTGGGCGGCTACTGGAGCGACGGCGCTGATTCGGCGGTGGTCACGTTTCGTCTGGGCTGGACGAATGCGACCGCCAGTCTGATTGTTGCGTTGCTGGCACCCGTGCTGGGTGCGATCGCGGATGGCCGGGGCAGCCGTAAGCGCATGCTCGCGCTGTTCGCCGCACTAGGATTAACGATGACCGCGGCCTTGTTCTGGGTGGCTCAGGGGCAATGGTTATTTGCCATTGTTTTGTATGCGATTGGCTACGCGGGTTTTGCCGGTGGTAACTCGTTCTACGATGCGTTGCTGAGCAATGTGGCCAGCAGTGACGAATTTGATCGCGTATCTGCCTACGGGTTTGCGCTTGGCTATCTCGGCGGCGCGCTGCTTTTTACCGTGAACGTGCTGATGGTGATGAACCCCGGCGTATTTGGTTTGGCGACTCCGGTCGAAGCAATGCGATGGTCGTTTTTGAGTGTTGCTGTTTGGTGGGCGCTGTTCAGTATTCCGGTGTTTCTCTGGGTGCCCGAAGAGCGGGTTGCGGCGGCTGTGCAGGTGTCATTGCTTGACGGTTGGCGACAGGTGCTGTCAACGCTGCGCAACGTGCGCAACCATCGTCCGTTAGCGCTGTTCCTGATTGCCTATTGGCTCTACATCGATGGCGTTTACACGATCATCAAGATGGCGGTGGACTACGGGTTGTCGCGGGGACTTGCGGCTGAAGATCTGATCTCCGCGATTTTGCTGACCAACTACGTCGGTTTTCCGGCGGCGATTGCGTTTGGTGTTCTGGGGGCAAAGATCGGTGCCCGCAAGGGGATTTATCTTGCGCTGTCTGTGTATGTCTTTGCGACAGTGGCCGCGCCGTTTGTGTCGTTGGCATGGCAGTTCTATGTGCTCGCGTTTGTGATCGGTCTGGTGCAGGGCGGCGTGCAAAGTCTGAGTCGTTCGTTTTACGCCCGCCTGTGTCCGCCCGGACAACACGCGGAGTTTTTCGGCTTCTACAACATGCTGGGCAAGTTCGCGGCCATTCTTGGTCCTGCGTTGACCGGGGTTGTGACATTGGCAACCGGTTCCCAGCGGCTCGGTATTTTGTCGGTGTTGGTGCTGTTTGTGGCCGGGCTTGCGTTATTGCGGCGAGTACCGGATCACCCTTAAGCCTTGCCCGGTTTAAAGCGTTTGCTAAGCGCCGTCAGTTCGTCGATGCCGCGATCCCGATTAGCGACGGGTGCGTAGCGAAGCCCTGAGTAGAGAGCAGTAATGCGAAGGATCGTATCGCTGTCCGGATTGTTTCCTGCGGTTGCCCGCGCAGCAAAGTCCGCCGGAGTTTCTCCGGGCGCGCGCACAAACCCTTGTGCCGCGAGTTTTCGACAGAACCGGGCATAGGCCTGTTGCAGCGGGTCTGGTGCCGGCCTGGCGGAGATGCGCAGGTAATAAGCCAGCGCTGCCAGCAACAAAGTGACTCCGATTGCCATCACGATGACCAGATCGCGCATGTCGGGTGCTGAGAATCCTGCCTTTCGCAGCAGCATTGACTGCGTTTCCGGTCCGAAAGCCAGCACCCAGCGGTCCCACGCAGCGTTAACCGCATCAATGCTGAGCAGAGCCTGACTCACAAGCAGGGTGCTACGGACATTGCGGCCAAAACTCAGATCTTCGGCAGACAATGCGCCGCTTAAGCCCAGTTCAATTCGCTCCGGCGCTACCGCCGCAGTCGGATCAATGCGGACCCATTGGCCGGACAGCCAGATTTCGGTCCAGGCGTGTGCATCAGATTGCCGGACCACCAGATCACCACTGAGCGGGTTGATTTCGCCGCCCAGGTAACCGGTGACGACCCGGGCAGGAATGTCCGCAGCCCGTGCCAGCGCCGCAAACGCCGATGCATAATGTTCACAGAATCCTTCGCGCGTATCGAAGAGAAACTGGTCCAGCGGATCGTCACCCAATAATGCCGGTTGCAGCGTGTAGTAAAACGGCTGCTCGCGAAAGTTGCGCAGTAGTCGTTCAAGGTAATCGGACTCACTGTCGGATTGCGCGCGCAGGCTGCGGGCAAACTGCCGCAGCTTGGGGTTTTGTTCGGGGGGCAGAAAGCGCATCGCTTGCAGGTGCCGTTCATTCTCGCCACGGCTGAGCGCTGAATTCGGATACGAACGCGCGGTGTAAGCAATGCGTTGGCGTATCTTTGAGCGACTGATTAATTGTCGGTTGGCCGACAGGTAGCTTCGGGTTTGGCTCCACTGAGCGGGAGTTTCTAACGCCAGCAGCCAGCTGCGCCCGTGCGGCTCGAGCATCATTTCGTAGTCGTAAAACTCGTCACCCAACAGCAGGTCACCGTCTGCTTCGATGGGTTCCCCGCGGTCCGCCCATGACCATGCCCGGCCGTTGAAGTAACTCATGACCGGACCACGCCAGTACCGTTGCTCGGGTGGTGGCACAGCGCCTTTAAACCGCACGCGGAAAGCAACGCTGTCCGACTGACTTAAGCTTGAGATATCGCCGGGGTTGACCGTGTCACTGAGACCCGTTTGCGCACTGCTGCCACCTGTCGACATTGCCCAGAACGGCGCCGGAATTCTTGGAAACAGGAAGAACAGCAGCAGAATGATTGGCATTGCCTGCAGCAACAGCACACCCGTTTGTCGTGCCACCGCGGTTACCGGTAACAGCTCGTTGGTGCGCCGAATTTGCAGAAGCGCGGCAACGCTCAGGGTGATGCCGCCGAAAATATACGGAATCGCCCACAGTTGTTGTTCGCGCAGAAACACCGCAAACATCAGAAACCAGCAGATCAACGAGACAACGGTCAGGTCGCGGCTGGAGCGGGTTTCGAGTATTTTGAGTGCCAACATGACCAGCAGCAGCGCAGTACCTGCTTCAACTCCGGTGATTTTTCGGTACGTCATGGCGACGGCAGTAAGCCCCGCAAAGACCAGCGGCGCCTTTATCCATGCGGATGGCATGCTCCAGTTCCTGGTTTCCGCAAGATACCGCCAAACAAACACGCCAATCAGCAGTGCACTAATCCAGATACTGACATGCGTCAGATGCGGCAGCACGACAAAACCCACCGCCGTCTGTAGCCACAGCAGTCGCGTTATTCGATCGCGGGCCGAAGGCTCTTTGATGGGCTGCAGTGTGTTCATCGGCAGTCATCCTGTGCGCCGTACAGCGCCAGTTCCTGCAAACACCGCGCCAGGTGCGCTGCCCCTTTTGCCGGAGGCAGCGTGTTGCCCGGCAGCCGCAGTCCGTAAGTCTGCCGGTTGCTGTCGGCATCCAGCAGCAGCCGGCACAGAGTCGAGAGCTTCACCTCAACGTCAGGAATGGCGATCGCCTCCCAGTCGATCCAGAGCGGACTTTGTCCACCCTCCTGATATTCTTTCACCAGCAGTTCGCCCAGTGCTGCGGCTGACTTCCACGCAATACTTTTTGGCGGGTCGCCGTGCCGGTATTCGCGCAGACCCGAGAACTCATCGTCACCGTTTTGCTGCTGTCCGCTGATACCTGCCTCGTCCACGGCACTGAAAACCGGGTTGGCTGCAGCAACCGGTCGCGGGTAGACGAGTGTGCGGATGTCCATGTAGACCCAGGCCCATGCACGGAACAAACCCAGCGGGTAGGTGGTTGACACTCTGATGCGCGGGCAGGTGAGCCAACCCCGTGAGCGCGTCTGCAGAGGTAGCTGAAACTGCGCTCTGCCGTCGGGCTCAATGTCGCCACAGACATCAACAGCACCGTTTAGCCCGGCGTCAATCTGTGAGCGATAGACGGGGCTTTCATTGTTGATGACAAACGCCAGTTGAGCAGTCTCACCGGCAAACACCGGCTGGCTGCCGCTGAAACTCAAAGTCAGCCCAGCGAGATTGCGATGGCAGTGGTGCATCGCCACCAGGCCGAGCCCGGTTAACGTAAATGTCAGTACGAAGCCCATGTTGTTGGCGTAGTTCAACGAACCGATCAGCAGCATGAAGACGACGACTGCGAACACGAGGCCGGCGCGGGTGGGGAGAATATAGATGCGTCGGCGGTGCAGGTGCGTCTGCAGCTGGTCCGGACCCTGACGCTTGCGGGTCCAGCCTTCGGCGCGCGCCTTCAGTGAGCTGCGAAGACGGCGCAGCGGAGATGCCGCGATGTCTTTCAGCCGGAACATCACGGAATCGCGACGTCGTTTAATACCCGCTCGGCGGCGTTAGCAGCACCTGAGGTGCTGGCAGATTTCAATCGCAGCCGGTGCCGGGCGACCGCCGGGAACACGGCCTGCAAGTCTTCGGGATACACGCCCTCGTTTCCCTGAATGAGCGACCATGCGCGCGCCGCGTTGATCAGGTCGATGCTTGCGCGGGGCGACAGTCCGAGCTCAAAGTCCGGATGTTCTCTGGTGTAACGGGTCAGTGCCTGAAGATAATCAAGCAGCGCATCACTGACTTCGATCTGCTGGATGGCCTGCTGCAGTTCGGGGAGTTGATCGCTCGATATCTGCGGAGTCAACGAGTCCAGCAAGTCTCTGCGGTCATCGCCGCGCAGCAGTTTTCGTTCCAGTGTTTCTGACGGATAGCCCAGACCGATCTGCATCAGAAAGCGGTCGAGTTGGGATTCCGGCAACGGGTACGTGCCGATCTGGTGCACCGGGTTTTGGGTTGCGATGACCACGAACGGTGTTGGCAGCTCCCAGCTGCTGCCATCCACAGTGACCTGTCGTTCTTCCATCGCCTCGAGCAAAGCGCTCTGCGATTTGGGCGTGGCGCGGTTGACTTCGTCGGCCAGCACCAGCTGCGCAAACAACGGGCCTTTGTGAAACGCAAAGCGGTTTTCTGCTTGTTGGTAGATCGAGACGCCAATGACGTCGGCGGGCATCAGGTCGCTGGTAAATTGAATGCGACTGAAGCTCAGGCCTAACGTCACGGCAAGGGAGCGGGCGAGGAGAGTTTTGCCAACACCCGGAACGTCTTCGATGAGCAGATGGCCCCGCGCCAGAATGCACGCAAGCGCGAGTTGAATCTCCCGTTCTTTACCAAGAACGATGCGGCCAACTTCCTGAGTGAGCTTGTCGGTGACTTTTCTGGCACTGGCAATGTCGTTGGCCATGTTGTGTTCCTGTTATTCCAGTGAGTTCAGTCGCTCCAGTTGGTCGTTCAGCTGGCTGATCTCACGCTGCAATTCCTCAGCGCGCTGGCGTTCTTTTTCCACCACCGCGGCCGGCGCTTTGGCGACGAACTTTTCATTGCTGAGTTTGCCTTGCAGCTTTTGCAGTTCCGCGCCGGTTTTTTCGAGCGTCTTGCCGAGTCGCGAACGCTCCGCTTCGACGTCAATCAGACCAGCCATCGGCACCAGAATTTTCATTCCACCCAACAGCGCTGTGGCACTGGGCGGCGGTGTTTCTTCGGCGCCGAGAAAACGGCTGCTTTCCAGTCTTGCTAACTTGCTCAGATACAGCTCGTGCCGTGCAAACAGTTCCCGGTCAGAGTCGGCGGCATCCTGCATTAGAACGGCCAACGGTTTGCCCGGAGAAATGTCCATCTCACCACGAATTTGCCGTAATCCCAGCACAAATTCTGTGATCCAGTGCAGTTCTTGCTCTGCCGCCTCATCAGCGGCAAAGTTCGCCTGCTCCGGATAGGGTTGCAGCATGATGGTCTGGCCTTCAATGCCCGCCAATGGCGCCACTTTCTGCCAGATTTCTTCGGTGATGAACGGAATGATCGGGTGCAAACACCGCAGCAAGGCTTCCAGCACCGTCAGCAGGGTGCTGCGGGTCAGCGCTTTCTGCTCATCCGGCAGATCCGGGTCGTTCAGAATCGGTTTGGTCAGTTCCAGATACCAGTCGCAGTACTCGTTCCACGTGAACTCGTAGAGGTCCTTGGCGGCGAGATCGAGCCTGTAACCTTCGAGATGGCGCTCTACCTCTGCAATGGTTTTGCCCAGCCGTGAACGAATCCAGCGGTCGGGCAGGCTGAGCTTTGCGTCTGCCGGGAGAGGTGTTGCGCTGTGACCTTCGGTGTTCATCAACACAAACCGCGTCGCATTCCACAGCTTGTTGCAGAAGTTTCTGTAGCCCGCAATCCGGTTCAGGTCGAAACGCACATCGCGGCCGTTGCTGGCGAGCGCTGCGAACGTAAACCGCAGTGCATCGGTGCCGAACTCAGGAATGCCGTCCGGAAATTGTTTGCGGGTTGCTGTCTCGATTTTCGGTCGCAGAGCAGGCTGCATCAAACCGGTGGTGCGTTTTTCGACCAGAGGTTCTAAAGCAATGCCGTCGATCAGATCAATCGGGTCCAGCACGTTCCCTTTCGACTTCGACATTTTCTGGCCGTCCTGATCGCGAATCAGGCCGTGAATGTAGACCTCACGGAACGGCACATCGCCGGCAAACTTCATGCCCATCATGATCATTCGCGCGACCCAGAAGAAAATGATGTCAAAGCCCGTTACCAGCACGTTGCCGGGGTAAAACGTTTTCAAGGCATCGGGGTTTTCCGGCCAGCCCAGCGTCGAAAACGGCCACAGCGCTGAAGAAAACCAGGTGTCGAGAACGTCCGGATCCTGCGTCAGTTTTTCGTCATCAGGAATGCTGTATTTGCTGCGCGCTTCGGCTTCGTCGCGGGCCACATAAACGCTGCCGTCTTCGCCATACCACGCCGGAATCCGATGGCCCCACC
>CAYLLI010000094.1:0-8523 GCA_964384295.1 uncultured Chromatiaceae bacterium
GATGCAGGACTCGAACCCATCTTTCCGTTGTTCGGCAGCGACACGCGGAAACTTGCCCGCGAGATGATTACCGGCGGGCTGCGCGTCACATTGACCTGTGTTGACCCGAAGCAGATCGATCGGAGTTTCGCGGGTGCTCAATACGATGAAGCATTTCTGACTGCCCTTCCCGACACTGCCGACCCGTGCGGCGAGAACGGCGAGTTTCACAGCTTTGCGTGGGACGGGCCGATGTTTGCACGGGGCGTGAATGTAGAAGTTGGCGACATCGTTGAACGCGAAGGCTTTGTGTATGCTGATCTGACACCAGCCGACTGATACCTGTTTATGAGCACACCGAGCCGCATTGTTTCTTTGTTACCCAGCGCCACTGAAATTCTGTGCGCATTGGAGTTGCAGGACAAATTGGTGGGCATCTCGCACGAGTGCGACTACCCGCCTGAAATCACAAGCCTGCCGGCCGTCACACACAGCCACATTGCTTCCGACATCAGCAGCGCCGAGATCGATGCGCAGGTGCGGGAGCATCTCGGCGAGAACTCCGCGTTGTATGGTCTCGATGAACCGCTGTTACAGAAGCTCGCACCCGAACTGATCGTGACTCAGGCTTTGTGCGACGTGTGCGCAGTCGCCGCGAGTGACGTGGAGAAGGCCGCCTGCGGGCTCGCGCAGGTGGCTGAGGTTGTGAACCTTGAACCGTCGGTATTGCAGGATGTGTTCGATACGATCATCGCTGTCGGCAACGTAACGGGTGTTGCCGAAAAAGCGCAGCAGGTCGTTACTGAACTGCAGTCCCGCGTTGATGCTGTAAGAACGCGAACGGCAACCATCGCCGAACCCGACAAACCCAAGGTTGTCATGCTCGAATGGCTGGACCCGCCGTTCAATGCCGGTCACTGGACACCGGAACTGGTTGAGTACGCCGGTGGTATCGATTTGCTTGGCGGCAAAGGACAGTCGTCCACCACTATCAGCTGGAATGCAGTCCGGGAAGCTAACCCGGACTATCTGATCATGGCGTGTTGCGGGTTTGATATTGAGCGCACGCTACAAGACGTGAAATTGGTGCAACAGGAATCCTGGTGGGATCAGTTAAAAGCCGTTGCAAACAACAACGTGTTCGTCATTGACGGCAATCAATACTTCAACCGCCCGGGCCCTCGGCTGGTGGACAGCCTCGAAGTGCTGGCGCACGTGCTGCACCCGGAAGTGCATCCGCTACCGGACGGGTTGCAGTCTGCGTTCGTGACTGCAACCCGGCCGAACGCGGGCTAGAAGTTGTAACGAATACCCAGCGTGAATGTCTGCGCCTGGTAGTCATCGAGCAGCTTGTCTTCGATCGTCAGGGGCCCGAGGTTAGTAGGAACTGTGAAGGAAGCCGTGGCGCCGGTGTCCTTCGCAGTCACTAACTGATACTGCCCGTATAACGAAATGCTGTCATTAATGTCCCAGCTGACACCGCCCAATAACTGTCCGGAGGCCGACCAGCCATCACCACTGGTCTTACCCAAATTTCTTTGGAATGAGAAGTCGGTGTTTGCCACACCCAGGCCCGCGCCAATGAAGGGCGTAAAGGCTGTGCTGTTCTTAAAGGAATAGACCAGGTTCGCCAGAAAGGTGGTTACCGCCATTTCGCCGTCAATCTTCGGACCCCGGTCACGCTTAACGTCATTATTGCGATAGGCGATATCCACTTCGAAGGCGACATTCTCGCTAACTGCATAGCCAAGCACGCCATTCAGCATGTAACCGTCTTTGGTTTCCAGATTCCGTTCCACACGGCCTTGCGGAAAGCCCGGAACTGTCTCGGTTTCCTGAATATTGAAGCCGCTCATGTTGTTATAGCCGACGGCGCCTTTCAGGTACCAGCCGGAATCGTCTGCTAACGCAGCACCGCTTTGCAAACCAAACGCCACGGCAATCAAGGGAAGGTAATGTAATCGCATCTTTGTAACTCCGCTTCAGAACAGCAAGGCATTCACTCTAGTCCATCGGCATAGAAGAGAACAAGCGAATCACGACCACCCCTGAGACAATCAATCCGATTCCTATCAGTGCGGGCAGATCCGGTGTTTGTTTGAAAGCAATTGCCCCGATCACGGCCCTAACGAAATGCCGGCACCGGCCCAGATGGCGTGCGCGACCGCTGCTCTCATCAACCTGAGTCACGCAAGGTGAACAGGGTTGCCCAGGTTTCCATAAGAACTGTTTAACCCATGTGCTCACAATAGACCGGAGCGGTTAGGACATCAAACGTTAAACGCCCCACTACAAACCGAAGTAAAGCTTGATGCCCGCAAGGGTATTCGCAGCGGCCACCGCCGAGAGAATTAAGCCCATCACACGGCTCACCAAACTCGCACCGCTCACGCCGATAATCCGGTTAATCTGACCGGCCAAAAGCATCAGCACATAAGTCACCAACAGCACCGCCAGAATCGTCAGCGCCACTTGTGCCTGCTCCCAAACGCTGAAGCGCTCTTTCTCGGTATAGAGAACGGCTGTCAGGATCGCACCCGGGCCGGCAATGGATGGCACTGCCAACGGGTAAATGGCCGTTTCACGGTGACTTTCGACGATCTTAATTTCTTCGTCGGGTTTACTTTCACCAAAGATCATCGTCAGCGCAAACAGGAACAGCACAATGCCACCCGCAATCTGAAACGCGGCTAACGGTATCGACATCGCGACAAGAATGATCTCGCCCACCGCCACGAAAAACATCAGCACTGCAGCGGCGGTAAGCGCGGCAACCAGCGCAATTTTTCTGCTCGCCGACCGGTCGAAGTGGGATGTCACCGCAATAAAAACCGGCACGGTGCCGATGGGGTCAACGACCGCAAAAAACACGATGAATGTCGCGACGAAATCGATCATTGGGTCAGTCTAGCTGAACGACATGAGAAAGCGCTATGGTGCAGAGAGCCTGCGGCCGCAGCCCACTGTGCTTCAAAATAGAGCGAGCGCAAGTTCAGCCGGGTGGTCATCCACCGGGCAGAGCACCGGGAATGACGCTAGCAGTAAAACAGCGTGTCGCGGGTTTCCGTCTGGATTAGTTTTTTCCGGATGCTTCCTGTCCGTATAAGTACAAGCCTTGCCGTTCCATTTCTGCTTTGTCCGCTTGCACCGCCATCCAGTTCGTTAACGCAAACGCGGTTATCTGGGTATACGGATTCTGATAGGTGCGGTCCACAACATTGTCAAGATAAGGATAAATCGAATACGCCTCATCAAAGTACCGCTGCGCCTCTGCAGCCAGATTAGGATCGTCCTTCAACATCGCCCATTTTGTATACAGTGCACTGCCAAGTGCGTAACGGCCGGCCGAATAATCCATTAATTCAATTGCCTTCCGGCCTGCGTCAATAGCGCCATCAACATCCTCATAGTAACGGAGCAGAAAACCTGAGTAGTTACCCCAGGTCCAGGCATCATCAGGACGAAATTGAATCTGCTTCTGATAGCCCAGGTTCGCGGCATCAAGTTGCCCCTGCACAATATGCATCGTTGTAACACCGCTCAGGGCCGCTGCACGAGCTTTCTCGTTTGATGTATCTGAATCGACAACCCTCTGATACAACGGGATTGCAGCCTGATAGTTGCCAACAAGTCTGTGCAACTCTGCCCAGTTCAGCGCTAACCATGGTGACCCGGATCCGATTGTCTCTGCAGTTTGCAGGGCTTCTGAAGCCTCTTCATAGCGACGCATCTGCGTATAAAGGTGTCCCAGCAGAACATAGGAATCAGCGTACTCCGGCTCGATCTTAAGAGACATCAGGATTGCCTCCTCGGCGGCGCTCAAGCTGCCGTTTTTAAAGCGCCGGTAACTAATATGCCCCTGCACAATAAATAGTCTGCCGAGTTCGCGGTACGCCGGCGCAAACTCCGGATCTGTGTCAACCACTGAGCTCAACAAGGTGCCAGCTTCTCGCAACATGCTTGTCTGGCCAGCATATGCGTCCACCAGCGATCGAGCCTGATCGAATTGAGAAAAAAGTTCGGGGTTCTTTTCTGCGTATTTTTCGTCAATCGGTGACACCCAATCGCGAGCGTGAACGCCAAAAGAGAGCCCCAGCAGAACGCCCAGCATTACTAGTCTCATCATCCCTTCACTCCCCAAATAGCAACTTCGCGAGCACTTTTTTTGGATCCCGACACTGCCGTCACAAGCCTCGGGCAGTTAGCTATCATGCTCAGCGCCTTCTGAATGCATGAAAGACAATACTAGTTCGATCAAGCCAGGGAGAAGAATGACAAGCGTCACATTAGTTGAATCTACGAGCAGCTGTAACTCAATCGTGGGCAGACAGAGCGCTTCTGCTAACCCAGCGTCAGCGGACTGGCGTCGGCGGGTGTCAGGTTATCGATAAACTCGATCGACTCCGCTTCTGCTTCCGCAGCAACGCTCCATTCTTGCACACGCTCGTTCGTTGTGACGGCATCCAGAAACTCAGCAGCCGGCTGCGGCACGTCGATGCCGTAAGACTGAAACCTAAGCGCCACAGGTGCAAACATCACATCGGCAATTGAGAAGGTGCCGAACAGCCACGGCCCGTCATTCGAGTAACGACTGCGGCAGTCCGACCAAATCTCAAATACCCGATCAATCTGCGCGTTGCAGCCGGCTGATAAGGTTGCCCGGTCCAACCGGGACCGCCGGCGAATATTCTGCGGCAGCTCGCCACGAATCGCGATAAAGCCGGAGTGCATTTCAGCAGAGACAGAACGGGCGTGCGCCCGGGCTTTGGGTTCCTCGGGCCAGCCCACAACGTCGCTGAAACGCTCACTCAGGTGCTGAATGATTGCCGTTGAATCCCAGACGGTCACATCACCGTCAAGCAGCACCGGCACCCGCCCGGCGGGACTGTACTTGGATACTTTAGAGGCCCACGACTCAGTAAACATCGGAATCCGGACGACCTCAAGCTCCAGCCCGCTCTCAGCCATATACAGCCAGGCGCGCAGCGACCAGGACGAATAGTTGCGGTTGCCAATGATGAGTTTCAGCACTTGGAAAACAACCTCCGGATGCTGTGAACGCCCCTGCTATTCAGGCTGTCAGCCCGAACTAGAAGCCCCTTTTCCGCCGCACAAACCCTAGCCCTGCCAGCGCAGAGCCCAACAGCCAAACTGCAGCAGGCACCGGCACGTTGGCCGCCACCAGTGCAGAACCCATATGAGTAAACACCGTGTCAGGCAATGCTCTGCCGACGAACGTCGTTAGCTGATGGGTGCGGTCGTAGTTGTAATCCCACACACGGCCGAAGCGCATTTCGCCACCGGGCAGCGGCAGGCTTTCGTCATACAGAAATGAGGAATAACAGTACGAGTTGGTGCAGTTCAACCCGCCCCAGAGGTTGATAATGGCTTCTGCGGCGTCCGCATTTTCGAGATCAAACGTGTTGGAATCCTGCGGTGAGCCACCGTTGTTTTCGAAAAACGTAATCACTTCGTTGAGCGTGGCATAGCGCCAGCCTTCAAAGGCGCCGCCTTCGCCCATCTGCGAGGAGACGTAGTTATAGGACAGCCCCTGAGTGGCCGTCAGGTCCAGCCACTTCAGGCCGGTGTCGGTGTCGGTGGTGTACGAGCCGTTGTCGATCATCGCGGCGTGCGATGCGGATGACAGCAGCACGATGGCCGCAAAAAAGACTGAACGCATATTGATCTCCCCTGTACTGAATACTCACTCTAGCAAAGGGCGCCGAGCGTGACCAATGGTTGCTGCGTTATGTGGAATGGATTCTGTCAGGCATAAAAAAGCAGCGCGCAAAGCCTGATAGTCAGACTTCACGCACTGCTTCATGCGTTTAACGCAGGTGGGCTTTTAGCCCTGTTCGGCGCGACGCTTGTCGATCATGTCTTTAAACACCTGCGCAGAGCTGGTCATCTGCGGGCCGTTCCACTCGGTGGGGGCTGTCAGGTATTCGCTGTGATGCTTCTCGGTGTAGTCGAGAATTTCACGCGGCAGTTCCGACGGGCCGTCCATCAGTTTCATGGAGTGGCTGTGAAACACCATCTTGCCCGGTGCATCGCCCATCGCCATGAACGGCAGCCAGTCGGCTACGCGGCTCCATGACATCGTGCAGTACGCCGACGTGGTGTCCGGGTTCAGGATGTCTTTCTTGCTGCCGATCAGGCCCCACAGTTCCGCGTGCTGATCGATATCGCCGGATGAGTACTCAGGATACTCGGCACGGGTCAGTACGTTCGGGTGCTGAATGAAGAAGTTCCACTGGAACGCCACCATGTCGCCGCAGCTCACGTACGGGTACGGCGGTGCCAGAGGGCCCGGACCTTTCAGCGAGAAGATGCCGTTAACCGGATCGTTCTGAATATGAACGACCTCGTTGGTCTTACCGTTAAACGGGTTAGACCATTCGTTCAGAATCTCGCCGGTGTCCGGGTCGAGGTAGTACAGCACTTCACGGCTGTAGATGCGGTAGGTGTCTTCTTCGATTTTCTCGAAGCGGCCGGAACCGAAACCAAAGGTGCGGAAGCACTTGTGGTTCTTTTCCTGCGGGATCATGGCCCATGCCTGCCCCGGAAAGGCAAAGAAGAAGTCATCGCCACTCAAGTCGCCACGCAGTTTCAGCAAGGCGTTAAAGTTGGTTTTCGGATCGTCCAGATCCAGCTCCGGATCGCGCTCGGTCTTCAGACCGGAAGCTTGCAGTACGCGCACAGTCATCGGTTTCTCCAGCTATGAATGCAATAAAAGGCTGGCTAGTGTGCAGCGGGTAGCGGGCAAGCGCTCGCGGAATGTGCGCGCTTACCGCAGGTTGGATTATCGGGCCATGCGGGGGCCAGGTTAAGAGCTGGCCGGCTGATGAAACTCAATGACGTTGTTGTCCGGGTCCCGGATAAAGAAGAATTTGGCGCCGTCGTGTTCCACCCGCTCGGTAATCGGAATGCCCAGGGCCTTAATCTCGTCTGCGGCGCCTTCTGCATCGGTGATCTCCAGCGCCACGTGGGTAAAACCCGGGTGCTTCACGGCCACGTCCATCAGGATATTGTCTGACGGCGCGTCTTCGCTGGCGTTCAGAACCAGATTGATGTTGACGCCCGAGGGGTGCTCCAGGATTGCCACAGGCTCAGGCCCGATAGGCCCATCAATGAACTCAAAACCGAGTTGCTCGTAAAACGCTCTCGAGATGCCGAGATCCCGTACGCGCAAGCCCACGTGATTAATGCCGGTGATTTCTTTCATATCCCTTTCCCTTCATTCAACCGGTCAGTTACCGACACCCCCAACGGGTTCGGCAGGTGTTTCCGATGTAACGGGCGGCCATTTCTTGAAGGTCGCCAGATGCCTGGCGACAGCGGCCTGCGCAGGACCGAAGGCCCACATTTTTTCACCCATCCAGCGAAGGTACATGCCTGACTCTTCTTCAGCGCGCTCGTACGGGTCTTGCCGAAGATTAAACAGCAGTGGCGCATTGAGCTTCTCTTTCGGGCCACTCCACCCCTGGTTTTGCACAATGAAATGCGCTTTCCAGTCACCGACACGCACGGCCTGCAGCTGATCCCGCTCGTAGTAGAAGATCTCCCGCCGGTTAGACGGGCCTTTGCCTGTCAGCATCTCCATTTGGTTGTAGCCATCGAGATGAGCTTTGAACCCTTTGTAGCCTTTCAGCATCCGCTCTTTGAGGTCTGCCGGCCCGCCTGCTGCCTGCACAAAGGTGGGCAGGAAATCCATGCCGTCGAAGATGCCGTTATTCACAACGCCTGCAGGAATGTGTCCCGGCCAGCTGATCAGCATGGGTGCGCGAACACCACCTTCCCAGGTAGTGCCTTTTTCACCGTGAAACGGCGTCATGCCGCCATCCGGCCACGTCATGATTTCCGGACCGTTGTCTGCGGTGAACACAACGATGGTGTTGTCGGCGACACCCAGCTCCTCGAGCTTGGCAAGCATCTCACCGACGTGGTCATCGAGGTCTTTCATCACGACTTCCTGAAGCCCCCAGCCGTTTTTGCCCAGCATCGCTTCGTACTTCGGCGACAGGTGTGTCCAGACATGCCCGCGTGAAGGGCAGTACCAGGTGAAGAAAGGCTTACCATCGCTGACCGCCCGTTCGATGAAGTCAATCGCATGTTTGTTAACCTCATCATCCAGCGTTCGCATACGCTCGATGGTTAACGGACCGTCGTCCTCAATAGTTTGCCCACCTTTTCCATCCGCGCGCGCGTGAATGACGTTTCGTGGCGCAAACTGTTTGAACTCTTCACTATCAGGCCAGGCGGGGTCTTCCGTGTATTCCATCGCGTTCAGGTGGTACAGCCAGCCCCAGTACTCGTCGAACCCGTGCATGGTTGGCAGGAACTGATCACGATCCCCCAAATGATTCTTACCGAACTGTCCGGTGGTGTACCCCTGGGTTTTCAGCAGCTCAGGCAGAGTCGGTGTTTTCCGGTTCAAGCCAACCGGCCCACCCGGCAACCCGACCGTGTGCATGCCGGTGCGGACAGGAAACTGGCCCGTGATAAACGCCGACCGCCCGGCCGTGCAGGACGGTTGCGCGTAGT